>JANQJV010000380.1 GCA_028281465.1 Azospirillaceae bacterium | reverse complement strand
GGCCGGTTCCCGCCCCAACCCGAGGACGTCGTTGGCCTCCAGCGGCTGTTCCGCACCGAGATCGCAGCTGATGAACGGCAGCAGGGCAAAGTCGCCGGTGGCGGCGGTGCCGTACCCGGTCTCGAACTTGCCCGCAAGGCGGGCGTTGGCGCCTACGGCGCGTGCCATGGCGGTCTCTCCAATGGGTGTTCAGGTCAGGGGATCGGGTGTCGAATAGGTCAGGGTGACCGTCAGCACGGCACCCTTGATGCCGGGGCCCCCCGGAACCGCGAGGTCTTCGGTGCGGGGCGCCGACCAGGTGAGCCAGTCCACGGCACCTTCGAGGGTCGGGTCGGCAGCAAGCACGCCAGCGATCGCCCGTAGCAAGCCGTCGAGCGCCAAAGCGCGGGCGGCCGGCGGGGCTGCCTGCACCAACACCTCCACCGCGGCGGCGTGGTCGTAGTGGTAGGAGAGCGGCGACAGCGTGATTTCCGGCTCCCCTGGCTCGCCGTCGCGCAGGATCAGCAGCCCACCGGGCAGAATGTGCTCGGGCACCACGGCATCCCGCTCGACCACGGCACCGGGGACGCGGGTCAACGCCGCGTGCAGCGCCATCAGCGCCGCTTCGCGTTTGCTCGGCATGGTCTCACCTTTCTCCTTCAAGGCGCTCGATCACCAGATCGGGAAACGCGCGTTCAGCCTCGGCCACGGCGGCGTCGAGGTCGAGCAGCTTGGGCAAGGTCACCTGCGGCACCAGCACGAACATGAGCACCGGCTGGGGCTTGCGGCCTTGGGCCAAACGGCGCTCGGTTGCCGGCCGGACCCCGCGGCCGGAGCGGGCGGCCACCACCTGGTCCATCACCAACAGGGCGGCCCGGCCGGTGCGGGCCGGGATCAGGCGGAGATCGCGGTTGAACTGGGCCTCCACCTCGACCGGGCTCATCCGCCGGCCGCGCGGGTGGCGGGGTACCGCCTCGGTTGGGATGGCGAGCCAGCGCGATCCGTTGCGCGCAACGATGGTCGGGCCTTCGTCGAAGGCCTGGATGATGTGCGGGGCCGTGCTGGTGACCATTCCCGCGGGCGATCTGCCCTGATTGGCGAACACGCGCGACCGCCAGGAATTGGCGAGCCGCTGGCCCAGCCCGGCGCCCGTGACCTGGTCCCGCAAGGCCAGCTTGAGCGTCTCGGTCGCCTCGGTAACCGCTTGCAGGGCGGCGGCCGAAGCCGCGTCCGCCACGCCGGCAAGCGCGGCGGGCTCGGCTTCGTTTATGGAGAGTTTGATACGCATCGGCGGGATCGGCCGGCCGCTGTCCGAGAACCGGAGCCGGCCCTATCCTCAGAGGGCGATCGGGGTGCCGATCTTGAGCTGCAGCACGGTCGGCTTGACTGCCCGGCCGACCAGGACCGAATAGCCGGCAGCCGGCGGCGTGCTGGTCAGCAGACCCGCGGTGGCGTCGAGGAAATACTCCTGGCCGGGAGCGAGCGCGGCGCTGCCGGTGGCCGCGGTCCAATCGGCCAACTCGAAGAAGCCCTCGCCCTGGACCTTGACATAGGCGTCCAATGCGGCATCGGTTTTGGCCAAGCCCATCACCTCGGCCTTGGCGGCCGTGTCATTGGCGGCCTTCAACACCTCGAAGGCGGCGGAGCAGTACATGGCCATGCCGGCACTGACCGCCTCCTTGGCCTGCATCTCGGTGACGTCCACTTCCGAGACGGTGCCGACCAACACGTCGCCGTCGGGAAGCTGGGCCAACTGGCCGTTGATGAGCACGAGTGGCTTACGGTCCGCCATGGCGGCGACCTCCTATTGAAAGTGAGTGGCGAGGACGGAAACCGCCCGCGCGGGTCAGAGCCGAACCGGCTGGCCCAGGGCGACGTGCAAGGCCGTGGGACCAACCGCGCGGCCCGCGGGAACCACCCAGGCGCCGGGGGTGGCCGGCGGGGTGTCGGTGATCCCGCCCGCCAGGACCGCGGACAGGAAATAGGCGGTGCCAGGGACCAGCTGCGCCGACCCGCTCTCCAGCACCGGCGACCAGTCGGTCCGATCCACCGGTCGATCGACCGTCCACTGCGCGGTATGGCCGGCGGCGGCGGCCTGAACCACCACCCCGGCGACCCGGGCGGTGGCCTCCGCATCGGCGCGGGCCAGCGTCAGCAACCCGGCCCCGGTCAGCACCACGACGTGCCCGGCCATCAAGCTGATCTCGGCGGGGGTGCTGTAGCTGCCGTCCCAGAGATCCGGCGGAGTGACCGGTTCCGGCAGCGGTCGTGGATGGGGCAGCGGATCTTCGGGCGCCAGGGCATAGGCTTCCAGTGTCCAGACGAGCCGGCACTCGCTCAAGTAGCGAAGCGATAGCGCACAAGAATTCGTCGAGCCGCTTGGCCGATTGGACGGCGTAGGCCAGCCCGTCCACGATCAGCCGGTCGGCGATCCGGATGTCGGGAGCCTCCGACACCCGGACCTCGAACACGGCGGTGGGCGACAGGATGGCGGTGTCGCCGAAGCTGACCACCGCGTCCGGCCGCTTGGGGATGGCGCGGACCGACACCGCTTCGCCGCCGCCGGCCGGCCACCAGCTTGCCGGCCGGCCGAACTGGCGGAAGACGGCATCCACCACCAGCTGGGCCGGGTCCATGGCGTTACGCCAAGGGTGCCGTGGATGCCGTGGTTGGCGGCTGATCCTTGGTGAACACGGCGATCAGGCCCGCCAGCGCCGCACCCGCGGCCATGATGGCGGCCGCCTGCTCGGGGGTCACCGCCACCCCGAAGGCGGTCAGGAGCCAGACGATCCCGCGCCAGGAGGAGGACTCACGGGCACGGTCGAGAAGGTAGAACAGAGCGGTGCTCGACATGGTACATCTCCTTGTTGGACAAAGTGGTTGCTCAGGGGAGAGCGGGGGTGCGCTGGGCCGCGAGGGCGGCAGCCAGGGCGGCGTCGATCCGGTCGAGACGGCCAGTGAGATCGTTGCGTAAGACTTGCAATTCGGCTCGTGTCGGAACATCCCGGATCAATCCGAATAATCGATCGTCAGCACGAAATATCCACGCAGTCAACGCGCCGACAGAGGCGGTTGACAAGATCGAAAGAACCGGCAGGACGGGCAGTTTGCTTCCATTGCCGTTGCCGTTCGTTGCAGCGAAATCGGTCATGATCTCCTCTCGGGCTTGGCCGCGGACGCGGCCGGGCGCACCCCGCCGCGAGACGCGGCAGATGGCTGGATAGGGGGTAAGGTCAGGCCGGAACCCGGAAGCTGTCGCACCGACGCTGCCACCCCTTGGCGAAGCAGGCCTGGGTCGGGTCTTCGGCGATGATCTTGTCGGTGCGACCCTGGCGGCGGTCACAGACGGTGTTGACTACGGCGGCGGCACCGAGGTCGGCGACGGCCCTTGCTGCGACGCCGCTGGTGATCTTGCCGATGATGCCGTCCACGCCGACACGGCGGCCGAGATCGCCCAACGCGCGCTGCAGCAGTTTCACTGCGGTCTTCGGGCCGTGGTTGACGCCCATGTCGAACACCACCGGCTGCAGCGGCTCCGGCAAGAGCGCGATCTTCGGCTTGTCCCAATAGCGGCTGCGGTAGATCGCAACTGCGTGGGACCTTGGCATCAGCCGCACCTCCTCGGCCGCGGCGGGCCGGCCGAGAAAATCGCCATAGACACGCTGGGTAATGCCGAAGTTGGTGGGGCCGCCACGGTCGTTCGGATGGTCGGTGTAGCCGCCCTCCCAGTCGTCGATCAGGCGGTTGATCAGCTCGGTGGCATGGTTCATTGGGTTCCCCCGCGCATAAAGAAAACCGCCCGGAGGGCGGCCACGGTCAAACGGCAACTGGGATGCGGTGGTGGGCTTAGGCCGTGGCGGTGGCGACCCCGTCGAGGCGGACCTGGACGGTGGCGGCGCCGTTACCGGCGGTCGCCGCCGCGACGCCGATCGGTGCCTTACCGGTACCGGGGACATCGCAGCGCTTGTTGGCGGCGTCCCAGGCCACCACGTCCGCTTGGTTCAGGACCGCGGTCGCCAGCTTCGGCAGTTCGACCACGCCGCGGGTCACGAGCGGTACCGGCTGGTTCTCCGCGGCGTTGGTGACCGCCACCCCGAACAGGGCGCCCACCAGCACGCCCGCCCCGCTCGTGAGGCCACCGGCGGGACAGGTCACGGTCAGGGTGTCACCGGACTGGATGTAATTGCGCATTGGATGGTCCTTTCCAGGCTGAAGGCTTCAGGAACTGGCGTTCTTGTAAAGACCACGCCAGTCGATCGCCTTGGCGCCGAAGTCGAGCCGGCATTTGATCTCGACGCCATCGACCTCGAACCCGTTTCGGGTCTCTCGACCATGCCCTGCTGGCCTTCCAGATAGGCGTACTCGATGGTGTCGATCTGGCTGTCCTCAAGCAGCGGAGCGGTAGGACAGACAAAAGGTGATTGGCGGCCAGGAACCAAGCGGTGGTGCTGGCGGCATCGAGGCGCGGCTCGGAAACCGGAGTGAGCGACCGGATCGAGGGCGGCACCACGTCGGCGCTCTTGGCCGGCAGCAGGGTTTGGGACAGGAGCTGGTCGGCTTTCAGCTCCAGGGCGGCGGGGACGATCAGGAACCCCGGCCGGACATTGATCACGGTCTGGCCATCGACCCCGGTCTGCCGGGCCATCTCGGCCCGCGCCTTGCCGATGCTGTCCACCGACAGAGAGGCAGCGGTGCCGGCCAGGTTCTTGTGATCGGCGTGGAACAGGGCCTTGCCGTCGGCCATTGCCGGGTTGGCGGTAAACACCGACCAGACCACGTCGTTTTCAAGGTTAGCACCGGCAGCACCATAAAGGGCCGGCAGCCGGGTGAAGGCGTCGAGGTCATCGTTGAGAATGACCTGCCGGGTGATCGCCACCGTCTTGCCGAAGGTGCGGATGCGGTAGGTTTCTTTTGCCTCAAGGATGGCGCCGCGTTTGTACTCGCCGCCCTCCGGCACCTCTTCCAGGGACGGTGCTTCGCCGAGCTGGACGCGGTGCATGTCCTTGAAGTCGCGCGCCAGCACCTGGCGACAGAAGCCGGTGAAGGTGCGCGGCGTCACCTCGTAGGCCTGGCGCAGGGTGCGGTTGACGACGTTGCCGAGCACCGCGGGGAAGTCGGCGGTGGCCATCAGGGAGCGGGTGGCGATCTCATCGCGGGTGAGGTCGCGGACGCGCACACCGTCGGCGGCCAGGAACTCTCGCCCCAGCTCCAACAGCGTCATGCCGCGGTAGTCGCGGCCGGGATCGGTCAGCTTGAACTGGGCGGGCAGGAACCGGTGCAGCAGCGCATTGGTCACCGCTTCCACCCGGGTTTGCCGCTCATCCCGACCGCCGAGCGGGATCGAGACATGGGGGAACACCGCGGTGCGGCTGGCCTGGAGAGCGGCAGCATCGATCAGGGCGGCGCGCGCCTCGTTGAGGCCGATGCCGCGCTGGACCAGATCATCCGCCACCGTGCGTTCAACCCCGAGCTTGGTTTGGGCGGTATAGATGGCGGTGATCCGTTTGCGCTCGGCTTCGATCGCTCGCTGAGCGGTCTCACCGGCCGGCGCGGGCGCGGGTGGAGGAGCCTGCGGCATAGGCGTCGAGCCATCGCCACAGATCAGCACCGGGACCCCATCGTCGCCGACGATTTCGGTCGGGTGAGAGCCATCAGCGCACAGATAGTCCGCCGGGTCCTGCCGGGTGGCGGTCATGGGCTTCTTTCCTCGCGGTTGGGAACGGTTGTGGACAGCCATTCCACCAGCGGGCGTCGATGGAGATGCCGGCGGAGCCGGTGGCGCGGGATTGGGCACCGGCGTCAAGGCTTCGCCGGTCTTGGCGCAGAGGCCGTTGGCACGGCAGTCTTCGGGCGTTGGGCAGTCGGCGCAGACTTGGAGCTCCGGCGGCGCCGGGTCTTGCCTGGTGGCGGTCATGGGCTTCTTTCCTTGCGGTTGACGAGGGGAGTGGGTGGTGGGGCCGGCGACGGGCACCAGCCGGCACGGGGCGACGGTCTCGCTGCTGCGCAGGCCGGCGCCCGGATCGGCGCCGACCGGCACCAGGGAAATCTCGAACGGGGTCCAATCGACCGCCCGCCACAGCTCGGGCTGGCCCTCGGCCTGGTGGATGTCGTAGCGGTGGACCCGGTAGCCGACCGACACCGCCCGCAAGATGCCGGCCCCGATGTCACCGACGATCGGCGCCACCTCGGGCCGGTCGCTGAACACCAGGGTGGCGAGACCCTGGCCGCCCACGATCCGGGCGGAGCCGGGTTCGACCACGCCGATCACCGCCTCCAGGCTGGTGAGGTCGTGGACCTTGAGGACCGGTGCCTTGTCGTTCAGGCGGTCGAGCCGAACGTGACCAGGCTCGAGGCTCAGCTCCTCGTCGAACGGGTCGCCGAACCAGGGGGTGCGCCGAACCCGGGCGCCGGTGGACCACACCACGGTCACCGAGCGGGTGGCGTCGTTGAAGGTGTCGGGCGCCAACGTCGCGGCGCGGGTGAGCAACGGCACCGCGATGGTTCTCTCCATCGGCGTGTCTCCAGGATTGGCAGGGCAGCAGGGGTCAATCGGCCGCCAGCTTGGCGGCCAGCTCATCCAGTGGGGCGGTGTCGGCGGCCGATTGCGCGACCCCGGTCTTGGTGACCCGGCGCGGGTCGCTGTTGAGGATCAGGCCCAGCCGGTCGAGTAGCGCGTTGGTGGCGGCGATCTCATTGAGCAGCGCCTCCGGGTTGTAGCCCTGGCGGGCAATCGCTTGCGGCAGCGATAGGGTGCCCGACCGCATCGCCAGCAGGTCGGCCATGGCGTCCTTGAGCGGGTCGACCGCATCGAACCGCGGCGGCTGCCATTCCGCCCGGATCTCCGCCGTCGGCAAGGTACCGGCGGCAAACGCGGTGTCCACGAACCAGCGCCAGACCGGTTCGCACAGCATCGGGATCACCACCTGCCACTGCAGGGCATCGATCCAACGGCGGAACTCGACCAGCCCGGCGCGGATGCTGGAATAGTTGACTTGGCTGAGGTCGCTGGACAGCAGCTCGTAGGTGATGCGGGCACCGGCTGCCACCGTGTGCAGCATCGCCCGTTTGTATTCGCCGTAGCCGCCGACGGTGGCCGGCTGGCTGAACTTGATGTCCTTGCCGCCGCGGGCGTAAGCGATCAGCCCCGGCTCGAAGCTCTCGACCCGGCGGCCGTCGGCATCGACCACCGACGGCGCGATGCCTTCGTCGCCATCCTCCGCACCGAACACGATGGCGGTGACGCAGGCCTCGATCTTCTTGCGTACCAGTTCGGCTTCCTCGTAGTCGTCGAGGTCGCGCAGCCGCCGGATCACCGGCGCTAGCCACGGCACGCCGCGGACCTGCCCTGGGCGCTGCTTCTCGTAGAGGTGGAGGAACTCCCCGGCGGGCAGCGGCTTGCTCACCCCCCAGCCGCGGCCGGGCAGCAAGACCTCGCCCGGATGGTCGGGGAACAGCCAGTAGGCCCGGCGCCGGCCGTCGGCGTCGAACTCCACCCCCTGAATGATCCGGCCGCCCGCGGCCAAGCTCTCGGTGCGGGCGCTGTCGAGCAGATCGCCCTCCAGCACCTGGAGCTGCAGCGGCACCGCCAGCTCGCTGCGGGTTCCCCGCGGCAGCCGGCGCACCAGCACCTCACCGCTCTCGACCATGGCCCGCACCGCCAGGGTCTGCAGCCCGGCAAAATCCAACTGGCCGTCGGCGTCGCAGCGCTCCTGGAAGCGGGACCACGCCGCGTTGGCGAGCCGGTCGAGATCGGGATCGCCGGTGGCGGCGCGGGCGGTGATGCCGGCACCGACCAGGTTGTTGACCAGCACCGCCACGGCCTTGGCAGCATGCGGGTTATTGCGCACCAGATCGCGGGCCCGGTCGCGCAGCAGGGTGCCGGCGGCGGCGACCTCGGCATTGGCCGAACTGGACGGCGTGCGCCAGCCGTCGGTGCGGCGGCCCCGCCCGGCCCCGTCATAGCCGCGGGTCAGCCGGCGCTTCAGCCAGCGTGGCACGACCGTGTTGAACCAAGCCATCGGTCTACCCGCGGCTGAAGGAGGCGAACCCCGCCACGGGCGGCCGGGTGCCGGAGGACGCGGCTATGGCGCGTTCGATGGTCCGGATGCGCTTGATGAGATCGGCCTCGCTGGCATACTCGATGCTCCGGCCGTCGTAGCTCACCCGCAGCGTGCCCGAGGCATAGGCCGCCTTCAGGGCCGCCAGTTCGGTGTCGGTCCAGGACATGGGCGATCGTTCCCTGCAGGTGGGTCAGGCGGACGGGGTGGCGCTGTCCGGCGCGTCCGGGGACCGCGCGCGACGATCCGGGAACCTGAGCACGCCTTGGCCGATCGCCGCGCCGTTGTGCTGGCGGACCAAGGCGGCTCCATGGGTGCGCATCCAGCCTCGGCCGAACTCCGCCGGAAACAGCCAGGTACCGGTGCGCGGGCACTGGCGCAGCGACACGCCGTCCTTCAGGGCGAGCCGGCGCAGCGCATTGCCGATGCGGCGGTTGAGGCCGTTGCGTCCCTTCGGGAGCGCCTTCGCCTGGTCCAGGAGTTCGCGGACCGAGATGAAGTCCAGGACGGCGATCCGCGGATCATAGGCGGTGCGGAGTTCGGCGACCTCCTGGCGAAGACCGGCCACGGCCGCCGCCAGGTCTTGGATGTCCACGGCAATGCCGGTGGCCTGGCCGAAGAAGTGGGCGAACAGGACGTCGGCGCATTCTTCCTGGTACCGGATGATCCGGGCGCGCGTCTCCGGGGCCGGCACCTTGTTCGGCTGGATGGTGGCGAGCCAGAAGTTCAGGCGGTTCAGCGGGAGGAACACCACCTCACGGTGCTGAATATCGCCAGGAAGCTGAACGGTCAAATTGACCGCGCAGGTCCCAAGTATTGGATGTTCAACGATTTTCCTTCGCTGCGTGTCCCAATTGAGATGCATCCCCTCGACCACCGGCTTCATCGCCACCAGGGTGGTGGCCGGCGTGTTGCCGTGCCGGGCGATCAAGGTGGCACCGTGAAAGTCGATCGAGACCAGGTTCTGCATGAGGTCGTTCCCTGTTTCCGGCCGCACAAATGCCAAGGGTGGCCCGCCTGGAGCCGCCCTTGGTTTGAATTCCGTCCTTGGTGTTCGGTCTACGTGAGCCAGCCGCTCCGGCGTCCGCCCAGCCAGCCGGGCTGGCGCTTCTCCCCCGGAGCGGCTTCATGCGCCGCGGTGGTCGGGCCCGGTTCAGCAACCGGCTCGGTGACGGCGGCATGGCCAAGCTGTTGTTCCAGATCGCGCCACTTGGCCTCGCTCCAGCGATCCACCCCGGCGATCCAGGCGGCGGCGCGGGCGTAGACGCGACAGTCCAGCGCTTCGTTCCGCTCCCGCAGCTTCTGCCATTCCAGCCGGGTGAAGCCGCGTTTGGTCTTGACCGTCACCAACTGCTCGGCGACCAGCTGCTTGACCCATTCCGCCTCGACGCCCTGCGGCAGGTGGATGCTGCCCGCCGGCACCGCCAGGCCGGCAGCGGTCTCCTCGTCGGTCGGACGGGCCAGGCGCAGGAAGCGGTAGGTCTCGCTCTTGGCCCATTTTTTTGAGTTTGGGGCCACCGCCACCGTCCACAGCCGGGCCCCGCGGCGGATCCTGCGGCCGTGTTCCGTGACGTCGACGTAGGAGGGGCCGGCAACCGGGGCGGCGCGGTTGAACCCCTCCACGCCCTTGACCGGCGCCACCTGCGCGAAGCCCACCGACCGCGCCCAGGCATAGACGGCCGGCGCCTCGTAGCCGGTGTCGATCGCCAGCCGTAGCAGGCCGAGCCGGGTGCCCCCGGCATGGGGCCAAGTACGGCCGAGAAAGGTGGAGAGCGCCGCCCAGCTCTCGGGCCGCTCGGGGCCGCCCTCGATCACGGCGTGCTCGACCAGCCAACTGGTCAGGCTGCGCCCCCACGCCCACACCGAAACCTCGATCCGATCCTTCTGGACATCCGCCCCGGCGGTCAGGAACAGGGCGCCGGCCGGCACGGTGCCGAAACGGGTGCCGCCGCGCCGCTCGTAGAGCCGCTGCCAATCCGGAGCCTCGCCGCTTTCCTGCCAGGTCTCGCCGAGCGAGGTATTGACGAAGGTTTTCATCGCCTCGTCGCCGGCGGCCTTGGCCGACAGGAACGCCCTTACCATGTCGGCCAGCCGAACCCAGGGGGAAGTGAGTTCGTTGAGGTGAAAGCCGGCGATGCCGGCAAACGGCGCTTCGGCCCGCCATTCCCCCTTGGCGATGGCCTGCCAGCGCCGGGCGTCGGACCACCGGGCGTTGCACTGGATGCACTCATAGCGGGCACTGTCCGGCTTCGGCTCCGGATTGCTGTCCCACCGGACCCGTCCCCAGACCAGCACCTGGAAGTGACCGCACACCGGGCACGGCACCCAATACCGGCGGCGGTCGCTTTCCTCGAACGCCGTCTCGATCCGGCTCGCCCCCTTCAGGGTCGGCGTCGACACCAGGACGATCTTGCGGTTCCAGAAGGTGACGGTGCGCTTGCGTGCCAGCTTGACCGGATCGCCTTCGGCCCCGGCACTGGGTGGGTAGCGGTCGACCTCGTCGCACAGCAGGATGCGGATCGGCCGGCTGGCCAGCCCGGACGGGGCGTTGGCGCCGACGATGGTCAGATGGCCCCCGGTGAACCGTTTGTGCAAAATCTTGTTCGAGCCGTCGCGCGACTTCGGATCGGAGATACGCCCAGCGAGACAGGGGGTGTCCCGTGCCATCGGCGAGAAGCGGTCCTTTGACCAGGTCTCGGCGTCACGTTCGGTCGGCATCACCCCTTGAACCCCTGATGACACGCAGCGTATATGGTGACAATATACAGTCCATGCTGGACTTCGGGCGGATCACCGGCTTCGACTGGGATGCGGGCAACGCGCGCAAGAGCGTGGACAAGCATGACGTCGGTCAATCCGAGGCGGAGCAAGTGTTCCTCAACGAGCCGCTGGTCGTTGCCGCGGACACGGGACACAGCCAGAGCGAGGCTCGATATCATGCCCTTGGAAGCACCGGCGAGGGCCGCCTGTTGCACGTGACCTTCACCCTGCGGGCGGACGAGACCCTGGTCCGGGTTATTTCCGCCCGCCCCATGAGCCGGAGGGAGCGCGAACGTTATGCCCAGGAAACCTGACCCGGTGCCGTTCTTCGCCTCGGAGGCGGACGAGCGCGCCTGGTGGGAGGCGCACGACAGCGCCGACCATGTGGATTGGACCAAAGCCAGCCGCGCCCGATTTCCGAACTTGAAGCCGAGCACCACGGCAATCTCGTTGCGTCTGCCGGTCGCCCTGCTGGAGCGGATCAAGATCGAGGCGAACAAGCGCGATGTGCCGTATCAGTCGCTGATCAAGATGTGGTTGGCGGAGAAGGCGGGGTGAATACTGCCGCAGTTTCCCGCACCGCCCCGTCGAGGCTTTGTGTCCATATCGGCCAAACCGGGCTTGGCCAAGACCCAAGCGAGTGCGTTCGGTCGGCAGGTCCGACGCCCCGCGCCTCTCGCTTTCGGAACCAGGTCGTGCAGGGTGCGGACAGTGCCGCGAACCGCACCCACAAGATTGGTGGCGCCGCGCTTGGCCTTGGGGATCACCCCCTTCGCCTCCCGCTGCTGGACCCGCCGTTCGGAAAGATCGAGCAGCCGGCCCACTGCAAACCAATGGACCACGGCCAAAGGCCGGCCGCCAGCGGCCATCGGGTATCCCTCCCGAAGCGGAACCGGTCATCCCACCCGCGGGCCGGCGTTGGCAGGTTGGAATTGTCTCTTCGTCCAGCGGTTTGGCCGGGATGCTGACAGCGCATCCGGCGGATGCGGGGGTCTGCATTCGATGGGGTCCGCCAACAGCGCGATGTGTCGGGCGCCAACCAAGGAGGCACCGATGACCACCAACCCTACCGAAACCCAACGCAGCATCCTGACCGCCGCGGCGGACGATGCCGACGGTGTGATCCGGCCACCGACACCGTTCGCGGTGGCGCCTTCCAGAAGGTGCTGCAAGCCCTGGCCAACCGCGGCTGGGCCGAGCGCCGCACCGCGGACCCGGACGCCTATCACAACGCCTTCACGATCACCGATGCCGGCCGCGCCGCGGTCGGCCGGGCGATGCCCGCCGAGGAGACTTCGCCCGATCCCCTTGCCGGGTTCAACCCCGCCACCGGCCTTCCGTTGAGTGAAGACCCGGCCGACGAGGTGCCCGGCCACATAGCCGAAGCATCGGCCGATACCGTCCACCCGGACGATTACGGCACCGTCGAGGCCGATGGCTACGGCGAGAGCGACATCCCCGGCACCGAAGACCCGCCCGAGCCCGGCATGGTGTTCGATCACGAGCTCCTGGTCTGGGTCGAGCCAACCGAGGGCGACGACATCCCAGCGCCCGAAGAAGGCCGGGACGCCGAGGCCGCCGCCGCGGCCGACACGGCGCTCACGGGCGCGCCGGAACCTGACGGCGACGACACCCCGTCCGCACCGGCCGAGGCCAACGACACAGCGCCTGTCGCGCCCAAGGCGCCAACCCGCCGCGGCACCGATCGGGAGGCGATCGTCGCCGCGATCGAAGCCCTGATTCCCTTCGCGACGCTCGACATCCGACACCTGGAAGGCAAAGACGACGGCACCATCGTGACCGGCATCAACGACACGATCATCAGGGCCGGCGACATCCGCCGCGCCCAGAACGCGATCGCTTCCCTCTCCGGCATCCTCGACTACCGGCCGGCACCGCGGCGGACCAGCGAACCCAAGGCGCCGCGGAACGGCACTAAGCAGGAGCTGGTGATCGCGATGCTCCGCCGGCCCGAAGGCGCCACCATCGCCCAGATGGTGGAGGCCACCGGGTGGGCGCAACACACCTGCCGGGGCGCCCTTGCCGGAACGCTGAAGAAGAAGCTCGGCCTCAACGTGGTCTCCGAGAAGCCCGACGGCACGATCGAGCGCCGGTACCGGATCGAAGGCTAAGGAGGCGGCCCATGAAGACCATCCGGATCAGCGACGTCAGCTTCCGCGCCTTGGCCAACGCCGCGGAGTTCGCGTTCAAGCCGCAGGGCAGGCAATTGAATGACGGGTCCTGGTTGGTACCGGTCGACAACGATGTCCTGGAGTGGCTGCAACAAGCCACCTTTCCCGGCGAAACGATCGATGACACTATCCAGCGGCTGGTCAACGTCTACCACAAACGCCGCCCGGACTGAGACCGACATCAGCTTCCGCCTGCCGGGGGTTTCCCCGGCAGGCGATTGCGCTTCAAGGCTCACCCGCTCCAACCGCGCGTCAAACTCCGAGGAGCGGCAATTGGGCTTCCTCAGCACGACGCAACTCGGCCGGAGCGGGAAACTGGTCCCAAGTTCGGCCATGGAGCTGACGGCCGGCAATCTTCTTGTTCCGGCCGCCCCACTGTTTGAAGAAAAAAGCAACGCTTTGTTCCTCGCAGGCTGCCTTGATCCCATCAACCCAGGCCGTCTGCATAGTTCGAGCCGCTGGTCCGGACTCGCCGCCCACGATCGCCCAATCGACATCCGTCAGGTCAACATTACCGACCGGTCCGATCAAGGGTTCGAAGGAAAGGAAGCGGACCGCAGCCGGCGTCCGGCGAAGCTGGTCAAGCCGCTCAAGGTGGTCCACGTTCTCGACCGAGGTTCCCAGCCAGACATGCGGCAGGAGCCGGAAACCGGGACTGCTCAGGATGTCAGCCATGCGATCCGGGCGTTTGGTCAAAATCTGGAACGTATGCCAGGGCGCCTGTGCCATGGCTTCCCAAACCAGATGGATGAACCGGACCGGGACCGCCTCTTGGAACAGGTCGGACATGGAATTGACGAAGATGCGCTTCGGCGCGGTCCAGGTGGCCGGGACGCCCAGCGCTTTCTCATCGAGACCAACCACGCCGGTCCAGACCGATCGGCCCCCGCTCTTACGCGTCGTGCCCTGGTATTTGCGCTGGCCCATTGCCTCCAGGCGGGCGGCCATCCGCATGGCGTAGCAGTTGGTGCAGCCCGGCGACACCATGGTGCATCCCGCAACAGGGTTCCAGGTGGCGTCGGTCCATTCGATGTCTGACTTACCGGCCATGCTTGCTGTCTTTCGAAACTATGTCCACGGTCCCCCGATCCCGCGCCATGGCCGCGAAGCCGGCCGCCGACCCGTCGAGCAACACCTGCCGGCCGGTGAACGCTTCCCAACGCTGGACGATCACATCGCAGTAGGCCGGATCGATCTCCAAGGCGAAGCCCACCCGGCCGGTGGTTTCCGCCGCGATCAGGGTGGTGCCGGACCCGCAGAACGGATCGTACACCGCCTCACCCCGGGCGCTGTTGTTGACCATCGGGCGGCGCATCACTTCGACCGGCTTCTGGGTGCCGTGGTTGGTGGCGGCATCCTCGCCGCCGGCCGGCGCGATCGACCACAGGGTCGACTGGTCGCGGGCCCCTTGCCAGTGGCTCTTGGCTCCGCGCCGTACAAGGTATAGTAGCGGCTCATGCTGCCAATGGTAGTCGCCGCGCCCCAGGGCAAAGCGGGTCTTCGACCAGATGATCTGGGCCCGGATCTCGAACCCGCAGGCGATCAAGCTTTCCGCCACCGTGGTGGCATGGATCGCGGCATGCCAAACATAGGCGACGTCGCCCGGGAACAGGGACCAGGCCTCGCGCCAATCGGCCCGGTCGTCGTTGGCCACCTTGCCGGTCCGATCCGACGGCGTGCGGACGGCATTGCGCCAGGCCGGGTCATATGCCACGCCATAAGGCGGATCAGTGATTAACAAATGCGGCCGGCTGCCCTCCAACAGTCGCTCCACGTCGGTGGCGACCGTCGCATCGCCGCACAGAAGGCGATGGTCGCCAAGCCGCCACAGATCGCCCGGCCGGGTGACCGGGGTGGCCGGCGGTTCCGGGGCGGCGTCCTCGTCGGTCAGGCCCGAAGCTGGCGCTTCGAGCGCCAGCAGGCGGTTCAGCTCGGTGGTGTCGAAGCCCAGACCATCCAGCGTCGTGCCGTCCTCGACCAGCCGCGCCAGCTCGGCCGACAGCAGCTCGTCGTCCCAGCCGGCGTTCAGGGCGATGCGGTTGTCGGCGATGCGGAAGGCGCGCGCCTGCGTCTCGGTGAGATGGCCGAGCCGGATCACCGGCACCTCGGTCAACCCGAGCCGCCGCGCCGCCAGCAACCGGCCATGGCCGGCGATCAGGATGCCGTGGTCATCGACCAGCACCGGGTTGTTGAACCCGTACTCTCGGATCGAGCCGGCGATTTCCGCCACCTGCGCGTCCGAGTGGGTGCGTGCATTGGCGGCATAAGGCAACAGCCGGTCGAGCGGCCAGCGTTCGATCTGGAGGTTGTGAACCATGGGGATCAGTCCTCCGTCGGCACGGCGACGCCGCGGGCGGCGGCGGTTTCCGGGAAGCTCGCCCCGCCCTCCAGCCGCGCGGGCTGGTCCGGGGCCTGCTGGTTCCAGCGGCGCACTGCCACGTCCACATAGGCCGGCGCTAGGTCGATGGCGCGTACCCGCCGGCCGGTGCGCTCACCGGCGATCAGGGTGGTGCCGGAGCCGGAAAACGGTTCGTAGACCAGCTCGCCCGAATCGGTGAACGCCTCGATCAGGAGTTCCGGGAGGGCCACTGGAAACACCGCGGGGTGTTCGACCTCGATGCCGCGAGCCTTGTGGCGACCGATGCGGATCACGCTGTCGGGGATGCGGTGGGACTGGGTCGGCTGCCCGGCGTGGGTCCAGGCGCCAACCTTGCCATCCGCTGCGCGCAGGGCGGTGGAATGACCATCGGACCGCAGATGGGTGTCCTGGCCGGCGTACTTGCAGGGCACGATCTTGTTGGGCTTGCGGCCCTGGCGGTTGAAGTGGAAGACCAGTTCGAAGGACGGCGCCAGCCGGCCGCCCCAATCCCCCGGCAGACCAGGGCCCTGATCCCAGGTGTAGAGGGCGAACCGGCGCCACCCTTGATCCCGCATCCAATCGAGCCAAGCCTGCCAATAGGGCAGCCACTCGCCGTCCCGATGCACCAGCCCGAGATTGACCAGCACCTGCCCGTTCGGCGCCATCGGTACGGCCGCGAACACGCCGCGCATCAGGGCGTCCCAATCACCAACGCCGCCCGTGGTATAGGCGCGCTGCTGGGCATAGGGCGGGCTGGTGAAGCAGAGCGCCGCGCTCCCCCCATCCATCACCCGCGTCACCGCCGCCGGATCGGTACTATCGCCGCACAGCAGGCGATGGTCACCGAGATGCCAGAGGTCTCCGGGCTGCGTCACCGGGACCGGAGGCGGCGCCGGCGTCTCATCGGGATCAGGCCCGTCGCCGGCTTGGTTCGTGTCCTCCGCATCGTCGAGGTCGGCCAAAAGCCGCTCGATCTCGTCGGTGTCGAAGCCGGTCAGTACAAGATCCGTCTCGGCAATCTGCAGGTCCTTCAGCTCCAAGGCCAGCAGCTCATCGTTCCAGGTCGCATTTTGATGGCTGCGGTTGTCCATC
Organism: Azospirillaceae bacterium; assembly: GCA_028281465.1. Lineage (GTDB taxonomy): Bacteria > Pseudomonadota > Alphaproteobacteria > Azospirillales > Azospirillaceae > JANQJV01. Next base: position 11,815 of record JANQJV010000380.1, on the reverse strand, counting down.
AGCCGGTAAGCCCGCACCTGGGCCGGCGTCAGGTCCGTTGCCACGTGGACCGGCACCGTGGTCAGGCCAAGCCGGCGCGCCACCACTAGCCTGGTATGGCCGGCGATCACCATCATGTGCTCATCGACCACGATTGGCTGACGCCAGCCGTAGGCGGCGATCGACGCCGCCACTTTGCCCACCGCCTCCCCGTTCTGACGCGGATTGCGGGCATAGGGGATCAGTCGATCGATCGGCATCTCGATGATCTGCATGGGCCATCCATCGCGGGCAAAGCGAAACGGGGGTCTCCGGCCGGCGGAGGCCGGAAGCGAAATGCCTCCCCCCTGGCCATTTCGCCAAAGGGCTGGGTGCCGAGGCCGCAAGTCCTTGGTTTTTCAGGGGTGGAGCGGAATGCGAAACGAAACGGGGTGATTTTTTCCCGTCACTAGGCGAACGCCGGGCTGAGTACACGCATAGTTGTTTTCCTTCAGGAAGGACCCGCGTTCATGACGATTACATCGTTTGTTATTCCAAGTGGTCTGGTCATATTGTCCGTTGACTTCTATCTCTGATCCAAGCTTGATTTGTTCTTCCTGTCTTCTTCTCTGGTTTTATGCCCGTTCTGGTGTTCATCTGATCGCTCAATCGCAACCTTGGCGGATCGCCGCACCGCATCGGGTTCCAGGCCGGCCAGCGCGCAGACGCGCCGGAAGTCGGCGCTGTCGCGCAAGAGCCAAGTCCTGGCCATGCCGGCATTGACCCGGGCGTCCCGGCCCGCGCGGCAGCGACCCCGACGCCTACGTCCGGCTCCGTGCAGGCCGTACGTGGCGTCCTGGAATGGCTGCACGACGACGGCACGCCACAGCGCCGTCTCGCCGGTCGGGAGAGCGTCGGTCATCGCGTCGATCCGAATATCGGGGGTGCCGCGGGTGGCGCCGTTCGAAGGGTTGGTGCTCTCGGGCGCGCTTCTCCGAGGCTGACCAAAATCTACCACATCGACCCCGAAAGTGTTGCATACAAAAGTGTTGCAGCAACATCATTGTATCTCGCTGGCGTCTCTTTGGATTTCGCCTGCGTAGTTTTGTCATTGGGTGGCGGCGCCTTGGAATTCAGCCGCGCGGCGATCGTCACCAAGGCGTAGGTCCAGCGCCGCCACCCTGTCGTCCTGTCGATGCCATGCTCAATCGCGATCGCCTTCCAAGGCCGACCGCTGGCCCGGGCCCAGACGAGCTTCTGGTCCGCCGGTTCGAGCCAACGGAGCCAGAGCAAGGTTCGATCCATCTCATCGATGGCGCGAGCGGGCGGCGGTCCCGGACGGGTCCGGGCTTCCGACCAGCCGTACGCTTCCCAGCCATCCCGGAGGATATCTGGCCAGGTGTTGAAATACCCACGCACTCGCTGCTCCGGCAGGCGGCGGAGGGTGTCGGCGGCTTCGGCGAGGGTGACCTCAACCAGCTTGGGGGTCCAGTGCGGCTCAGCCATCCCGGCTCTCCCTGCGCTTGCCGTACCGCCGGTTGGCTTCGTTGATCACGGCCCGCCGGGTCCAATCGTCCGTGATGGTCGTGGGGTCGAGCACGATGATCCCCTGCTTCAGCCAGGCGGCGCGGCGCATCGCCTCCATTTCGTCAGGCGTGGTCGGGGTGCGGGGCTGATGGCGCCCGAGGTAGGAGGAAACGCTCATTGGGTGGCCTCCTGAGGGTGAGGTGCCTCTGGGGATGCCTCGTGCAGCCTCGCGGGAGAGTCAGGGGTTCGTCGAACGGGCTGGACCGGTGGGGGAGTGGCGGCTCCCGGCGACGGCCACTCTGCGGACTCGCCATGAGTCGCCGCAGTCATGCCTGCCAGCAGGTCGGCGAGCGCGCCCAGGATCGACGCCGGCGACGTCCCGTCCCCGAGCCGGCCCATGCTGTGAGCCAGCGCCGCTGGCTCGACGCCGTGCTGGAGCAGCAGGGAGACCGTGACCGACGCGTCCGCCAGCAGGGCGTCCATCATCGAGCCGGGCTTGGCGCCATCGGCGAACACCTCACCGGGACGGCCATCCGGATTGAACCCGACCGTGACCCGGTACACGGTGCCGGCGAACGTGAGGGTGGCCGTCTCGTTCTGCAGGCGATTGGGCAGGCGGGCGCGGTTCATGCCGCGCCTCCGCCAAACCGATGCGCCAGTGCCCACAGCAGGAGTGCTAAGGCGTCGGCCTCGTTGTCGTCCGTGGGGTGGAAGCCCTTGGCCGTCACCGCGGCAATGACTTCGGCCTTGGACGCGTTGCCTTTACCGGCGACGAAGCGCTTGATGGTTCCGACGGGCACGCCCTCGTAGGCGATGCCGTGGTGCTCGCACCAGGCGGTGAGGATGGCGAGGAAACCGCCGAAGACGTGCGCGGCGTCAGTACCAGCGTGGGCTCTGGCTTCCTCGAAAACCACCGAGTCGAACGTGCCGACCGCGGCTTTTGTGTTGGTTAGCCAGGTCTTGAACCGCAGGAAGCGCATGCCACCGCCTTGCCAGCGGTCGTGGCGGAATACTTCCGTTCCGGACACGATGGCGCCGTCGGCGTCCTGGAGCGCCCACCCGGTCAGGGTGCCGAGGTCAAGCGCGAGCACGGCAGGGCCGGCTCCGGCCGGACGCGGCAACCTTGGCGACAAGAGATCGAGCGCCATGGCGTCCATTGGATGGAGAACCACGTCCCGGTCAGCCGAATGTTCGATATCAACACCGAGGTCAAAGCACGGAGTAACCATCATCCATCTCCCGTTCCGGGGGTTGCAGTGGATGCTTCTGGTCCTCTGGTCCTTTGGTCGTCTGATATTCTGGTCTTCTGATCTTTTGCTCGTCTGGTCGGTGGACGGCCACCGTCTACCGGTCGGCCTTGGCCGGTTCGTTTGGATGCAAGTCAATGATTTCGGCACCGGGGAAGTGTTGCTTGACCGCGGCGATGGTCTTGAAGCCCTCGATCCCGGCGAACAGGGTGGCGATCTCGTCCGGCGTCAGCCACACCACCCGTTCGCCGTGAACGTCGCGGACGCGGTCGATGCAGTGGCGGTTTTCACCGATGGCAACCGTGGTTCCGGTCTTGGGGTCGTGGCCAAGGAGATACGCGTCGTCTTCGGCCCCGACGGCCTCCATCACGCGGGTGACCGCGGTCCAGCCCCGGCACATTGCCGCGGATTGCTCCTCCACCTCGGTGGCGTCACCCGTGATTAAGGCTTCGTGGTAGAGGCTCTGCTGCTCCAGCAGCCGGTCGTGGAGATCGCGATCGACGCGCCGGAGCGACCGCAGCGACCAGCGGCTTTCGAACGGCAAAGCGGCGTCCGACACCCGCTGCATCACGACCGGAACATCCACCGGCCGGACGGTGCGCGCGACCCGGCTCACGACTGCCCCCAAGGGAGATGCCGGGCAGTTCGAACACCGCCCCTATTTCTTTTCCTATATACATGTACACATGTGCCTGTGTGTGTATGTTTTATGTAACATATATAGTAAGTGCCCTGGTGCCCTAGAGAAGATATTAGCCCAGCTTCATCAGTGGGTTGCCGGCAGGGCAGTGAGACGGGCACAATGGCACTTCGACTTTCGCGCCAAAAATTATCTTCCATTTCACTGTCCCGATGTGCCCTGTTTTTGGGGGCCACCAGGGCACTTTGATTTCCAAGGGAGTGCATTTTGGGTGGCTCCAACGATCTAGCCAGGGCAGTTCCGGATATCGGGATGACGGCAACCATCCTATTGATACTCCTATCAAAAACGCGGCTGGCGGCCGGCCGGACGCTCCGCTTTGGGATTGACCCGGTTCACTTGGGACAAAGTCTCGCCGGACCCGACCAGGCGGTTCGGGTTTTGCTTCTGGTAGGTATCGAGAGCCGTCAATCCCTGGTCATTGAGGCGCAGACCGGTGACGAAACGGCGCCCATCGCTCTTATGGTCGCCAGCGGATGGGGTGCCGAGCCGGAGCGCCGGGATGATGGCGCGACCGCCAATGGGACGACAGTCTCCGTACTCCTGTACCAACCAGCCGTTGCATGAGGCGATCACGTCGCGCCGGTCGACCATCGTGAAGTCCTGCCGCTCGACGCACTCCCTCAACCATTCGCCGATCGGGTTGTTGGTGGCCTGGAACTGCCGTGTCTCTTCGAGCATGCAGGCGGGCGGGGCGAACCGGCCGCGTTTCAACAAGCGATCGAGACCCTCCAACGCCCAGTTGAGCACCCCTGGTAGCTCGTCCCGGATAATCGGCGCCGAGACCGGTTCTTGGCCGCCCATGGTCTCGGGGAAGACGCGCAGCAGGCGGAGAATCAGGGTCCGGTTGTAGACGGCCTCGGAATTGTCCTTGACCCGCGGCAAGTGGTTGGCGGTGAACAGGACCGGGATACCGAGGCGGCCTTCCCAATCCGGCTTGTGCTTGCGCGGCACCGAGATGTGTTCGGCAGTGACGATCACCTTGTAGCGTTCGGCATCGAGGGTATCGCCGGTGGAAACGGCGTCGTCGGCGATCCAGGCGCGGGCGTCGACCAGCGGCTGCATCCCGAAATGCTCCTCGAGTTGCCGGGCGCGCATGCCGCAGGTGCGGCCGCCGACCAGCGCCCGGGCGATCTCGGCCAACTGGGTCTTGCCGCTGCGGCTTTCGCCGATGACGAACAGGCCCTTGGAGATTTCGCGCGACTTCCAGAGGACGAGCGCGGCGCCGAACCATTCCTGGATGGTGCCGATCAGGCCGGCCCGGTCGGCGGTCGGATGGTCGACGGTGATGTCGGCAAGGAATTGCAGGAAACGGGGGCAGACGGAGTCCGGATCGATGACATAAGACACGGCCCAGGTTGCATGGTGCTCTGGCGTGTGGGGCTGGACCTGCCGGGTGATCGGATCGATGGCGCCGTTGCGGGCGACGACCAGGCCATGCTGATCCCACGGGACGGCGTCGCGCATCAGGCGCCAATGTTCGCCGATGTAGCGCAACACGGCGTTGAGCAGACCGGTGGTCGGCGCCTTGCCCGAGGCATCGACGGCCGCCTGGATTTGCCCGCGCAGCAGGAGTTCGAGATGGTCCTCGATCCGCGACCAGACGCCGGCTTGATAGGTCCACAGGGCGTTATCGGAGATCAGCAGCGGGCCGCGCTGAGCCTGCCATTGACGGATCACCATCTCGCCGAGCGACTTGATCAGCTCCGCCTTGGTGTCCTTGTCGGCAGCCGGTTTGCGCTCCCGTTTCCGTCGCTCGGTGCCGAGGTTGATGACCTGGGCTTCGGTCCGCTCCGCCACCACCTCCGGTGCCGCCGCCAGCGGCTGGGCGGGTGTGGCCGTCGCCTTGACGAACTTGGTGCGCGCGGTGGCGATCATGGTCCGGAGGGTGCGTTCTTCGCGGCGCCAGTTCCAGGTCCGGCCGTGCGGACCGGCGGCGCGCAGGGTGTTGGCCATCAGCAGGGTCACGATCTCCTCGTCCGGGATCCCTTGGGCCACCAGGGACGCGGAAACACGGAGCTGGGTCTGGTGAATGCCGGTGTCGCCGGTGCCGAGGTAGGTCATGGCCGCCAGCGCCTTCTCGACATCGAGCGGCGGCGTGAACCGCAGCTGCTTGGCGGCGGCCAGGTAGGGATTGTCCTCCACCGCCGTCCGCCCGCTGTCCGCCGCACCGGGGATTGTGACCACCGGCCGCTGCCAATCGAGCCAGTCGACGAGATCGGAAAATTCGTGGCGGCGGGTCCAGTGGGCGACCAGGAGGGTGACCGGGACCGGAGCGCCCCCGTTGTCGGCCATCACCTCGGGTTTGGTGTTGTGGGTGCCGGGCAGGCGCACGATGCGCGCGAGGTCGCACACCGCGGCGTCCCCGGCGATGATACCGGCCAACTGCTTCAGCACCGCGACGATGGCGTCTTCGGTTTCGGCGGCGTCGGGACCGTCCTGGCGGACGTCGATGGCTTCGGTCAGCAGCCAATAGAAGTGCAGCCCGCCGCCGCTATCCAGAACAAGACAGGGAGCATGGGGCGAGGTCATCGCCGCCTGGCGAACGGCATCTTTGTCCAACTCCAGCTTTCGAGTGTCCACCTCCGCCCACATCGCCGGGCATTCGGCCAGATCGGTGCGGGTGCCCGTCGGTGCCCCGGTGATCCGGGTGCAGACCCCGAAGTACATCGCCCGGCCGGGCCCATCCCAGCGCCGGCAATGCGCCTCGACCAAGGGGAGGTCGCGGCCGAACAGCGGCTTGGCCGGCATCGCACCCCGGTCGTTGGGCAGCGAGCGCAACTCGACCGCGTGCTCGGTGGTGCTGCCGAAGAATTCGGCAAGGAACTCCGAGGAAATCGTATAGTCGTGGTCGCGCATGGCCGTTCTACCGGGTGATGATGGTCAGACGCTCGGCCGCGCGGGTGATTGCCGTGTAGAGCCAGCGTTTCCAATCGTCGCGAAAGACGTGGCTTTCGTCCCAGACCAGGACGTCGTCCCAGGCGGACCCCTGGCTCTTATGGCAAGTGATCACCCAGCCCCAGTCGAAGTGTTCCAGCTCACGCCACTTGTACTTGGCGATCTGGCGTTCGCCGTGGACGGCACCGCGTGCACGGAGGTCGTGCTCGTCGAACAGGCCGCGATAGCAGCGGATGGGGGCTGGGGCGCCGTGGGTGTCTCGCGCCAGAGGCTGGCCGTCTTCGTCCAATGCGTAGAGGATGGCGGCGTAGCGATCATCGGCGGCAAGGTCCACCCGCCCGGCGGCGACGGCCCCGACACCGTTGACAAGCTCGGGCAGATACCGGCTGTTCTTGCAGCAGATGAGCCGCTCTCCCGGTTCGGGGAATTTGGCTGTGAACCCGAGGGTCTCGCGGATGAGAGCGGTCAGCGACCAGCGCCGGCGATGGGTGCCGCAGATAACCTGGGGCATGTCGTCGACCCGCGTCGGGACATCGACGGTGCCGGGAGCGGCGATCTGGACCCGGTCACCAAGACGACTGTGACGAAGACCGTGGCCGAGGCGGACATCGGTGGCCAGCGCGATGATCGGGTTGTCGCGTGCCTGGCGGTGAATCTCCGAGAGGAAGAAGTCGGGTTCGCCGGCCGTGAAATACCCCGCGACCTCGACCGGTGGCAGCTGGCCGGGGTCGCCGATGGCCAGCACCGGCCTGCCGAACGACATCAGGTCGGTGCCGACCCGCTCCCCGATCATCGAAGCCTCGTCGACCACGATCAGCCGGCAGCCGGTGGTCCCGACCCAAGCTTCCGGATCGAGGCGGAAGGTCAGATCGTCGGTCCAACCTTTTTCCCGAACCTCGGGCGGGGTGTAGATGGTGCGGTGGACGGTCCGGACCTCAGCGTCGACCCCGGCCGCCCGCAACTTGCGTTGCATCACCAGCGCGGCTTTGCCGGTGGGGGCGCAGAAGGCAACCTGGGCCGCATCAAGACCACAGGCATCGATCGCGTCCGGAATGATCGTGGTCTTGCCAGAACCGGCATAGCCTGCAAGGTAGAAGAACGGCAGCCGGCCGGCGCCGCCGTGCAACCAGGCCCGCACCGCGCGAACGGCTTGGTGCTGCTGATCGGACAGGCTGCGGATGAGGGAGATCCCGTCAGGCATGACGCGCCTCCCCGGCACCTTTCCGGGTACCAGGCCCCAGGCCTTCGTCGGCGAACAGCAGACCAAGCTGAAGATTTGCATCCGGGAACGCCCGCGCGCCACCCGGACAACGATCGCGCCTTTCGCGCAGTTGATTGATTTTCCTAAGATATTTCTCGTTTGCCCTGATCAGGCTACGAAAGTTCTTGACATTGGCGTAACCAAGCCGCTCGGCCAGATCGGCATCCCGGACACGCGGCTCGCCGTCACCGGCCACGGTCGCGATAGGTATACTGGTCATGATCGATCTCCTGCCGGTGATGGGAGCGGTCGGGATGCGGACGTTCGGAAGGGGCGACCGTCCGCATCTCGCGAACGATCAGAAGCGGGTGCGCTTCGGTTTCTCGGGTTCCGGGGCCCGGGTGGGTGCCGCCGCCGCGGACTGGGCCGGCGGGGTGCCGGTCGGGGCCATGGCCGCCGGCTCACCCGCGTCCGGCTCGGGCACCCAGTCCACCAGCTTCAGCACCGGGAAGTAGGTCTTGCCGTAGACCTTATGGTTGTAGTGATCGTTGCGCAGCTCGATCACCGGCGCCAGGCCCGGTTTCTGGCGGTAGATGTTGCCATAGACCTTGCACAGCTCGCCGATGGCGCCGATCCCGCCCTTGCCGGAGGTGGAGAACACGAACTCATCGCCGGTCTCCAGCCCGCGCAGGGTGAGCTCGTTGGTCAACTGCCACGGGTCCCGCGGCTGGCGTTTGTCGTCCAGCTCCCACAGGCTCTGGTCGAGGTCGCCCAGCTCGTGGCGGGCGGCCGGCCGGAACCCCTCGGCCAACAGGCCCATCCGCTCGTCAGAGACCCTCTTGCCGGCCCAGCGCTTCCACCCGATGCGGAGCCCCGGCTTGTGGGCCCCCGAATCTGGACAAGGAAGCGGCTGCCTTCCGGAATCTCCTCCTGGTCCGGGCCGAAGAGGTATTCGCCGTTCTTGAAGGTGATGGTGACCCGGTTCGCCGTGGCCTGTTCGCCGTAGGCGGAATAAGGGTCATAGCCCGCGGGCACAGCCGGGGTGCCGGCCGACGTCGTGGCGGTGATGGCGGTACTGGTCATGGGTCTTTAGCTCCTTTCGCTTCAGGTCAGGGTGATGCTCAGCCGTTCGGACGGGTCGCCTTCGCGGTCGAACGGGGTGAGGTCGAGGCCGGCGGCTTCGGCGGCCTTGCGGTCGAGGGATCGGCGGCCCTTGACCGGGAACCAGGAAACGGAAAAGCTGTCGCCCTGGACCTTGCGGGTGCCGAGGTCGCGCAGAAGGCTGCGGATCTGTTCGCGCACCTCTTCACGGTGCCGTCTGGCGGTGTCAGCTTCGGCGTCAGCGGCTTCGTGCTGCTGCACCAAGTCCTTGAGAGCCGACATGGCGTTGGCGCCGACCGGCACGGTGTCGCGCGGGATGCCGGCCACGGCGATGTCGGCACAGCGGCTCTTGAAAGTGCAGGTGCGGCATTCATTGCCGCCGGCGATCTTGCCTTCCGGGGGCATCTCGGCCGGGTCGTCCGCCAGCATGATCCAGTTGGCGCGCTTGCCCAACCTCAACAAGTCCGAGCGAAAGCACTGCCCTTTCGCCGCACCTCAGCCACCTTGCCAGTCGCTCGCTCGACTGGCAAAGTATCGAAGCTCAGTGATCCTGTTGTGAGGACAATCGTATGCACCCTCGCAAGCGAGCCAGACGGACTGAAGCCGTCGTTAGTGCTTTTCATTTATACAAGCGCCTCGTTTCCGATATCTGGCGAGGCAAGAACTCCTATGATCTCGAATTGATGGCTGAGCTGGCCTTTGAACTTGGTGCGCCGACGCCGGATTCAATCGGGAACTTCATTAGGGACAACAATGTATCCCCAGAAGATTTCCTGAAATCGTTCTTCAAGGTTGGGCAACCGCTTGTGCTCATGATAAGAGATATCTTGGGCACATTCGAACGATCAGGCACGCGATATGGTGATCTTAATCTTAGGATTAGGTTCAACTTTGCTAAATATCAAGAAACTGAGATGAACCTCAACCATTTCCGCGAATGGATTGAGACTTGGAAGCGCGTTCGAATACGCTCAAGCACAAGGCTATGGTCGGCCCAGGACGTGTGGAGGTTTTGCCATACTCTTCAGAACGCGAATATCGTAGAAAACCGGGAAGGGATAGACGATTGGCTGCTGGAATATGAAGAGTTCCGCCGGTGGCCGCAAACGCTACCGCCACAGCCGCGTTGCAACCATGACGACCTCGACCGGCAAATCGGCCAGATCTGGCGTCTGGCAGGCGATCTAATGAACGCCTGCCGCAAATAGGGCCCCCGGCGCGACGACCTCCGGAGCGCACTTCATGATCGTGACGGCGACTCTGAGGAACGACTTACCGAACATATCGACGATAGCGGCCTTGATCGAGGACGTCGGGCGGAAGAAAGGCGGGAAAAGAGAGCGCTCGCATTGATTGACTCCGACTACTGGTTCTCGCGAATTGTGACGCTTTGCCGCGGCGTTCCACAATTTGTTTCGAGCACGCCTCAAATTGATCGCGACAGGACGTGTCGGGAGATCGCGGAGGAACTCAATGCAATCTTTGACAGTGTGGATGTAGAAACCGGCATATCCGACGGCCTGGAACGGAGGTTAGAGGAGTTTCTCAATCTGCCAATGTGGAAACAGCGTCACGAAATCTACTCAGTCTGGGTTGGCTGCCAGCTCGCCGACGTTCTTGGCGAGAGCCGAATTGTGCTTCACCCCGTGTCAGGGGAGCTTAGCTTCTCGTTCAAAGGAGTCCATTTGGGAACGTGGCGGCGGGATCCCATTCCACTTTACCTTTGGTGCGAAGTACGCTCCCCCCTCGACAAGCCACGCGGTGTTGGCCGAAAGAAGGCCATTCAGCCCGACTACAGAGCCATCCCTGCTCCGATGTCGTCACCCGAACTGTGTGAACTGGTCGTAGAGTGTAAGCAGTATTGGGTAGGGGATGCCCAGGGTTTTGCCGATGCGGTCAGTGACTACGCGCGCGGCTGCCCCCAGGCACAAGTCATCCTCGTCAACTATGGCACAATACCCGCCACCGCCGTTGATTTGATCGATGACGATGTTGTCGACAGAGTGGCATTGATTGCTCACTTCAGACCGGACAGGGAGGAAGGTAAACGGGACTTTGCGGAATTTGTTGGCAAGGCAATCATCGCACCGGAGGCAGCGTTCCCGTTCCCAGTTGCCGCCTCCACATACATGAAGGAAGTGGTGACAGTGACCTTACGGTGGGGTTCAACCCCGCGCGACCTCGACCTCCACATCGTTGCCTTCCTGCCATCGGCCCAGGATGTTGACGTGTCCTTTCCCTTGAAGGGAAAAATGACCCCGATTGGTGCCGGCAGCGCGATCTACCACCAAGATGTTACGTCGGGTGGAGGGCCAGAGAGAATTGATCTGATCGATGCGGACCGTGGCCTCTATGTTTTCTATGTTCACCGGTATTCTTCCGATGGGATGCTATCTGGATGCAGGGCGGAAGTTACGCTCAATATCGGAGGGCAGGATCGAGGGCGTTGGGTCTGCCCGAATGGCCAGACAGGACGCTCCTGGTACGTTTTTGCATTGCTCGTCGAACAGTCCGGAACCCGCCTTCTTGAACTTCACCGGATCACGGATGCGATCCATGGAGACATGGTGAAGGAAATCAACTGATCCCTGCCCAGCTTCCGTTCTTTGTCGGTCTTTTCCTTGAGGTCGCAACCATTGGGATGACGCAGTTTGACCGTAATCTGTTTCTCAAGGCGGTCTTTCTTCTCTCTCAGGAAGAGTGCAAGGCTAGCCTTCCTTACGAGGAGTTCCATCTGCCTTTTCTTTTCCTCAAGGCCATCCAACTCCTCCTTGGTAGCAACGCGCTGGCGCTCCAACTCTTTCAATTGGTCCGAGACTTGTGCCACAGATTTCAGTTTTTCGACTTCCAGCTCTTGAATATCCGACCTTGTTAAGGCAGATTTCTTAAAAGAAAGTAGCCCAACAACTGAAGCAGCCGATCCAACGATGCCGGCGATGAATAGATATAGGTAGATTTCTACCAAATTAATTACAACTGCAATCCACCCCAGAAAAAAGTAGGCAATGCCCAATACTATGACAATTGCGAGCGCTTGTCGCATCGCCATCCTCCGTGTTTCACAGTCTATGGTTCAAAAACATGGGCTAGTACACCGCGGCGGAAAAGGTGACTCGATAGCCGAGGTCGACGTGCGGCAGTGATTCGGAAATGCAACAGATTGTCTCTTTCTTGCCAGATTCA
>JANQJV010000122.1 GCA_028281465.1 Azospirillaceae bacterium | reverse complement strand
GGGCCGGAATCGTCTGATATGGGGCGGGTTGGCGCCGAAACGCCGGATGCCGGCGACCGCCGACGGCGGACGGGCCGCCTGAAAAGGCTGGGCGGGCGCTATTCGCGTTTCGTCGGCGCGATGAAGGTCGTGCTGCCGCTGATCGCCGGCGTGCTGGTGACGCTGGTTGTGATCTGGCCGCAGCTTTCCGGCGAGGTCCGCGAGGGGTTCCGCCTCGGCGTTTCCAGCCTGAAGCTGGAACAGGTGGCCGGTCAGGCGGTGGAACGCGCCCGGTTCACCGGCGTCGATCGACGCAACAACCCCTTTACGGTAACCGCCGAGCGTGCCAGCCAGGCGCCCGGCGCAAACGACATCATCGATCTGAGCGCGCCCAAGGCGGATATCACGACGCAAAACCAGGCATGGATTGCCGTGGCGGCGCCGACCGGCACCTACAACAAGGAAAATCAGATCCTGCGTCTGAATGGTGGGGTGAACCTGTTTCACGACGAAGGCTACGAGTTCGCGACCGAGGAAGCGGTGATCGATTTCTCGAAGGGAGTTGCCTGGGGCAATACGGAAGTGAACGGCCATGGGCCGTTCGGCGAGTTGAGTGCGGCCGGCTTTTATATCCTGACCAATGCCGGCCATGGGTATGACACCATCAAAGTCTCGGCACGACGACACCATTCGTTGGTGAGCACGCGGCGCACACTCCACAACCGGCCGTCCAGCCGGAAGGAGGGTCGCCGTTGACAGGATGGTCTTGACATTGATCAATAGGCTTTTGATCCGACCGAAGCTGTGATGACGCGGAATCGGCCATGGAACGCCAGTCAAAGACCAACAAGACCTGCATTTTTTCCTATAATTCGGAAAAGTTGGCGGCCCGATTTCCGATCGGGATCATAAATTTCCTTTCTATCGCCGTTACGCAACACAGAGTGCTGTGGATCATCGGGGTGTGAGCCCCTCCCTCTCGCTCCCAAAGGGGCGCCGCCCCGCAGGGCGGCGCCCAGTCGATGAGCCCTTTGGGACGTCTATGCGTTCAGGTCTTTGGCCCGGTCGCGCAGCACGAATTTCTGGATCTTGCCGGTGGAGGTCTTGGGCAGGTCCGTGAACACGATCGTCTTGGGGCACTTGTAGTGTGCCAGGCTGTCGCGGCAGAACTGGATCAGCTCCTGTTCCGTGGCCTCCTGGCCATCCCGCAGAGTAACAAAGGCGCACGGGGTTTCGCCCCATTTCTCGTCCGGGCGGGCGACCACGGCGGCTTCCAGGACGGCCGGGTGGCGGTACAACACTCCTTCGACCTCGATGGTCGAGATGTTCTCGCCGCCGGAAATGATGATGTCCTTGGAGCGGTCCTTCAGCTCGATGTAACCGTTCTCATGCATCACGCCCAAATCGCCCGTGTGGAACCAGCCACCGCGGAACGCCTCGTCGGTCGCCTTGGGGTTCTTGAGGTAACCCTTCATGACGGTGTTGCCGCGCATGAAGACCTCGCCCATCACCTCGCCGTTGGCCGGCACCGGCTCGAGGGTCTCTGGATTACCGACCATGACGCCTTCCAGTGTCTGGTAGGCGACGCCCTGGCGTGCCTTGAACAAGGCCTGCTGCTCGATCGACAACTCGTTCCACATCTCGTGCCAGGCACACACGGTCACTGGGCCATACACCTCGGTCAGACCGTAGACGTGGGTGATCTCGATGCCGAGACGCTCAAGACGCTCAATCACCGAGGCCGGCGGCGGTGCGGCCGCCGTCATCATCTTGATGCCCTTGCCAATGTCGCGCCGCTCCTCCTCGGTGGCGTTGATCAGCATGCTCATGATGATGGGGGCACCGCAGAAATGGGTGACGTGGTGGTCGGCGAGTGCGTCGTAGATCGGCTTGGCCGCCACCTGGCGCAGGCACACATGCGTGCCCGCCATAGCCGTGATGGTCCACGGAAAACACCAGCCATTGCAGTGGAACATGGGCAGCGTCCACAGATAAACCGGATGCTGCGACATGGACCAGACCATGACGTTGCCGACCGCGTTCAGATACGCGCCGCGGTGGTGATAGACGACCCCCTTTGGGTTGCCCGTGGTGCCGGAAGTGTAGTTGAGCGAGATCGCCTGCCACTCGTCCTCGGGCAGCGACCACTCGAAATGCGGGTCGCCGGTGGCCAGGAACGCCTCATAGGTCAGGCTGCCCAGGCGCTCGCCGCCCTTGCCCTGCGGGTCGTCGACGTCGATCACCAACGGCTTGACGCTGGCCTTCTCCAGGGCCGGTTTCATCACCTTGGAGAACTCGGTGTCGGTGATCAGCACCTTGGTTTCCGCGTGGTCCAGAGTGAAGGCGATCGTGTCGGCATCCAGGCGCACGTTCAGCGCGTTGAGGACGCCACCGGTCATGGGCACACCGAAAGTCGGCTCGAACGCTTCCGGCGTGTTCGGCGCCATGACCGACACGGTGTCGCCCAGGCCGACCCCGTGCTGCGCCAGAGCCGAAGCCAGGCGACGGCAACGGTCATAGGTTTCACCCCAACTGCGCTTGATCGAGCCGTGGACAATGGCGGTCCGACGCGGATAGACCTGAGCGGTGCGGCGTAGGAAGGTGAGCGGTGACAGCGGCACATGGTTGGCCGCGTTGCGGTCCAAGTGTGTTTCGTATTTGTTTGGCGTCGACATGGTGGAGGGCGCTCCCGGGATTTTGTTGGTCAGGGCTTGAAATCGCCATATAGACAGACCGCACCGCGAGCGAAAAGACCCTTGATACCATTGTACCATGGACCATGCCCCATCAGCCCCTGGTCGCCGCGGTGGACTCGGGGCCAGACGAGGCCATATAGGCGTGCATGATCACATCGTTTCGAAAAATGCACGGTCTGGGCAACGATTTCGTCATCCTGGATGCCCGGCAGACATCGTTTACCCCTGCCCCGGCCTGGGTCCGTGCCGTCGCGGCGCGGCGTACCGGCGTGGGCTGCGACCAGCTTATCGTCATCGAACCGGCGTCAACCGACGCCGCCGCTTTCCTGCGCATCTACAACGCCGACGGTTCGCAGGCCGAAGCCTGCGGCAACGCCACGCGCTGTGTCGCGTCCGTGCTCATGCAGGAGACCGGACTGAAAACCATCACCCTGGACACGGCAGCCGGCCGTCTGACGGCTCGGGCCACGGTCACCGGGCTCGTCGCCGTGGACATGGGACCGGCACATCTGGGTTGGCAGACCATTCCACTGGCAGACGCGGCCGACACGCTGGCCGTGCCACTCGGCCTCCCGGGTCTGCCGGACCCGGTCGCCGTGAATCTGGGCAATCCGCACGCCGTGTTCTTGGTTGACGACGTCGAAGCCATCGCCGTGGCGGACATTGGTCCGACGGTGGAGACGTCACGCTGGTTCCCGGCACGCACCAATGTGGAGTTCGTGCAGGTGCTGGACCGCAGCCGGCTCCGCCTGCGCGTCTGGGAGCGGGGCGCGGGCATCACCCAGGCCTGCGGCAGCGGGGCCTGTGCCGCCGTCGTAGCGGCAGTGCGCCGGGACCTGACCGAACGCAGCGTCGAGGTGCTGCTCGACGGCGGGGCCCTCAGCATCACGTGGGGCGCGGACGACCACGTCTGGATGACTGGCCCGGTGGCAGACAGTTTCACCGGCATGGTGTCGCCGACGCTCAGCACGATCGCGGATCCGCCATGACCCAGGGCGTCGACATTGTGACTCTCGGCTGCCGACTCAATGCCTATGAGTCCGAGGTGATCCGACAGAACGCCATCGCCGTCGGTGCCGCGAATGTTGTCGTGGTCAACACATGTGCCGTCACCGCCGAAGCGGAGCGTCAGGCGCGCCAGGCAATCCGCAAGGCGCGGCGCGAACGACCGTCTGCCCACCTGGTGGTGACCGGCTGCTCGGCGCAGATCGACCCGGCGCGTTACGCCGCCATGCCCGAGGTCGACCTGGTGCTGGGCAACACCGAGAAGCTGGCACCGGATGCACTGATGTTCGATCCGGCGGCCGGTGGACGGGGTACCGGCGGACAAGCGGCAGAGTCCAGCGGCGTGCGGGTGCGCGTGGCCGATATCCAGGCGGTGCGAGAGACGGCCGGCCACTTGATCGCCGGCTTCGACTCGCGCACCCGGGCCTTTGTGCAGGTGCAACAAGGGTGCGACCACCGCTGCACCTTCTGCATCATCCCCTTCGGCCGCGGCCCGTCCCGCTCGGTGCCGATCGGCGTCATCGCCGAGCAGGTGCGCGCTCTGGTGGCGGCCGGGTACCGCGAAGTGGTGCTGACCGGCGTCGATATTACATCCTATGGCCCGGATCTGCCGGGGCGCCCCAGCTTGGGCCAGATGGTGCGTCGGGTGCTCGCCCATGTGCCGACGTTGCCGCGTCTGCGCCTGTCCTCGCTCGACCCGGTGGAGATCGACGCCGATCTGTGGCGGCTGATCGCCGATGAGCCACGGTTGATGCCGCATTTGCACCTGAGTCTACAGGCCGGCGATGACCTGATCCTAAAGCGCATGAAACGCCGGCACTGCCGTGCCGACGCGTTGAACGTGTGCACCCGGGCGCGCCGCCTGCGTCCCGACATGGCATTTGGCGCCGACCTGATCGCCGGCTTCCCGACCGAAACCGACGCGCAGTTCCAGAACACACTGGATCTGGTGGCAGACGCCGGACTGACCTGGCTGCACGTCTTCCCCTACTCCGCCCGCCCGGGCACACCGGCGGCGCGCATGCCGCAACTGCCGGCTGACGTGCGCAAGGCACGTGCCGGCTGCCTGCGCGCTGTCGGACAGGCAGCCGCCGCGCGGCTGCTGGCGGCTCAGGTTGGCCGGCGAACGACGGTGCTGGTGGAAGACGACTCGGTCGGCCGCATCCCGCAGTTCGCCGAGGTGGCCATCGACACGCCGGTGCCAGCCGGGCTATTGCTCGATGCCATGATCACCGGCAGCACCGGGACGCGCCTGACCGGGCGCCCGGTCAAGGAAGGAGCGGCGGCATGATCCGGCTGTGGGGCGGCAAAACCGACTCCGCGACAGCGGCGGACACGGAGAACGATCCCACGGCGGATACGCCCGCCCAGGCGTCCACCGAAGCCCCGCGCAAGAGCTGGTTCGCGCGCCTGAAGGAAGGACTGACGCGCACCTCCAACCGGCTGAGCCAAGGCATTGCCGAGGTGCTGACCAAGCGCGTGCTCGACGACGAGGCGCTGGAAGAGCTGGAAGAGGTGCTGATCAACGCCGATCTGGGACCGACGACCGCGGCGAAACTGACCCAGGACCTGGCCCGCACCCGATTCAACAAGGAGGTGGCCAGCGACGAGGTGCGCGGTATCCTGGCCGAACAGATCGAGCACATCGTCGCCCCGGTGGCACGGCCGTTGGCCCTGGAGCCCGGTGCAACCCCAACGGTGATCCTGGTGGTTGGCGTCAACGGGACCGGCAAAACCACCACCATCGGCAAGCTGGCCCGGCAACTGCGGGAGGACGGCCACCGCGTGATGCTGGCGGCGGGCGACACCTTCCGCGCCGCCGCCGTCAGCCAACTGCAGATCTGGGGCGAGCGGGTCGGCTGCCCGGTGATCGCCAAGGACACCGGGGCGGATGCCGCCGGCGTGGCGTTCGAAGCATTGGAACAGGCGCGCCGTGACAAAGCCGATGTGCTGCTGATCGACACGGCCGGACGACTGCACAACAAAAGCCATCTCATGGCCGAACTGCAAAAGATCGTCCGCGTGCTTCGCAAACTGGAGCCATCGGCCCCGCACCGGACGGTGCTGACTCTCGACGGTACCACGGGCCAGAACGCCCATGCCCAGGTCGACGTTTTCCGCGACATGGTCGGCGTCACCGGCCTGGTCATCACCAAGCTGGACGGGTCGGCGCGCGGCGGCGTGCTGGTCGGCTTGGCTGACCGCGTGGGTCTGCCGGTGCACGCCATCGGCGTCGGAGAAGGCGTGGACGATCTGCGGCCATTCGATGCGCGCAGTTTCAGCCGGGCCCTGTTGGGACTGGACGGATAGGACGAATCTACCGATACTGGCGATCCGCCACGGATGGGGGTATGGGCGCTCATCGGTTTGGTCACGCGCACGGCGTCGGGCACGCCGGCGAGGTGGCCTGTGGCCCGTCCAGCTCATTGCCGGAACAGCCAAAACGGAAGAACTCATGGCCGCCGTGCTCGTTACCCTGCTCGCCATCGTGCTCCTGGTAGGCGTCGTCTATCTGCTGCTGCGCGAGCCGCAACTGTTGGCAGCCGGGTCTGCCATCGGCATCGGTCTGATCTTCGTGACGCTGCCATTGATCATATCCATGGCAGCGTTCTTCAGCGCGCTCGTGTTCGGCATGGGAGCGGTCGCGATCACCTATGGCATCATGACGATCAACGCGCACCGGCGCGAAATGCGGTTGCAGCAGGAGCTGATCCAGGTGCAGCGGGCGGCCCGACGCGGACAGCGTGTTGCCGATCTTGGTCCGGCCCGGGGCCATGCGGCAACCGATGATCCCGACGACATGGCCGATCTGGACGACGAGAGCCTGTTCGCCAACCGTCATCGCTGGTCGCGCATGTCTCGGCAACTGGCACGCGGCGAGGACGGCACCCCGGTGCGCGGCCGGACGGGCGGACGGCGCGCCAGCGACGCCGAAACGGACGTCGATCCCGAACCGAGTGCCACCATCCGGGAATTCGAGCAAGGCTTGGAGTCGCTGGAGCAGAAGGAATTGACCCGGCGCTCGGCCAACGCTTCGGCCGCCATGGCGCGCCGCAGCGGTGCCGACGACCGTGCCCGTTCCCTGGCCCGCCTGGCCCGGCGACGCTAGGACGAGGCGCAGGCCCGTTTCCTCTGGCTAACAAGAAACTAAGCTTGGCGTGTCCAAATATAGTAGCAAAAGCAAACTTCGCTGCTATATATGCGCTCGGAAAACTGGACTGTTTCATCCCCGG
>JANQJV010000118.1 GCA_028281465.1 Azospirillaceae bacterium | reverse complement strand
CACGTACGACGCCGAGTACGGACTCCCCGGACACAGTCACAGTCACGAACATGAGCACGAGGAAGAATCGGAGGCCGAAGAGGAAGAAGATGGCGGCGGTCCAGCCGGCAGGGATGCCGGCGCTCCTCGTTCAACGCCGAAACCGAACCTGTCATCACAGTCGGGCCGGGGTCTTGTTGGGTAGTAAAAAGAGTCAGCAACCCAAGCCGGAACGCCTGCCCGATGTGCTTGCCACGGTCGGTAAGGAAGGCGTCGGTGCCGGCGACCGTCTTCAGATCGATGCCGTGCAACACCTGCTTGCGTGTCAGGCCGTAAAAAACAGGGAGTATCGCTCCGGCAGTCACCGCCCCATCAAAATGCGTACGGAGCGTTCGACCCCTTTGTGCAGGACGGCGTCGAACAGGGCTTTGCCAAAGAGGGCTCCGATCTTGCTGGCCGAGGACGTCACATCCAGCGGACGAGCGGTCTGACCCGCCCGCGGCAGCGCCGGTGCCGGATGCGGGGCCTGTCTGGAAAACCGCGTCAGGATCGCCTCGGGGTTGATGATCGTCGGATCATAGCGGACGATCACGCTGCCGGCCTTGGGGTTGGTCGCCACAGCGAGGATGCCCGGCAGCACCGCCAGCTCCCTTTCCAGGCACGCGCGGCGGTCGGGGCATCTGGCAAGCACAGGGGATCGCACCCGCAGCCGACCCGGAACATGATGCACATAGACGGTCATGGGCGATCTCCTGCGGCAGGTTTGGCAATCCGGGTGCCGGAGAGGGCGTCCGCCAACAGCGCCATGGTGGTGCCGTTATGCAGGACGGAGGACGCCAGCGGCGGCAGCCAACCCAGCGATGCCGCTGCCATGATGGTCGTATTGACCCCGACAGCCGTGGCAAATCCGCGCCGGATCAGGGCCAGCGTTCCCTTCGCCAGAGCCACGGCGTCTGCCAAGGCATCCAGGCGGTTGTCAAGCAGGACGACCTCGGCGGTGGCACGGGCGATATCGGCGGCCATCGGCATGGCGACCCCGATATCGGCCGTGATCAACGCCGGTCCGTCGTTGACGCCGTCGCCGACGAACCCGACAGAGGCGCCGTCGCGCCGCAGGGCGGCGAGGATATCCGCCTTCCGTTCGGGATCGGCCTCCCAAATCACGTCATCCAGATCCAGATTTTCGGCGACCCGAAGCGCCGTCTCGCGCCGATCGCCGGTGACCATCACGACCTTGCGAATGCCGAGGGCCCGCAGCCTGTCAACCGTGGCCGCCGCGTCTTCACGGGGCCGGTCGCGCAACGCGATCGCCCCCAACGCCCGGCCATCAAGCGCAACGTGCAGCAGGGTTCTGCCGTCGTGCTCCAGTCGTTTCAGTTCGGCATCATGTTTGAACATCGGAACCTGCTCATGGTCCTCCAGATAATGCCTGCTGCCGATACGGAGATTGCCCTCGCCAATCCGGGTGCTGAGGCCGTGACCAATAAAGAAATCCACCTCCTCATGCCAGATGTGCGCCATGCCTTCGGCATGCGCCAGATCGACCACCGCCGCGGCAACCGGGTGGGTCGAATGCTCCGCGACCGAGGCGATCAGGGCCAGCAGCCGGTCGGACGGCCAAGCCGCGGGATCGTGGCTGACGATATCGGTGACGACCAGGCTGCCATGGGTGAGGGTGCCCGTCTTGTCGAAGACGATCGTGTCGATGGTGGCGAGCTTCTCCAGGGCCGGGCCTCCCTTGATGAGAAGACCGTTCCGGGCCCCGCGGTACAGCGCCGATTTCACCGCCACCGCAGCGCTCAGCTTGATCGCGCAGGAGTAATCGACCAGAAACATGGATTCCAGGCGCTGGGCGTCGCCCGTGACGGCAAACACACCCGTCCCCATTCCCAGGGTGATCCAAACCCGCTGGTCGGCCAAGCGCTCGGCCAGGCGTTGCATCGGCCCGCGCTGCTCGGCCGCTTCTTGAATGAAGCGCGAAATGCGGGCCGTGGTCGTCGCGTCTCCGACCCGTTCCGCCTCGATCACCAGACGCCCTTCGACAAGCACCGTTCCGGACAGGACCGGCGCGCCGGCTTCCTTCGGGATCGGCAGGCTCTCGCCGGTGACCGACGATTGATCGATCGTCGCGGCACCGCCGTGCACCCGGCCATCCACCGGAACCAGGTCGCCGGCGTTCACGTGCACCAGATCACCGACTTCGGTCGTTGCGAACGGCACCCGGACGATGGTGCCGTCACGCTCGATCATCACCGACTCCGGGTTGGGATTCAGCAGGGTCTTGAGCAGATCGTCCGACCGGTGCGCCGTTGAATCTTCTATGTAGCCGGCGAACTCCAGGAGAAACTTGACCGCGTTGGCGGTTATGTACTCGCGCCGCCAGGTCGACACGCCGATTGACAGGGCATCAAGCACCTCGATCTTGATGCCCCGTCGAAGCAGGGTCACGGCTCCGCGGGCCAGCGTGCCAGCCACATTGGCAAGCGTGACCAACCGGCTCAACGATGTCGGCAACGCCATGACCGCCAAGACGGCGGCGCCCGCCGACACCGGCCGCAGCAACCCCGGTCCGGGCGTGCCGGCGTCCAGTTTGGATGCGGCGATGGCCGGGCGGCGTTCCGGCGGGGTGGCGTCATGGCCTGGAAGGGGGCCTGGAAGGGCGACGGGAAGGGGACCAAGAATGGCCGCCCGAACACCGGCCCGCACCCCCGGGCGCTGGTCATGCTCGACGATGATCGACCGGGCGCGCCGGTTCACCCGCGTGCGACGGACGCCGGGGACAGTGTCCAAGACCGAGGCGAACGCCACACTCGCGCCATCGGTCGCGAGTTTGAGGCGCAAACGGCCCGGCACCTCATGAACGATCCGTGCGGCGTTCATGGGATCAGGACGCCGACTCCGGTCCGTCGCCGCGCGGCGGATTGCTAGCCGACGGAGGCGGAGACCCGGCCGCTTCCGCCGCATGCCGCAACTCGGCTTCGGCGTCGTGGACCCGTTCCTTGAACTCTTCGAAACCGCCCTGCAGCATGGTCCAGAGCGACACGGCCGACCGGATGATGGTGCGCTGGGCCTGCTCGTTGCTCAGCACATAGGCGGCCAGGGCCCCCACGGCGACGCCGGCGATCAATTCCATCGGCACGTCGCCGGGCGGACGGGCGTGGGGCGGAGCGTGCCGCCGGTGATCGTGATCCTGCCGGTGTCCCGGTTCCGGCCCATGCCCTGGCGGACCGCCGCCGTGGGGTTCATATCCGGGCGGCACGTGGCCGTAGGGCGGCGGCGGTGGCCAATGGGCAAAGGGCGGCGGCGGGTAAACGCCTGCCCAGGGAGGCACTCCGCCGGGTGTCCACCAGCCGCCCCAGGGGCCGCCTGGCCCGAAAGGCGCATGCCCGCCGCCGCCGTGCGGGCCGGATCCCTGACCATGCCCGTCTCGAGGCCTTGGATGATCCGACGATGTCCCCGGTGCATCGTCCCGATGGTCCGACATGCTCACACCTCTCTGGACGGCGCCGGGACGCTTGGAGGTCCGCTGGTCTGCGACAACATGTGCAACGCCGTGGCCCCCGCGATCAGCATCACGGTCGTCCGCAACAGGGTGTTGGACCCCGCGAACGAAGCAGCGGCGGTTCCGATGGCAGCGGCCACCGCGGTCTTGCCGCCGTCACGCAACACCCGGCCAATGGCTTGTTCGGTCGTGCACGTGCCGTTGCGCGCCCCGGCATAGGCGGCCGGCAGGGAGATCATGCTGCCGACCATGGCGCCGAGAGCGCCGCCGCGAACCGCTTCGTGCAGCGTGTCGTGAGCACCATGGGGCCCGTGCTGTGACCCCGTGTGATTGGACGCCGAGTGATGTGACATTGCCAGTTCCTTGCAAAATGTTCCCCGATCGGCCCCAAGCTCAGTCGGATGGGCCTGGCGTCGTCGTCATGGTTTCGGTCGTGTTGGCCGACCGGGCCTTGAGCGCCAGGACCGCGCCGGCCCCTATGGCCACGCCCAGCCAGAACGGGCGGCTGGCGAAGGGAATGGCCTGTGGTCGACGGGCATGGTCGATGTACCCGGTGATCAGGCTCTGCATCAGCGGGCCAAGGCCCATGGGTCCGTGTTCGGTCATCATGACTCCGGTCGTTGGCGCCGGCGAAGATCATCGTGTCTCGGTCCGACATGCCAGATTTGCAAATGAGAATCAATTGCACAACAACGATGCGTCGGCATTACTCTGACGCCTGTGACAGGTGGATCGCAAGGCGCATTCCCGTGCTGCGGCCTCGAGGTCAGTGACCCTCGTCTCGACCGAACGCGCGGTACCGCCACTTGGGGGGACAACGGTATGTCGGAAACAGAAACCCGGACGACGATCGCTTTGACCGGGGTGCCTGAGACCATGCTGTGGCCGCTCTGGAACCGGGGCGTAGAGGCGCGCCGGCCGGACCGATTGATCGAGGATCCCATGTCCGCAGCCTTGCTTGACCGGATCGACTACGATTTCGCCGCCCATTTTGGCAAACCCAGCGTGTTCCACGCCATCAGAGCGCGGGTCTGCGACGATTTGATCCTTGCCCATCTGCAACGGGCCCGAGCCGAGTCCCGACCGCCGACGGTGGTCTCGCTCGGGGACGGGCTGGAGACCCAGTTCTGGCGCGTCGACGATGGTCGCGTACATTGGATCAGCGTCGATGTGCCGGAGGCCATCGCGGTTCGACGCCGACTCCTGCCCGCGCACCCTCGGGCCGCGCTTGTCGACGCGTCGGCCCTCGATCCCGGCTGGATGGACGCCGTGCCTGAAGGCGCCACCCCGTTCATCAGTGCCGCCGGCCTGCTCATGTATTTTCACGAAGCCGATGTGATGACGCTCCTGACCCGGATCGCAGCCCGGTTTCCGGGGGCTGACGTGTTCTTCGATACGATCTCGCCGTATTTCTCGAGGAAATCCCTGCGTGGCTTGAAAGTCGGCAGGGCCTATACGGCGCCTCCCATGCCATGGGGTGTCAGACTGGGTGACCTGGACAGGGTCTTCTCGCGAATTCCGGGGATGATCCCGGTGACGGTACAAACCTACGTGGATCCGTTTCCGTCTCGAAGCTGGCCCTTCACGATCCTCAACAAGATCGGTTTTCTCCGCCGCACCATCGCGCCGGGGCTCGTGCATGCAAGGGTCACGTCGGCGGCCACGACAAGCTGAGAAAAGGGGCAAAGCGGCTCGTTTGTCGCCGCATCGGCACGGCCGACAGCCTGGACATTCCGGAGCTCCGAGGTCCGGTACCCGACAAACCGGATCGAGACTGATGCGCCTGTGTCCGTTCCCGTCAGATCAATGCACGGTGTTCGCGCCTCGGTTTTCCGACAACATGACGGGCCATGCCTCGGGCACGGGCTTCTCGAAAGGGATGAAGTCGAGTGAAAAGGCCTGTTCGGCGAGCACCAAGGCCCAACGCCGTGCCGGTTCGATCGCTGCCGCGATCGCATCGGCAGACAGCCACTGTTTGAGAACACAGCCGGCGCATTTCGGGCGCCCCTGATGAAAGCATGCCAGGCAGTTCACGAGCAGGGCTTCCGTCACGCCGACGCGATCCGCTTTTCCGCACCGGCAGGTGACGTCGCCGAACTGCAATCGAACCCGGGCCCCGGCACGCAGCACGGAAAAAAACGTGTGCACGTCGATCACCGCATGGGCCATGTGCAGGTCGAGATAGGCGTTTCCCAGCGCCAGCATGGCCTCTCCGGATTCGCCCCGGCTGCGGACCCAGCATCGGCCTGTCCAGACCACGAGCCTTTGTGCCGGTGAGAGATCGGCCATCGAGGCCACGATGGGCTCACGGCCATCATCCTCATCGATAAACACCATGGTGGACCCTCGATTTGCGATTGCGAATCATTATCAATTCTGACTTTACGCGGCCGTGCCCCAATTCTGTCAAGCGCAAACGCGCGGTGCTTGGGCACCACCGCGACACCTGACCACATCGGCCCCGTCGGATGCATGTATTGAGAATGACTTTCACTCTCAATTCGGATAGGGTTGCTCTCCCGTTGTCGGAACGTCCGGACAAGGTCCCGTGGTCATCGCATTGTCGCGTCGTCTCTTGCACGCTGCGCTCCTGCTGCTGGCGCTCTCGGTGTTCAGCTTCAGCCTGCTTCACCTGCTGCCTGGCGACTTCGCGGAGTTGCTGCTGATCGAACAAATGGACGGTGACCTTCCGGACCAAGCGACCCTCGACCGGTTCAAGGCGACCCATGGCTTCGATCAACCCCTCTGGCAACAATATTCAATCTGGCTCGAACGGGCGTTGCTCGGGAATCTGGGCCTGTCGTTCCGCACCGAGGATCCGGTTGCGGAGGAACTGACCCTTCGGCTTGCCGCGACGGCACAACTCGCCGCTGCGGGGTTGGCGATCGGGGTTCTGCTTGGCGCCGGTCTGGGCGTTGCGGCGGCCGTGCGTCCTGGATCGCTGGTCGACCATGCGGCGATGGGCCTGGCCGTCGTGGGCATGGCCCTGCCCAATTTCTGGGTCGGCCTGCTCGCCATCCTGTTCTTTTCCGTAACCCTCGGCTGGTTGCCGGTCGCCGGGTACGGACATTTGGCAAATCTCGTGCTGCCCGCCGTGGTGATCGGCACGTCACTGGCCGGCGTGATTGCACGCCTCGTGCGCGCCTGCCTTCTGGAAGAGTTCGGCGCCGACTACGTCAGAACCGCGAACGCGAAAGGAGCGAGCCGCAGCCGGGTCATTTGGCGCCATGCGGTTCCCAATGCTCTGGTTCCCATGGTGGCCCTGATCGGCCTGCAGGTCTGCAAGCTGTTCGACGGGGTGGTGGTGGTCGAAACCGTGTTCGCATGGCCAGGAATAGGGCGGCTTTTGGTCGAGTCGGTCCTTGGCCGCGATTTCCCGGTCATCCAGGGCTGCGTCTTGCTGATCGGGGGCATATCGGTTCTGACGGCCCTCGTCGCCGATTGCCTGGTCATGGCGATCGATCCGCGCATTCGGGGGGCGGTGTGACGGACCCCCGGTTTCCCAAGCCCCGGTGGCGCGGCGGCCGCTCGGTGCATCGGCCCCTCGGCCGCATGGCCGGCCTGGCCGGGCTGGTCGGGCTGGTCGGCCTGGTTCTTGTCGGCCCAGCCTTGGCTCCCAACGATCCGTCCGAGATCCGGTTCTCGCAGCGTCTCATCGAGCCTGGCGCCGTCTTTCCACTTGGCACCGATCACCTGGGACGCTGCGTGCTCAGCCGGCTTCTGCATGGATTGCAGGTGACACCCGTTGCGGCGGTCACCGTCGTCGCGCTGAGCGCCGGCATTGGAAGCGCCATCGGCTTGGCGGCTGGCTACACCGGTGGTTGGCTCGATCGTCTCGCCATGCGGATTACGGATGGCATCCTGATCTTCCCGGCTGTGGCCATGGCCATGGTGGTTGCATCGCTGATCGGCATCGGCCTGACCGGCACGATCGTCTCTTTGGCCGTCGTCCATTGGGCGGAGTATGCGCGTCTGGTTCGAACCATGATCCTGGCCGAGCGCGCCAAACCCTATGAGCTGGCGGCACGGGCGTTGGGGGCCGGACCGATCCGGATTCTGGTCATCCACCTGTTGCCGAACATCCTGTCCGCGGTCGTCGTTCTGGCGACGGTCTCGCTCGCCTGGGCGATCTTGTCCTTCTCGGGCCTGAGCTTCCTCGGTCTGGGCGCCGAACCCGGAGCCGCCGAATGGGGCCGGATGATTGCCGACGGGCGGACGCACATGCGCACCCATCCGCATCTGGTCATCGTGCCCGGGCTGGCCATCGCGCTGTTTGTTCTTGCCGTCAACCTGCTCGGCGACGTCTCCGCATCACGCCAAGGCTACGCCAGCCCGCGTGCCAAGAGGCCGCCCTCTCGCAAAAGCCGAAAAAAGGAATGATCTATGGGACGTCTTGGTTCCGTGTTTCTCGTCTGCCTGGCTCTGGTCGGCCCGGTCGGCCCGGCCCGGGCGACGGATGCCGATACGCTGACCGTCGCCACCATGTGGGAAGCCTTGCCGCTGTCCATGACGGCGCGGCGTAGCCGCTTCTTCAATGAAAGCGAAATCCTCGACACGTTGGTGAAGCTCGATTTCGAGATGAACCTGATCCCCGGCCTTGCCACCAAATGGGAGCAGACCGGGCCGACGGACTGGGTCTTTTCCTTGCGCGAGGGTGTACGATTCCACGACGGCTCGCGGCTCGATGCCCAGGCGGTCAAGGCCTCCTTCGAGAGACTCCTGGCCTTGTTGCCGTTCGCCCCGGCGCAACTCGACATTGCCGGCATCGATGTTCTGGCGCCGCTTTCCGTGCGCATCCGCACCAACGAGCCGTTTGCCGGTCTTCCCAACCAGCTCACCGATGCCTTCACCGGCGTCTATGGACAGGCGTCCTTCGATGCCACCGGCGCATTCGTCCAGCCAGTCGGGACCGGCCCGTATCGCTTCGTGAGCTACGACAAGCAGGATCGCACGGTGGTGGAGCGATTTGACGGCTATTGGGGGCCGCCCCCGACGATCCGACGCGTCGTGTTTCGCTCCATTCCCGATCACAACACCCGCACCTTGGCCTTGGAGGCCGGCGAAGTCGACATGGCGGTCAATATTCTGCCGTCGGACGCGGTGCGGCTGACCAGCGTTCCGGGGATCGAGGTTCATCGACAACCGACGGCCGGGCTCTACTATGCCGTTTTCAATACCCGCGATGACTCTCCGCTTGGGGATGTCCGGGTTCGCCGGGCGCTGAACGTCATCATCGATCGGGCCGACCTGGTGCAATACGGACTGGACGGTGTCGGGCTGCCTGCGTGGCAATTCTTCTCGCCCGTGTTCGACTGGGTTCCCGAAACCCTCCCTCGATATGCGGTCGATCTGACAGAGGCCGCACGATTGCTCACGGACGCCGGCTACACCCGGAGCAGCAGCAATTGGACCAAGGACGGGCAACCGCTGACGCTGCGGCTTCTGAGCTATGCCTCGCGCACCGAGATGCAGCCGATCACGGAAGCGGTGTCGGCCATGCTGCGCGCGGCGGGCATCCAGGTAGACATCGACCTTCACACTTGGGGCGGCATGCTCACACGGGTGAAGCAGGGGGACTTCGACGCCTATGTGGTCTTCTGGACCCCCGAAATGACCGGACATCCGGACCTGCATCTGACCCCGCATTTCCATTCGGCCCAAAATCTCCTGTACAACGGCTACGTCAACGGGATGCTCGATGACTTGCTCGTCAAAGGCCGCGGGTTGCCGCTGGGCACCGAACGGCAGGAGACGTACCGTCGAGCCCTGACCCTTATCCACGAGGACGCCCCGATCGCCCCGCTCGTGCACAAGGTCGCCGTGTCCGCATCCAGCGACCGGGTCGAGGGCTACCGCATCCACCCCTCGGGTTTCTTCTACAATTTCAAGGAGGTTCGGCTCGCCGCGGTGCCCGCGGACTGACGCGCCGTGCGTGCGGCCAGGCGTGGCCTGGCCGCACCGGCTCGTTTTTTAAGACGAGGAACGAGGAATGATGATCGAACTTCAAGACCACGGCAAGACGCTCAGTTTCGGCCCCGGTGTGTTCCAGCTCTATGCGGGCGCCCACAACCCGGTTGCGGCGGCACTCGTCTTCAGCGTCCTGGCGCGCGCCCTGCCTGTGCTGTCGCCCGACGGTCCAGCCGACCGGGATCGGCTGTTCGTGAGGACCGCATTTCCAGGCCGCGGTATCCTGGATTGCTTCGAGTTTGCGTGCCGAGGCACGCAGGATGGGCGGCTCTGGGTCGACCTTGAGTGTGGTCCGTCAGACGCGCCGCCGGCTCCAGTGGGCCGCTGCTGTTTCGATTTGTTTCTTGGCGACGACGGGTGCAGCGTGTGGCCGACACGGCCCTTGTTTTCGCCGGAGTTCTCGGCTCTGGCCCGGCGTCGGGACAATGCCGGCCTGACCGCCGAAGAGACGCGATCGCTCGAAGACGGGCAGGATCGGCTCAGCCGCTCGATCTTGAGGCAAGCCCCTGGGGACCTGTTGACGCTACGCCCGATCGCACCGCCTTCGTCCACTCTTGCCGCAAGGGGGCCGCGGCGTTCCGCCTACGATGTGATCCACGTCCTCGACCAGGACGAACTCACCACCATCCGCTTTGCGGACCTGGTTCGCTATCATGGCCGCTTCAACATCGGCGGCGTGGCACTCGGCCTGCGCGTGCTCCAATATGCCTTCGCCCAACTGTCGCCCAATGCCGTGCCTCGGCGGGATGCCGTGTCCATCTTCACCGCGTTTCCGGGGACCGGCGCCAGGGATGCCTTCGAGATGATCACCCGTGCGGTGACGGCGGGTCGGTTTCGCCTGGACGAGACGCTTGACGAACCGAGAGCGCCGGTTGCCGCACGCGGGCGTTTCTATTTCCGGGTGTCGGTGGAAGACCGGACTCTTGCGTTCGCGCCGTTGCCCGAACTCATACCCGCCGACCTCGCCGTTCTCGCCCGGCAGAGCCGCGAGGCGCCATTGTCGCCTCGCGATGCCCACAGACTGAAAGAGATCAAAGAAGGGTTGGCCGCAGCGCTCCTGGCCACGCCGCCTGCGGCCATCTTCCAAAACCTCTGATCGGTTCGCCCGGGCGCGGGCCGGAAACCCCGGCCTCCGATCCCCGGCAATCGCTTTTCGGCCGGCGCCTTGTCAAGGGTGCGCGAGTATGCTCCAGTCACAGCCCCGCGCTGGAACGGGACGAGGCTGAACGGAAAGGGGAACGGCCATGACGGAGCGTGTGCGCATCGGCTTCATCGGCGTCGGCATGATGGGGCACGGCATGGCCCGCCACATTCTGCTCAAGGGCTATCCGCTCACTGTGATGGCGCACCGCAACCGGGCGCCGGTGGATCGTCTCAAGGCCGAGGGCGCGTCGGAAGCGGCAACGCCGGCCAGCCTGGCTGCGGTCTCCGACATCATCGTGTTGTGCGTCAGCAATGCCGCCGCGGTGGAGGCCGTGGTGGCGGGGGAGCAGGGCATTCTGGCCGGCGGTCGGCCCGGGTTGATCGTCGCTGATGCCTCGACCAGCGAACCGGCCACCACGCTGCGTCTGGCGGCGCAGTTGCAAGCCGCCGGCATGGCCATGGCCGACGTGCCGGTGACGCGCACGCCGGTCGAGGCCGAGCAGGGCCGACTCAACACCATGATGGGCGGTGACCCGGCCGTGTTGGCCAAACTGCGCCCGGTGATCGAATGCTACTCGGAGAACCTGTTCGAGATCGGCCCGCTCGGCAGCGCCCTCAAGCTCAAGCTGATCAATAATGTGCTGGCCCTCGGGCATGCTCTTCTGGCGTGCGAGGCCTACGCCGCCGCCCGTCGGACCGGGGTGGATCCGGCCAGGCTGCTCGATGTGGTATCCAAAGGCGGCGCCAACAGCGCCATGGTCCAGATGCTGATGCCGAAACTGATCGAGGGCGACGACAGCGGCCTCAAATTCACCCTGGTCAACGCGCGCAAGGACTTTCGCGGCTACAACGCCATGCTGCGCGACACCGACATGGTGGCGGCCCTGGGCAACAGCTTCGAACAGATCACCAATCTGGCCGTCGCCCTCGGCCACGGCGAGCGTTTCGTCGGTGCCCTGGGCGAGGTGCTGGCGGAAACGGGGCCGACGACGCAAAACGACCAGTAAGGAGGGATGCGCATGGCGTACCCTACTAGAGCGGCTTCCGCTCACTTTGGTTCGCGGAAAACGCTCTAGCCACTTGATTTTTCTGCAAATCGTCCTCGCAGATCGACTCAATCTGCTCGGGATTTGCTCTAGACTGTAGGATACGCCATGCGCGCGTTTGACGGCTTCTCTGGTTGGGCGCTACGCCGCCAGAAGCGCGCGCACCGCTCGAATTGCCTGAGCACCGGCGGTTTCGGCAGTCTTGGCCGAGGGGGCGGCCGCGTTGGCGTCTCCGATCACGGCAATGTCGGGGGCCGTCGCCGAAGCCAGGGTTGCGGCATCGACCGGACACCAGCCGCTGGTGTCGGCGAGGCCGACCGACAGGGCGAGATCATGGGCCCGCTGCGGCGGGATCAAGTTGATCAGATCGGCCCGGAAGCGGCCGGCGTCGCCGCTGATGGCGCCCGTCGCCGCGTCCACCGCCGTGACCCGGCCGCCCTGGTGACCGGGCACCCATTCGATGCTGCCGGCCGGGAAGCGGGCGGCCCAAAGCGGCCGGCGCTCGGACAGGAGCGGAGCGGTGTCATTGGCATCCAGGACCAGAACCTTGATGCGCCGACGTCGCGCCAACAGGTGGGCGGCGACATTCTCGGCACGCAGCACCGGGCCGGCCGGGAAGCTGAACGGCGCTTCGGGCACGCTGATGATGACCGTCCCACCATCGGGCACGGCGTCCAGACGCTTGCCCAGCCCACGGTCTCGGTTGTGCCGAGTCCAGGCATGCGGGAACGCAGCCTCAGCATCCGCGCCATAACCCGCCACGACGTCGGTGCGGAAGCCGATGCCGGGCGCGAACACCAGGGCGTCATACTCAATCACCGTACCGGCGGTGGTCCGTATCCGACGCACCACCGGGTCGATGTCCGTCGCCGCTTCGGTCAGGATGGTGACACCGTCGGCTGCCAGGCGGCGGTGCGCCGCGCCGTCAGCCAGAGTTTCGATGATCGTGAGCCGAGTTTCGGGGGCAAGGACGCGCACCGCTTCGGCCGCCGCCAGGCCGCCCGCACCACCACCGACGATGGCCAGCCGGGCCTGCGACGGGCGGGACAACAGGGGCACCGCCGCCCCGGCGGCACCGGTCGCCAGCACACCCAGAACCGTTCTGCGGGTTACCATCGCCATCCGCACGCTCCCTGACACGACACCGCCCACACCAAAACCGGCCACGTTGCACAAACCACGGAAAGCATAAACAATTTGTCGAGGCACTGCCAGAGGTCTTACGCCTCTTCCGGCATCGTGACGACCACGGCACCCGCATGGTCTTCCGCCAGGCGCAGCCGGTCCCTCATGGTCGGCGTGAGGTGCACGGTGCCGTCGGCCTCGACCAGCACCGCCTGCGTCACCCCCAGGCGCCGGGCGATGTGCGGCCAGTCGGTGGGCCCTGCCACAGCCAGCGCGGTCGCCGCGGCATCGGCGAACGCGCCCCGGGTGTGGAGCACGCTGGCCGACACGATGGCCGACACCGGCCGCCCGGTGCGCGGGTCGAGGATGTGGCCGTAGCGCACCCCGTCGTGCTCCCGGTAGCGTTCGTAGTTGCCGGAGGTGTACAGCACCTCGCCATCGCCCAGCGTCACGGTGCCGATCACCCCCTGACCGGCCGGATCGCGGATGCCGATGCGCCAGGGCCGGTCGCCATGGTTGCCCAGAACATTCAGATCACCGCCGGCATTGATCACCGCGCGGACAATGCCGTGCTCCGCCAGCAGCGCCATCGCCCGGTCCAGCGCCGCCCCCTTGGCATGGCCGCCGAGATCGAGCTGCACCGCCGGGTTGCGGCTGCCGATCACCGTGCCGTCGATGCTCAGGTCGGCCATGGATGGGGCCTGCGCCACCAGGGCGGCCACGCGCCCGGCGGCCGGCGGCGCGCCTTGGGGCAGGTCGTCGCGGTGGAAGCCCCACAAGCCGATCAGGGCCCCGATGGCCGGATTGAACAGACCGTCGCTGGCGACCGACAACGCCTGCGCATCCCGCACCAGATCGGCCAGTTCGGCGCCGACGTCGAGCCGTTCGCCGCGGGCCAGCGCCGTGTTGAGGCGGGTCACCCCGCCGGGTCGCCACGCGTGCCACGCCCCATGCAGGCGCGTCAATTCGGCCGACACGGCCGCCACGGCACGCCGGGCCACCGCCTCGTCCGCATGCCGGACGGTGACGGTGACGACGGTGCCGAAAACATAGATCAGGTCGCGCAGCTCGGCGACGGCGCCGCGTCGGCGCGCCCACCAGACGCCACCGAGCAGGGCCACCAGGCCTGCGGTGCCGACCAGGAGACGCCGACGGCTCAGGGTCGGTGTCGCCATCGGACCGTCGGCACGGCTCATGGTGTCCGGGCCCGTCGGTTCGCCGCCGGTCCACGGGGCGGCCGCGCAACCATCGGCCGGGCCGTGGCATCAGAGGCGCTTCGGTCCAAACCGGGCCGACGACATCGAGGCGAAGGAGAGCTTGGCATGGGCCTGTTTTCACCGTTCCGAATGCGCGGCGTCACCGTGCCCAACCGCGTCGTCGTGTCTCCGATGAGCCTATATATCGCCGACGATGGCCATGCCAATGATTGGCACCTGGTTCACCGCTGGGCGGGTGAGCGGGCGTTGCTCCGGCCGAGATGCCGTCACGCTCCCTCCTCATTCCCCGGGTTACGGGATTCACACAAGTTGAAAAATATCGCCAAATCAATGCGCACCGAATCGTCGGTTGGGGCACGGTGCATACTGACCTCGGTTTTCCAGGACAAGCGCAGAGGCGCCGTGCCCCAACATCTGGCGTTTCCGCTGGTTGACAGGCCTGATGTTGTGGCGATCTGCCCCGAAGCCCTCGATATCCGGGAGACCGTGCCGGCAGATCGCCACAACCTACGAAAATGCAAGAGAAAGATGTGTGAATGCCGTCGACTCCCCGGGGGAGAGGGGTTTTGGCCCGTCATCGTCGCCTGTGATTAGCCAGTGCCGGGTTTACACTGCGACCGGGGCCCCTTTACGATTTCGACCTTGATCCCAAACTCACCGGCTCGACCATGGCATCCGACTCCGATTTCCCGCGCATCATGCTGAAACCCCTCACCGGGGTGCAGCTCGAGCAGTATGTTGCGGATCTGGCGCGCTTGCGCATCGAAGTATTCAGAGACTACCCCTATCTGTACGACGGATCTGCGGCCTATGAGGAGAAATATCTGCGCACCTATGTGGACTCTCCGGATAGCGTTTTGATCGCAGCCTTCCATGGCGACCAACTGGTCGGTGCCTCCACAGGGTTGCCCATGGACCACGAGACCGACAACATCAAGGAACCGGTGGCGGCTGCCGGCTTTCCGTCATCGGAGGTGTTTTATTTCGGCGAGTCCGTGCTGCAGCGCAGCTACCGCGGGCAGGGGATCGGCGTCGGCTTTTTCCGCGAGCGCGAGGCCCATGCGCGCCGGCTCGGCCGTTTCCGGTATTGCATGTTCTGTGGCGTGGTGCGGGCCGACGATGACCTGCGACGGCCGGCGGGTCATGTCCCGTTGGACGGGTTCTGGCAACGGCGAGGTTACCACAAGGTGCCCGGCCTGGTCTGCCGCATCGCCTGGACTGAATTGGGTGAAACCGAGGAAACGCCAAAAGTCCTGCAGTTCTGGGTGCGTGCATTGGACTGACCAGATCCTGGTGGTCACGCTGTCCGACCTGTCACGATTCGTCGCTGCAGTGCACAATCGGCTTGCTCGGTGTGGATCGATGTCAACGATCGTGCTAAATTCTTGAGTGGATGATTTCGTACTCGGTACTGGCTGGGCCATGGCCACAGGCAATCCACTGCGGTCGCAACCAGAAATTGACCATCCGGAATTCGATCGCATTCTAGAAGACCCCGGTCTGCCAGCACGTGATGGCACCGTCATTTTCCGCAGACTCCTTGCGGTGGCATGACACAGCAGTCCCTTGACATTCTCTGGATCGTCGCGTCGACCTGCCTGGTCCTCATCATGCAGGGCGGTTTCCTATTCATCGAATCCGGCATGACCCGGACCAAGAACAGCATCAATGTGGCGATCAAGAATGCGCTCGACCTGTGCCTGACCATCCTCGTGTTCTGGGCGGTCGGCTACGGGCTGATGTTCGGCATCGGCGTCAATGGCTTGATCGGTACCGACCGGTTTCTGTTCGACGCCGGCGGCGATGCTTTCCTCAGTTCTTTCTTTATGTTTCAGGCGATGTTCTGCGGCACGGCCGTAACCATCGTGTCCGGTGCGGTCGCCGAGCGGGTGCCGTTGAAGGCCTATTTGGTGTTCTCGTGCCTACTGGCGGGCCTGGTTTATCCGCTGATGGGGCATTGGGCTTGGGGCGGCCTGGCGCCCGGAGCGGCGCCGGGCTGGCTCGGTGCGCTCGGTTTCGTCGACTGGGCGGGGTCCACCGTGGTGCATTCCATTGGCGGCTGGTTCGCCCTCGCGGTGTTGCTGATCATTGGGCCGCGCACCGGCCGTTTCGACCAGGACGGCCGTGTACGGGATTTCCCGGCGCATGATCTGCCCAAGGCCGCCTTGGGCGCCATCCTCTTGTGGTTCGGCTGGATGGGCTTCAACGGCGGCAGCACGCTCGCCTTGGTGCCGGAGATCGCACACATTATCGTCAACACCAACCTGGCCGCCGCCGCCGGGGGCGTAACGGCGCTGACGTTCAGTTGGCGGCGCGAAGGCGCGCCACGTTTCGACAGTCTGATCAACGGCGTGCTCGGCGGGCTGGTTGCCATCACCGCCGGATGCCATGCGGTCACCAGCCTGGACGCGATCCTGATCGGTGCGGTCGCCGGTGTCTTGGTCGAGCTGAGCGCGTTCACCCTCGTGCGGCTGCGCATCGATGATGCGGTCGACGCCGTTCCCGTGCATCTGGCCTGCGGCATCTGGGGCACGCTGGCGGTGGCCGTGTTCGGAGATCCCGAGGTCCTGGGCACCGGTCTGGGGCACTTGGAGCAATTCTGGGTGCAGTTGGTGGGTGTGGCCGCCTGTGCCGCCGTCGGTTTCGGCCTGACCTTGGTGTTGTTGCTCGGTGTCGTGCGTCCCGCCATGGCCTTGCGCGTCACGCCGCAGGCCGAGACCGTCGGTCTCAACGTCAGCGAGCACGGCGCCCGCACCGAGCTGTACGACCTGTTCGAAGTCATGGGCGATCACGTGCGCAGCGGTGACCTGTCCCGCCGCATCGATGCCGACCCGTTCTCGGAGATCGGCCAGATCGCCGGCTACTACAACCGGGTGATGGAGCGGCTGGAAGAGGAGGTGGTGAAGAGCCGCACGATCGTCGACACCGCCAAGGACGCGATCATCCTGTCTGCCGGCCCGGACCAGCGCATCCTGTTCGCCAACCCCGCCGCGGCGAACGTGTTCGGCCATGCCGAGGCGGTGTTTGCCAGCCTGACCCTGTCCGCCCTGGTGCCGGAAATCCTGCTGCGTCCTCCGCGCACCGGCGAACCGACCGAGTTGCTCGGGCTGCGCCGCGACGGCACGACCGTGCCGCTGGAAGGGATCGTCACGCTGGCCGAGACGGATGTCCGACGCTTCACCGTCGGCATCTTCCGCGACATTACCGAACGCCGCCGTGCCGAAGCGGCCGTGCGGCAGAGCGAAGCGCAATTCCGCGCCGTGTTCGCCAGCGCCGCCCTCGGCATGGCGGTGATCGACGAGCACCTAGCGATCCAACAATGCAACGATCGACTGGCCCAGTATCTGCGCCGTGACCGGCAGAACCTGACCGGCATGGCGCTTCCCCTGCTGGCGCATGAAGCCGATCGGGCCGGGGCGGCTGTGTTTCTTGCCAGCCGCGCAGTCGACGATGCCGCAACGGGGACGGCGTTCACCATGCGCTTGCAATGTGGGGGCCGCCTGTTCATCTGGGTGCAATGCTTCCGGCGTTGGCTGCCGGTAGACGACCAAGGTCGGCGCTGCGCCGTGGTGATCTTGGAAGACATCACCGCCCGGCGGGAAGCGGAATCGGCGCTGCGGCTGGCCGCCTCGGTGTTCGAAGGGACGCGCGAGGCCATCGTCATCATCCGCCCCGACGGCGACATCGACCGGGTCAACCAAGCCTTTCTGAGCCAACTCGGCTATGACGGACGCGAGGTGCGCGGGCTGTCGCTGATGAGCTTCCTGACCGGTTCTGGCCGCCCCGATCTCTACAAAGATATCGAGGCCAGCCTGGCGGCAAACGAATTCTGGCAGGGCGAGGTCATCATCCGGCACCGGGAAGGGCAGTTGGTACCGTTCTGGGCCTCGTTCTCGCGCGTCACCTCGCCGGACGGCCGGGTGCAGAACCGGATCGCGCTCCTGACCAATCTGTCGGAGCGCAAGCGATACGAACAGGAAATCTGGCACCACGCCAACTTCGACCCATTGACTCGGCTGCCTAACCGCCGCCTGTTCAGCGACCGGGTCGATCAGGCGATCAAGCAGGCGCGTCGCAGCAACCATGGCCTGGCGCTGTTCCTGATGGACCTGGACCGTTTCAAACACGTGAACGATACGTTGGGCCACGATGTCGGTGACCGGCTGCTGACCACGGCAGCCGACCGGCTGACCACCAATCTGCGCGATGCTGACTGCATCGCCCGCGACAGCTACACGCTGGCCCGGCTGGGCGGCGATGAATTTACCATTCTGCTCGATGCCATCCCGGATGCAGATGCCGCAGCCGCCGTGGCCGAGCGCGTTTTGGAGGCGATGCGGCAACCGTTTTCGCTGGCTGGCGACGATCTCTATGCCACCGCCAGCATTGGCATTGCGCTTTACCCGGAGCACGGCGATAGCCTCGACGCGCTCCTCAAGAAGGCGGACATCGCGCTCTACCGCGCCAAGGACGACGGCCGCGACCGTTACCATTTCTTCAACGACGCCATGCACCGCGCCGTTATGGAGCGCAAGACTCTTGAAGCCGACCTGCGCCGCGCCCTGGAGCGGGACGAAATCTGGCTCGCCTACCAACCGCAGTTCGACGTCGTCAGCGGTGCCATCACCGGCGTCGAAGCGCTCCTACGCTGGACCCAGAGCGAACGCGGCCCGATCCCGCCCGATGCCTTCATCCCGGTGGCGGAGGCGACGGGCATGATCGTGGAACTGGGCCGGTGGGCGTTGCAGGAGGCGTGCCGCCAGAACCAGGCCTGGCAAGATGCCGGCTTCGATCCGCTGGTGGTGAGCGTAAACCTGTCGTCGGTGCAGTTCCAGGATCCGGAATTCCTGACGGTGATCGACCAGGCGTTGGCCAGCAGTGGTTTGGCGCCGCATTACCTGGAACTGGAAATCACCGAATCTCTCATGATGGCGCGCACCGACTGGGCGCTCGCCACTTTGCGCACATTGGCCGACCGGGGCGTCAAGGTATCGCTGGACGATTTCGGCACCGGCTACTCATCGCTCAGTTATCTGACCCAGTTTCCCGTCACAAAGATCAAGATCGACCGCAGCTTCGTGCGCAATATCACGGAAGACCCGCACCGTCGCTCGATCACCCGGGCCATCGCCGATCTGGGCGCCAATCTGGGCATCCGGGTCAATGTGGAAGGGGTCGAACACGCGGCCCAGGTGGAGGTGTTGCGCCCGCTCGGCGTGGACGAATTCCAAGGCTTCCTGTTCGGCCGGCCGGTGCCGCCGGAAAAACTGTCCCAACTGCTGCAGCGCCGGACCGCGTGAACCACAACACCGCCGCGTCGGTGTGCTTGGATCGTGACAACCGAGGTCAACCGGTTTGCGTGGCCCGGTCCTGATTTTTACCAACGGCCCGAAACAATGACCGGTCGTCGGGCTGCCCTGTTTCGGAGCGCCGGCCTCCTTGCCGGCTGGACCGCCGGCTTCCAGCCGGCCCGGACCCCGCCCAGCCGCCGGCCGCCAAGATGGCGGCGGTCCAGCCGGCAGGGATGCCGGCGCTCCTGGTTCAGCGCCGAAACCGAACCTGTC
>JANQJV010000117.1 GCA_028281465.1 Azospirillaceae bacterium | reverse complement strand
CCAGCCGGCCCGGACCACGCCCAGCAGCCGGCCGCCAAGATGGCGGCGGTCCAGCCGGCAGGGATGCCGGCGCTCCTGGTTCAGCGCCGAAACCGAACCTGTCGTCAAGGCGGGCCATCGGTATTATCGTGACCGGCGTCCTTTCCGACCGGAGACTGGGAATCCGTGTCCAAGGCTGTCGTTTCACCGACGTGGTCGGGCAGACTCTTCCGGATAGCCTCGATTCGGAGGTCCGTCTTTCGATTCTCTCGCCCACCAACCCGCAATCAACCGCCGGACCCGGCATCGTAGTCGTCATCCGGGTCGTTCAGCGGCACACGGTAGGTTTCACCGAGCCAGCGGTTGAGATCGACGTCGGCGCAGCGTTTGGAGCAGAACGGGCGATAGGCATGCACGGCGGGTTTGCGGCAGATCGGGCAGGCCGGTGGACGCGATATCGAAGCGTCGGTCAATTCTGCATCTCCTCCTGGCACCCGTGCCCGTCGATCAGCTCGCTCAAGGCCGCGCCGCGCCGTGCCCGGGTCATCTCCACAAGCCCGAGTTTGGTGACACCATAGATTTCGGTCTGCACGGCATCGTCCGCTGCCAATCTGCGTAGGAGCTCGACCAATTGGTTGAGGTCACGCGCCCGGCGCATGCGCAGGAAGTCGACCACAATCATGCCGCTGATGTTACGCAGACGCAAATGCCGCGCCAGCACGCATGCCGCTGCCTGGTTGATGGCCGCGACATGGCCGCGTGGCACGCCATTGACGTCGACGGCGGTCAGTGCCTCGGTCGGCTCGATGACCAGGGAGCCGCCGCCTGGCAGCGGCACCTGCGGCACGAGCAGCGACGCAAACCAGTCTTCCACGCCGTAGGTTTCGAACAGGGTGGGCGGACCGGCGTGGGTGGATAGGCGCGGCGTCAGGTCCGGTGCAAAGCGATCGCACCACTTGGTGGTTTTCACCGACAGGGCTTTGTCGTCAAGCACGATACGGTCCGGACCGTGGCCACCCCAGTCGATCAGCGCGCGTTCCACGGCGTTTGGTCCGCGTGACAGCGGTGCCGGTGCCGCGTGGTCGGCAGAGGTATCGCGCACGGTGCGCCAGGCGTGGGTGAGGGCGGTCGCCTCCGTCGCCAGCACCATCGGGTCGGCCGCCTCAGCGGTGGAACGGGCGATCCAGCCGCCCTCGTTGTCGACCAACGGTTGCAGTCGGTCGATCAGCGCCGGCCGGCGTTCACCTTTGGCGATCCGTCGCGACACCAGGATGCCCCGACCCGCGGGCCGAAACACAAGGTGGCGGCCAAGCAGCACGACATCGGTTGTCAGGGTCGGCGCCTTGGCGCCGCCGGTGTCGGCTTTGACCTGGACGAGGACGGGTGCACCACTTGGCAGGCGGTTGCCGAGCGGCCCCGGCGGCCGGTTTCCGGCAGCCGCATCGGCGCCGTTCAAGAAACCGGTGAGACCGCCACCGAGGTCGACCATACAGGCATTCATGCCGGCCAGGTGGCGCGTGATGCGACCAACGAAAACCGTGCCGGCCAGGAGCGGCCGGTCGGTGCGGTCGACATAGAGGTCAGTGAAGGTGCCACTCCGCAGCACGGCTGCCCGCAGGAGCCGGTTGCTCCGGTCGATCAAGATTTCCATGCCGGGCTACCTGGGTGACAGGCCCAGCCCGTGCAAGGCACTTGCCACCTCGAACAGCGGTAGACCGACGATATTGCTGTACGAGCCGCCAAGCCAGCGTACGAAAGTAGCCGCCCGTCCCTGGATGGCATAGCCGCCAGCCTTGCCATGCCACTCGCCGCTGTCCAGGTATCGGCGCATCTCATCGTCCGACAACACTTTGAAGGCGACATCGGTCCGCACCACCCGGTGCACCTCGCGCCCGCCCGGGGCATGGAGCGCGATGCCGCCGAATACCCGATGACGGCGGCCCGACAGGAGCGCAAGGCAGGCCTGTGCCTGCTCGATGGTCTCGGCTTTGGGTAAGATGCGCCGGCCGCAGGCGACCACCGTATCTGCCGCCAGGACGACCGCATCCGGATGGCGCGGGTGCACGGCAAGCGCTTTGTGCCGCGCCAGGCGGGCCGCGTGCTGTGGAGGCAGCTCCCGGGCCAAGGGGGATTCGTCGATATCGGCCGGTTCGATCACATCCGGTG
This sequence comes from Azospirillaceae bacterium, assembly GCA_028281465.1. Taxonomy (GTDB): domain Bacteria; phylum Pseudomonadota; class Alphaproteobacteria; order Azospirillales; family Azospirillaceae; genus JANQJV01. Next base: position 26,590 of record JANQJV010000117.1, on the reverse strand, counting down.
CGTATCCGATCTGCATCAGCAGGTCGCGGCGCCGTGGCGATGCCGAGGCCAGTATTAGCCGGGCGGGCGTGGTCACGGCCGGCGTCTGGTCGGTTGTGGTGCTCCCAGGCCGTCGGGTGGTGAGGGCACGGGAAGGGAGCGGTACCGGGCCGGCCTCAAGTGTCGAAATGCCGACCCGGTCAGCCGAACGATGCGGTTGGTCACTTGAACCGGAATGTAATGCGGCCCTTGGTCAGGTCGTAGGGCGTCATCTCGACATTGACGCGGTCGCCAGCCAGCACGCGAATGCGGTTCTTGCGCATCTTGCCCGAGGTATGGGCGAGCACCTCATGCTCGTTATCGAGCTTCACCCGGAACATGGCGTTCGGAAGCAGCTCCATCACCGTTCCCGAGAATTCGATCAGATCTTCCTTTGACATTTGCCCCTTTTGCGGTCGTTGCATGCGAGCCGTATTGGTGCCTTTGCCGGTACAGCCCGGTCAACGGCTTTTTTCTGGGTGCGCCGGCGACGGCTCCGTCTCGTCCGGTCCGGCGGCTCGTCGGCGGGCAAGCGCTTGATCCACCGCAATGCCGGCGCACGCCGACCGGGTCAATGTGTCGCCAGGACCACAGAGCCGTGCGCTCATATATGAGAGCTCCCGAATTCACCCGGTCGATCTTCGCCATGACAGCCACAGCCGAACATGCCCCCGGTACCGTCATCGTCGGTCCGATCAGCCATTCGGGCGACCACGAGACCCCGCCACAGTCGCTGTTTGCCAAGCATCTGAAGGTGTACCCAAAGGAGATCCGGGGCCCCTGGCGTCGCTTCAAATGGCTGGTGCTTTCGGTCCTGCTGGCGATCTACTACTTCACACCGTGGCTACGCTGGGATCGCGGCCCGGGTGCGCCGGATCAGGCTGTGCTGGTGGATATGCCCGGTCGCCGGTTATATTTCTTCTTCATCGAACTTTGGCCGCAGGAGATCTATTTCCTCACTGGCACGCTGGTGTTTTGCGCCATCGCCCTATTCCTTGTCACCACTCTGTTTGGGCGCGTCTGGTGCGGTTATGCCTGTCCGCAGACGGTCTGGACCGATCTGTTCCAATGGGTCGAGCGCAAGATCGAAGGCGACCGTGGCCAGCGAATTCGCCTGGACAAGGGGCCATGGACGGCAACCAAGGTGTGGCGCAAGACGGCCAAGCATTCGCTCTGGCTTCTGATCGCACTGGCGACCGGAGGTGCTTGGATTTTCTACTTCAACGATGCCCCCACCTTGATGGGCCAGCTCCTGCGCTTCGAGGCGTCGTCGGGTGTCGTGTTCTTCATCGGGTTGTTTACGGCCACCACCTATCTCTTGGCTGGCATGGCGCGCGAGCAGGTGTGCATCTACATGTGCCCGTGGCCGCGTTTCCAGTCGGCGATGCAGGATGAAGACAGTCTGATCGTGACCTATCAGCCCTGGCGTGGTGAACCGCGGGCCCCGTTGCGCAAATCCGTCACATGGGAGGATCGAGCGCGCGACGCCGGCGGCGACTGCATCGACTGCGGGTTATGTCACCATGTGTGTCCGACCGGGATCGACATTCGCGATGGTCAGCAATTGGCCTGCATCAGTTGCGGCCTGTGCGTGGATGCGTGCAACGAGGTGATGGCGCGCATCGGTCGACCGGGCGACTTAATCATGCATGATACGCAGAACAACCAGGCGATCCGTGCACGTGGAGAAACTCCGAAGGTCAGTATCCTGCGCCCTCGCACCATCGTCTATTCGCTGATCCTGTTGACGGTGGCCGGTTTGATGATCGGTGGCCTGTTGGTTCGTCCCCGTCTCGACGTTAGCGTGTTACGCGACCGTGCACCTCTGTTCGTTACGTTGTCCAACGGCGACATCCGCAACGGTTATACAGTCAAAATCTCCAATATGACCCGGGACGACAAGCGGTACACATTGCGTTTGGCCGGCCTGCCGCAAGCCACCATGGTGCTCGGGAGCAGCCGGGTGACGGACAGCGCCATTGAGCTGAGCCTCGATGCCGCGGCGGACGATGTCACGACCTATCGCCTGTTGGTGCGGACGCCGGCCGACAGCCTCGGCGGGCCTGCGACACCGCTGAGCTTCGTGGTCACATCGATGACCGACGGAGAAGTCGCGGTTTACGAGTCGGTCTTTCGCGGTCCGGAGTGAACCTGGGCACGGTCGCTGTTCGGGAATGTACAGGAGTGAAGGACAGTGTTCGGCGCGTATGCAGCCATCGTGACAGAATGAGCCGCGGCAGAGTGATCTGACAGTGGGTTGGTCACCGTTGATCATCGGCCCGGACGATGCGGCGCCCCGGATTGGTTTCAACAGAATTCGCCGCGGGGAGCGATCCCTTATCATTCGGCAATGTTTTTTTGGGGAATTGGTGCCTGTGTCGAGTTCGACACGGTCGGTTTTCGATTTGTTTCCTCTAAACGGTCGTCGTTGATAGAGCGTGAGCCTTTCGATCATCCTCCGTTCAGCCTGGTTGACCTGGAGGGGACAATGATCATCTGCAATTCGGGGAAGCGGTTGGGCAGGGGGCCGGCTTATCGCCCGCGCAGTCTCGGCACGACGGCTCTTGGTCTCGCATTGGTCGCTGCCGGGGCAACGGGGGCGTTTGCCAACACGTTGCAGGAAGAAACCGGAGCGACCCAGTCGGAGGTCAACGCTGAGATCGACAATCAGACGTCGAACAGCGCGGTTGCCAACCTGGCGAAGGATATCGCCGCGGTTGCCCTGCAATCTGACCCCGATGCCAAGACATTTACCGGGACGGTTCAAGGTGTCGAACTGACCATTACGTCGTCCGAGCTCACGGCCCGGCAAATCGCCACGACCAATGACGCGACATTTGATATCAATGGACAGACGTCGCAGATCACAACGTCGGCCAGCGGCTTCGACCAGATTCGCGATGACGATACGATCACCATTGTGGTCGAGGGCGAAACGCTGTTCTCCGGCACGGTGAGTTCGGCCGGCAGTGATGATGTTTTGCGTATCTTTAACACCTTCGGTGTGGTTGAGGCCAACCAGTCAATTCAGACGGAAACCTCCCGGTCCACGACAAGCGTGCAGCAGCGTATCATCTCGGCCCGCATTTCCAGCGTCATTCGGCGCAGTGGATTGGCGCGTAGTTTCGACCGGGATGCGGATGTCAGTGCGAGTGAAAAGGTTGGCGCTCTCGATTACTCATTTCATGATGGCATTTACGGCATTTCCGGTGGCAATGGGATTTCGCGCACCTCCGTTTGGGGGTCGTTTGCTTATGACTTCATCGACGGCGAGCAAAGCGATGTCGGGTCGAATTACGATGGACATCTAATCACTGGATTGTTAGGCGCCGACGTTGTGGTCAACGATCAGTTTGTGGTCGGCGCGACCTTGGTCATCGATCATCTGGACATCGATACGCCGTTCAACAATGGGACGGTGGAGACCACTGGAATCGGTATTACGCCCTATGTTGGTGGTGCGTTCCTTGATGGCCGTTTGCTGGCGGATGCGCAAGTTGGATACAGTTGGCTCGGCACGGACACGGAGCGCAACCGCACCACGACACAGATCGACGGTGGTTACGGGGGCAACCGCATTACCGCAGCGGGCAACGTCAGCTACGACTTTTCCGTGACCGATCAGATTTTGGTCAGCCCTGGCACTGGTGTCCGGTTCGCCTATGAATTCGGCGAAACCAATTTCGATTCCGCCGGTGTCCAGCAGACCTTCGTCGAGAGTTACGTTGGTGACTGGCTGCTCGGTGGCCGGGCAGCTTACTTCCATGACCTCAGTAACGAGGGCTTCGGCGCTATCGAGGTCTTCACCTCTCAGTTCTTCGTCTACGATGTCGTGCCGTGGTTCTCCGACAACGCGTTCGCGGGCACCCGAGACCGGACCGCGTTGGAAAGCACCTTCGGCGTCGACTGGCTTGTGAACGATCAGGCCGTGGTGTCCGCAGAGGTGACCAACGTGTTTCTACGCAAAGGGTCTGACGACACGAGCTTGGTGGCGAGCGTTCGCTACTCCTTCTGATGTGATGAGGGCATGGGCTCTCGTCTGTGCCGCCGGGTTCAAGGCTGTCAGCGATCGGGTGATGCCCACGGAGTGGGGCGACGAGTGTGCCGTCGTCCGGCCCCGTGGGTTCGCGTTTTCGGTCACCGGACACGGTGCAGCAATCGGGGCTGGATTCCCCTATCCGGTTCGGGGCACCTTCATGATCAGGTGTCCAAGGAACGCGTCACGCGGCCCCAGGGCGCTGGTGATCCGGTTGCCGAAGTGAAAAACTTCATATGACATCCGATGAACGGGGAGCCCTCCCGCACAAGGGCGAGCACCGGGGAGCCTACATTCCGTGGCTCTTCGTTGGATTGTTTGCCATCGTGGTGATGGTCAACGGCGTCATGATCATGTTCGCGTTATCCTCGTTTCCGGGGCTCGTCACCCAGACCGCCTTCGAGGAAGGGGTGGCGTATAACGAGGCCCTGTCGGGCCTACGGGCGCAGACCGAACGCGGCTGGCAGGTGGAGACGCGCCTTCAGCCGACCGGCCTTCAGCCGACCGGCCTTCAGCCGACGGGATTGAGTGAGCGTATCGTGGAGGTCATGCTGCGCGATCGGGAGTCCGTTCCGTTGACCGGTGCTGCGGTGACCCTGCGGTTCGTTCGCCCGACAGTCGGCGGCCGCGACGTGGCCGTCGTGTTGCGCGAAGGCCGCCCGGGCCGCTACACCGGCACCTTGACGTTGCCGCTGCCGGGCATCTGGGACGTGCATGTCGCCGTCGACCATGACCGTGGCGACTATCAAGCGGTTGAACGTATCACGGTCGTGGAGTGAGCTGCAGGAGCGGCCGTATCGTCGCCGATCACCGTCGGCGGTCACGTCCGTTCGGCAGCGTTGCCTGGAAATGAAACAGTCTGTCCACGGTACCCACTGCACCCACTGCGGCCAGCCGCTGGCGGAGCGATCGTCCACGGCGCCGGCCCGACCGTCGACCGATACCGCTTTTTGTTGTTCAGGCTGTGCCGCCGCCCATGCATTGATCAACGGGCTCGGCTTGGACGACTACTACCGGCGTCGCACCCTTGACCCGACATTGCCGCCGCCGATCCCCGATGCCGACGCGCCGTGCCCCGATATGGCCGCCCAGGTGATCGCCGGGACCGACGGCGTCGACCGGCTTCATCTGATGGTCGACGGGCTGCAGTGCGCGGCCTGTGTCTGGCTGATCGAGGCGGTTCTGGCGCGCCAGCCCGGTGTGGTGGAGGTGCGGCTGAATATGACGACCCGACGGTTGTGTTTGGGTTGGACCCGTGGGGCATCCGATCCAGCTACCCTCGTGGCTGTGGTCGCGAGTCTCGGTTACCGGTTGATGCCGTTCGATCCGCAGCGTTTGGATCAGGCCGACCGACTGCGTGAGAGCCGTCTTTTGCGCGCTCTCGCCGTCTCCGGCTTTGCCGCCGGCAACGTCATGCTGCTATCGGTCTCGGTCTGGGCGGGCCATGCCGAGGGCATGGGGCCGGCCACACGGGGGCTGATGCATTGGCTGTCGGCGCTGATCGCGCTGCCGGCGGTAGCCTATGCCAGCCGACCGTTCGTCGACTCCGCTGTCACGGCGCTACGCGCCGGCCGGCTCAATATGGATGTGCCGATCGCAGTGGCCGTGCTGCTGGCGGCCGGCATGAGCCTGGTCGAGACCATTCGCGGGGCTGATCATGTCTATTTCGACAGCGCACTCACCCTCCTGTTCTTTCTGTTGATCGGCCGGCTGCTCGACCAGCGCGCGCGGGGTCGGGCACGGTCGGCCGCCGAACATTTGCTCGTCCTCAAGGCAACCGCCGTGACCGTGCTGGAACCGGACGGGCGCAGCACGGTTCTCCCGCCGGAGAAGGTTGCCGCCGGTATGACCGTTCTGGTTGCCATGGGCGAGCGGATCGGAGTCGACGGCACGGTTATCGACGGGCGCAGCGCGGTCGACACCACATTGATCACCGGCGAGTCTGTGCCGGCGCAAGCCGGGCCCGGCGACCGGGTGTTTGCCGGCACGGTCAATTTGGGTGCGCCGCTACGCCTGCGCGTGGATGCCGTTGGCACGGGTACGCTGTTGGCCGAGATCGTTCAGCTTATGGAAACCGCCGAGCAGGGTCGGGCGCGTAGCGTGGCCCTGGCGGAGCGTGTATCGCGGCTCTATGCGCCGGTGGTGCATGGGGCGGCGCTCGCCACGTTCTTGGTTTGGTGGCTGTCTGGTGCCGCCTCGTGGCAGGACGCTCTGATGATAGCGGTTGCGGTCTTGATCATCACGTGCCCGTGCGCCTTGGGCCTGGCTGTGCCGGTGGTGCAGGTGGTCGCCAGCAGCCGTCTGTTTCGCCGCGGCGTGCTGCTCAAATCGGCGACGGCCCTGGAACGACTGAGCGCCGTCGATACCGTCGTCTTCGACAAGACCGGCACCTTGACTGAGGGCCGCTTGCGGCCCGATTTGTCGGCGCTCGACGCGGCCGATCGGCACCTTGCGGCCGCTTTGGCCGGCGCCAGCCGGCATCCGTTGGCGCGAGCGTTGGCACAGGCGGTGCCCGGCGTGGCCATTGCCCCCCATGTGCGCGAGGTGCCTGGGGCTGGACTGGTCAGCCAGACGCCGGCGGGCGAGGCGCGTCTCGGCAGCTACCGCTTTGTGGTTCCCGAGGCGTTGGACGACCCGGAACCGGAGGGAGGGGCGGGGCCGGAGTTGTGGCTGCGCCGGCCGGGTCGGCCCCCGCTTCGAGTCGGATTCGCCGACTCCCTGCGCGGCGACGCTGTCACGACCATCAACCTTCTGAAGAAAAAGGGCTACATCGTGCATCTGGTGTCGGGTGACCGGCGCACCGCGGTGGCCACGGTGGCGCAGCAGACCGGCATTGACGCATGGCAAAGCGCCCGGTCGCCGGCGGACAAGGCCGCATTTCTGGCAGATCTGATGCGCAAGGGCCACACTCCCATGATGGTCGGCGATGGTCTGAATGATGCTCCCGCTTTGGCCGCTGCAGCCGTTTCTTTGTCACCGGCAACCGCCGCTGACATCAGCCAAATCGCTGCCGATGGCCTTTTTCAAGGCGTTCGCCTGGCGCCAGTGGCCGAGGTCCTCGCCGTGGCCCGGCGGGCCGACCGGCTGGTGCGCCAGAACATGGCGCTGGCGATAGCGTACAACGTGATAACGATTCCGCTCGCCGTGGCAGGGTTGGTGACACCGCTGATCGCAGCCCTTGCAATGTCTAGCTCTTCCGTATTAGTCGTAGCCAATGCGCTGCGCCTGGGGTATAGTTCGAAAGGCGTAGAAGATGACGGAGTTGCTCTATTTGATCGCCGCGGCGACCGGCTTGGGCCTGCTCGGACTGGTGGCGTTTCTGTGGGCCCTTCGGTCGGGCCAGTTTGAGGATCTAGATGGGGCAGCGCACCGCATTCTTTATGACGAGGGTGACATGGCGGCGAATGGCGGCGGTATCGAGCCACCGTCCGATGCACGGCGACACCGGCGGGACTGACACCACGCGCGGCCAACGAATGCTGGCCCATGGTTGCGGTGTCGCCCGATTTTCGCCACACTAACTTGGATGGCACGGCACATCGGGGTAGATCGAATGGCGCAGACAGAGGCAGAGCGCAGCCGCGACAAGGCGTCCCTGGCGGAGATCAATCCATGCAGCGCCTGTGCGGTTCGGACGTTGACCGTGTGTTCGGCCCTGGAGCCGGAGGAACTCCGGCGCTTGGCCGATATCACCCAGACGCAGCGCATCGAATCCGGCCACACCGTTTTCGGCGAGGGCGAACCGGCCGACGCGTTGTTCAACGTCACCTCGGGCACTGTCAAGCTTTACAAGCTCTTGCCGGACGGCCGCCGGCAAATCACTGGCTTTCTCGGTGCTGGTGATTTCGTCGGTCTGGCGCTCAATGAGACCTATGCCTACACCGCCGAGACCGTGACGGCGACGGCGCTGTGCCGCTTTCCCCGCCGTAAGATCGAAGGGCTGTTGGACGAGTTTCCCCGCATGCAGCGGCGACTGTTTTCGCTCGCCAACAACGAACTGGCAGCGGCGCAGGATCAGATGCTGCTGCTCGGCCGCAAGACCGCCAAGGAGAAAATCTGCTCGTTCTTGTTGCTCCTGTCGCAGCGTGCGGGCCGGCGCGGACACAGCGAGAACCCGATCTTCGTGCCCATGAGCCGGGCCGACATCGCCGACTATCTGGGGCTGACAACGGAAACCGTGAGTCGCACGATCACGCAGTTGAAGACCTCCGGCGTGATCTCGCTGATGGAAGGCAACAAGGTGCGCTTGTGCGACCTCGACGGAATCTACGATATTGCTGAAGGGTGTTGACGGGCTGCGGTCGCCCCTGACCGAAGCGGTTACGGTGAAAGCAACCGCGCGGATGGCGCTTGGAGAGCGCTCGTGAGTCGTCCCGGTCCTCGCAATCTCATTACCGACATCGACGGCATTCGGGTTGGCAATGCTGACGATCTGCGCGTGCGCACCGGCGTGACAGTGATCCTGCCCGACCGGCGCACTCTGGCGGCGGGAGAGGTGCGGGGCGGGGCACCGGGAACCCGTGAGGTGGATGTGTTGGGGCCGACCTGTCTGGTCGATGCCGTGGATGCGGTGGTGTTGAGCGGCGGCTCGGCGTTCGGGTTGGATGCGGCGCAGGGGACGATGGGTTGGTTGCTCGAGCGTGGCCGTGGCTTTTCGATCGGCACGGCGGTCGTGCCGATCGTGCCGGCGGCGATCTTGTTCGATCTGCTCAACGACGGTGACAAAGATCACGGTGATCCGGCGTTCTATCGAACGCTGGCAGAGGCGGCGTGCCGGAACGCCGATGTACGCTTCGACTTGGGCAATAGCGGCGCTGGCATGGGGGCTGTGGCCGGGGGGGTTAAGGGAGGCCTGGGCAGTGCTTCCCTGGTGTGCGAGGACGGATTGCAGGTGGGAGCGCTGATCGCCGCCAATCCGGTTGGCTCGGTGCTCATGCCCGGTCAGCCGGTCTTCTGGGCCTGGTCTTTGGAGCGTGACGGCGAATTGGGCGGGCAACGCCCCCCCGAGCCCCCGATGTTCGGTCCGCATGACCTGGCGCCGCCGTGTCCGGCGGCCAATCCGGGCGCGAACACGACCATAGGTGTCGTGGCCACGAATGCTGCCTTGACCCGTGCGGAGGCTTTGCGCGTCGCCATGATGGCCCACGATGGCTTGGCGCGCGCGATCTGGCCGTCGCACACACCGTTCGACGGCGATACATTGTTTGTCTTGGCGACGGGCACCTGGCCCATGCCGGCCGAGCGATCGGCGATCATCTATCGCGTCGGCGGCCACGCGGCGGATTGTGTCGCTCGGGCCACGGCGCGCGGTGTCTATGAAGCACGGACTCTCGGCAACGCGATTGCTTTCCGCGATCGGTTCGGCGCCAAAGCCGGAGTGTGGCCGGAGGCCGGATGAGTGGCCCCGCGGCGGCTTCTTGACCGGCCGGTCAGCACCCCCATTTAAACTTTGGCGCACCGGGTCGCCACGGCCGATCGCTCCAAGGAGGATGGCGGGTGGCTGGTGTGTTTCCATTTGGGGATGCCTTGCAACGGGTCCCCGCGCCAACTCGCTGGTATGGAGGAGGCAATCGGGTGACGGGACGAATCTCTTTGTTCAACAGCCCACTCTTGCTCGGTTTCGATCAGTTCGAGCGGACGTTGGACCGCATTTCCAAATCCTCGGCGGAGGGATATCCGCCCTACAACATCGAACAAATCGGCGATGCCGGTTTGCGTATCACCTTGGCCGTTGCCGGCTTCACGGTGGACGATCTCAGCGTGCAGATCGAAGACAATCAGTTGGTGGTACGAGGTCGGCAGACCGACGACAAAGACCGCGTCTATTTGTATCGAGGGATTGCCGCGCGGCAGTTCCAGCGCAGTTTTGTCTTGGCCGAAGGGATCGAGGTGGTGGCGGCAAGCCTGGACAACGGGTTGCTCAATATCGATCTGAAGCGGCCGCTGCCGGAGCCTAAGGTTCGCAAGATCGAAATTCGGCAGGCCAGGAAAGGCGGCAATGGTACCGCCGAGCCGAAGATGATCGACGTTTCCCCCGATGACCAGGGCAACTGACCCGTTGGGTTGGCAACACGGTTAGAGTGAGACAGGAATGATGGACGTTCAAGCCCCTTCGCAGTTTCGTCCGCTGAGTTCCAAGGACTTTGCGGCTTTCGGCGTCAATGTCGTCGCCTACATCAAGGAAGTGCAGGTGAGTGGTGCCAGCGGCTTTGCCATTCATGCCGCCGATGGCACGCCGTTAACGGTGGTGAGCGACCGTGACGCCGCCATCGTGGCGGTGCGCCAACACGAAATGGAACCGTTAAGCGTGCACTGAGCGGTGTGCCAATACATCGCGTACCATTGGGCAGGATAAAAGGGGGGCCGCGCTAGGGTCGCGCGTATCCGTTCGGGCCAGTGGGAGGCATCGGCGACGATGGTGCCGCGGCACCGGTGGCATGGCCACGGCAACGGTGTTAACAATACCATTCAATCTCCGGCGCAGCCGCCAAGTGGGATCGAAGGGGGGAACGGCCGTGGCTGACTCGACCGCGAAAATCAGAAACATGAGCCGCGAAGAGCTCGGATTGGTGCTCGACTGGGCGGCCGAAGAAGGGTGGGACCCGGGCCTGCACGACGGCGACTCCCTATTTGCCATCGACCCGAACGGACTGTTTGCCGCAGAGCTTGATGGGCAGGTCGTTGGCGGGATCTCCGCCATCGCCTATGGTGAACGCTTCGGATTCATTGGCCTGCACCTGAGCCATCCGTTATTCGCGTCCCATCCGGCGCGGCGCGCTTTGTGGGAGCGCGCCCTCACCTACCTGGGTGGTCGGACGATTGGCCTGGAGGCGCCGTTGGACCGGCAAGCGGATTATGCGGCCGACGGCTTCAAGACCGCCCATCTGACACGCCGGTACCGTGGTTTTGGTGCCGCCACCGCGCCGAAAGAGGCGGTTGACCTTCGGGTGTTCACCTTCGAGCGTTTCGTGAATTACGATGCTGGCATTTTCGGGGCCCGTCGGACCAATTTCCTCAGGCATTGGACCGACCCGCGCGAAGGCAAGGATGTTGGCGTCATTGGACCTGACGGCGTGATCGCCGGCTACGGCGTGATCCGAGCAAGCCGAGATGGTCACAAGATCGGCCCGCTTTACGCGGACAATCGCGACTACGCCAATGTGATCTACGATGCCCTGTCTTCAGTGACGCCGGGCAAGCCCGTGTTCCTTGATGTGCCGGTGCCGAACGAGCAAGGACTGGACTTGGCAGAGCGGAAGAAGATGGTACCGGTGTTCGAAACGGCACGCATGTACGCAAACGGTCCGGCCGATGTTGACCTGCATCGGGTCTACGGCTTTACCAGCCCGAAGCTCGGGTGAGTGCGGCTGCGGTTGGCGTGGCCGGCCGAAGGGATTGGGTCGTCTGGAGCCCGCGTCGATTGGTGATTTGACTCTATCGGAGCGTGTTCCTAGAAGCGGAGCTGTGGCCCGGCCGTTTCGGTGTGGTCGATACCCGGGCTTCTGTCCGTTCCCATGAGGATTTGAGACGATGACACGTCTGATTATTGTTGGTGGCCTTGTCGCGGCATTGTTAATCGGCGGGTTGGGTCCGAGCTTCGCTCAATCGCCGGCCGAGATCATCGAACAGCGCAAAGACCTGTTCCAGGTCAATCGCTCCGCCATGGGCGGCATGAAGAAGGTCTTCGACTCCGGGGGTGAATTGGCCGCCCTGGTGGTGCATGCCCAGGCGATCGCCGACAGTGCCGCCGAGCTTCCGTCGTTGTTCCCGGTCGGAACCGAGTCCGGCGATACCAAGGTTCGCCCGACAATCTGGGACAACACGGCTGATTTCGAGGCTCGGTTTGCCAAACTGCGCACCGATGCGCTCCAAATGCTGGCAGTCGTTGAAAGCGGCGACCGGAGCGGTGCTGCAATGCAGTTTCGCACCATTGGTGGTAACTGCGGTGCTTGCCACGACGAATATCGCTATTGACTCCACAGGCCTGTTTCGCCGCATCGGCGCGAAGATGGTTTCCGACCCGAAAAGGGAGGATGTGGCCGCGTCGCGGCAGGGGCGGGGGGGGTGAAGCGACCATTGCTCAAGCCGAGGAATACTCACGCTACCGCCTTGCCGAAGGTGTGAGGGGCTTGGGACCATGATCAGTATCTGTCCCAAGTTATCGATATATGGAAGAATGCCAACGGATCTTAATCACTGTCTCTTGCCTATCGCTGACCAGGTTATCTAGGACGACACCGTACGTCATTCTTCCTTTGGGAGAGACGGTCAGTATGGCCCGGCCTAGCCGATGTGTCACTGCGGACGAAATCGGGGCAGCCGCACTGTCAGGACGGGCTGGACGACGGGAGTCTCTCCCACCCGACGTTGGGCGTGGGGTAGGAGGTAGGCTTGAGAGAACGGTCGTTGGTTTGGGCCGTTGGTGCAGATCCCGTTTTGTTGTTACGGGGTTGGACCGTGTCGGGTGCTTGCCTGACCGGTTAGTAAAAAAAACAAAAAACCCCCTAACATCATCGAGTTGCCGGCTGGCGATCGGTGCCGTCGACCACCGACTCAGTGCGCGTGGTCGCATCGCCCGGGCGCCCGCGGGCAGCGGCTCGGGACAGGAGGATGACCGGAACGACGCCGACCAACACGATGGCCAGGGCCGCTGTCGAAGCTTCTGCGAGCCGTTCGTCCGATGCCAGGCGGTACACGCGGATGGCCAGCGTATCGAAGTTGAACGGGCGTAGGATCAATGTGGCCGGCAATTCCTTCAGTACGTCGACGAACACGAGCAAACCGGCCGTCAGCAGGCCACCCCGGATGATAGGCAGGTGGACGTGGACGAGTGCACCGAACGGGCCACGGCCAAGCAGGCGCGCCGCCGCATCCATGTTTGGGCTGACCCTGGTCAGGCTGGCGTCGACGGCGTTGAGCGAGACGGCGAGGAACCGCACCAAATAGGCGATCACCAGGGCGGCGATGGTGCCGGTCAAGACGAGGCCGGTGGATAGGCCGGTCCAGTGGCGCATCAGCCCGTCAAGCGCATTGTCGAAGGCGGCGAACGGCAACACGATGCCAACCGCGATCACGGAGCCGGGCACCGCGTAGCCAAGGCTCGCTACCTGGTTGGCGGAGCGCACCGCTCGCGTCGGATGCAGGCGTTTGGCATAGGCGAGCACGACCGACAGGCTGACGGCGGCTATCGCCGTCACTAAGCCGAGCTTGAGGCTGTTGAGGGCAAAGCCCGTGAACCGGCCGCCAAACAGCGGGTCGCCGGTCTCGATGGCATAGGAAACCAGCACACCGGCTGGCACGACAAAGCCCACGATCACCGGGATGGCACAAACGCTGGCCGCCGCTAGACCTCCCCCGATGGGTAAAGTTCGGCGTGGGATCGGCTGCGTCCGTGTCGAGGTCTGATAATAGCGCTGAAGACGCCGCGACCAGCGCTCACAGGCGACCAGGATGGCCACGATCACCAGCAGACAGGCGCTGAGCTGGGCCGCCGCGGTCAGGGAGCCGAAGCCGAACCAAGTCCGGTAGATGCCAGTGGTGAAGGTCGGCACGGCGAAAAAGTCGACCGTGCCGAAATCGGCCAGGGTCTCCATGAGGGCCAGAGTCGTTCCAGCGGCGATGCCAGGTCGAGCCATCGGCAAGGAGACGCGCAAGAAACTCTGCCAGGGCGTACATCCCAGGGTCCGGCTGACCTCGGCGGCACAGACGGATTGCTCCAGAAAGGCCGTACGTGCCATGAGGTAAACATACGGATACAGGACGAAGCCCATCACGAACACGGCACCGCCGAGCGACCGAATGTTGGGAAACCAGTACTCGCGCGCCTCCCAGCCGGTCACCGTCCGCAGCAGGGTCTGTACCGGTCCGGAGAACTCGAGGAGGTCGGTGTAGACATAGGCGGTGATGTAGGCCGGACAGGCCAGCGGCAGGATCAGACACCAGGCAAAAAGGGCGCGGCCGGGAAAACGATAGGCCGTTACCAGCCAGGCGGTTGAGACCCCGAGCAGAATGACCAGGGTGCCGACGCCGGCCACCAGAAGGGCGCTGTTCAGCAGGTACAGAGGCAGCATCGTGCTGGCCAGATGGCTCCAGACACCGCCGCTGTCGCGCAGCACGTAGCTCAGCACGGCCAGCAAGGGCAAGGCAACGATGCCGGCGACCGCCAGGGCGGCCAGAGTCAGACTGCGCGAGGCGAACATGGTGGCCTTAGCTCAAGGCACGTCGGCGCCGCGGGTCGAGTACCGCGGCGGCGGCGGTTTCACCGGACCGGATAGCCCCTTCGATCGTCGCCGGCAATCCGGTATCGGTCCAGTCCCCGGCGAGGAACAGGTTGGCGGATGGGGTGACCGCGCCTGGCCGCGCCGGCATGTTGGCCGGTGTCTGCGCAAAGGTGGCCCGGCGTTCCTTGATGATGCGGGCCGGTGGGACGGGCGTGTTCGCCAAGCCGAGCGTTCTCGCGACGTCGCTCCACAGCCGGGCGGCGAGATCGGCCGCTGGTCGGTCGATCAATGCCGAAGCCCCGCTGACCGTCACACTGACCACGTCGTTGCGGAAGAACACCCATTGTGCCGTGGCGTTGATCAGGCCGAGAAATGGCAGGCCGAAGGGTTGCGCCGGCGCGCAAGCGAGGCGGAAATGCGCATTCAGGATCGGCATGCTGCCGGTCGGAACCGGAAGGTCGGGCATGAGTTCGGCCACCACCGTCGGTGGCAGGGCGAGCACCACCGTATCGTGTCGGTCGACAGTCACGGTCTCATCACCCAGCTCCAAAGCGTCGATGCGTCCGTCGGCGGCTCGACCCAGGCGGCGCACCCGCCGTCCGAGAGTCACGGTCATCCCGGCGCGGCGCAGCGTTACCAGCGCGGGATCGACGAAGCTGTCGCCCAGGCCGTACCGGGACACGAGCGGTCGGCAGTGGCCGCCGCCGCGTACGACGGTCTGCCACAACACCCGCCGCATTGGGCCGGCTGAAGCATGCTCCGGGGGGGTGTTCATCACGGCAAGAATCAGCGGTTCCCAGAACCGTTGGTACAGGGTCGTGTTCCGGTCGAGTAGATCCGCGATGGTCTGATCGGCGCGTCCGCGCAGCAGTGCGACGGCCGCCGCATAGTCGCGCAGTCGGGTACCGGGGACACGCCGCCCCGGGTGCACGACCCACCAAGGCACCGGGCCGGCGTTCATACGCACGAGCCAGCGCTCCCCAGAGGCGAGGTCGTGGAATGGAAAGGCCGCCGCGCGCGGCCCGGTCACGCTATCTCCAGCGCCAATGCGGTGCAGATAGGCCAAAGCGCGCCGGTTGGCGCTGAGGAGCAGATGGTTGCCGTTGTCGATCCGGCGCTCCAAAGAGTCGTCATGGAAGCTGCGGCATCTGCCGCCGGCCTGGGGGGCGGCATCGATCAGGGTGACGCGGTGACCGCAGTCGATCAGTGCCACAGCGCAGGACAGACCGGCGAGACCGGCCCCGACTATGTGGACGGTTGCCATTTCGGGCGAAACAATCCTTGCTTGATCGCGGCGGCCAGTTTCTCACCTTTGGACAGGCGCACCCGTGGTTGTCCGGGTGCAAAACCGCGCTGCTCCAGGCGGTCGAGCGTGTGTTCGTACACCCCCATCATGAGCAGGGCCGGGCGCAGCCGCCGGCGCTGACACGTCAGCATGGCTTTGTCGGCATCGGCAAAGCGGCACCGGGCCATGGTTGCGATCTCCTCGCAGACCGCCGACACGCGTGCATCCGCGAGGATCTCCCGGGGTGTCGCCGTGGGTTCTAGGCCGTGCCGCCGCAACAGCTCGGCCGGCAGGTAGAGCCGGTCCCGGCTCGCATCCTCCTCCAAATCGCGCAAAATATTGGTCAATTGCAATCCGTCGGCAAGGGCCAGACCAAAGATCTCGGCATCCGACTCCACGGCTCCGAACACCTTGAGCGACAGCACACCCACGGTACCGGCGGCCCGCCGGCAGTACAGTGCCAGCCCATCCAAGTTCGGCGCGTGCATGGACTCACGCGCATCCATCTCCATGCCATCAATCAGCGCGAGAAACTCCGCCTTGGGCAGACCGTAACGGCGCACGGGGTCGAGCAGGGCCATGGTGGTGGGATGGGCCGGTTGGCCGGCAAAGAGCCGATCCACCTCTTGCCGCCACTGGTCGAGCATCGTCAGCTTCTGGCTTTGATTTCCGCCCTCGTCGACCACGTCGTCGACTTCCCGACCGAAGGCATAAAGCGCATACATGGCCAGCCGGCGCGGTTTGGACAGGATGCGCATGCCGAACCAGAATGAGCTGCTAGCCCGGGATACCACGGACAGCACATGGGCGTGGGCCTCGGCCAAAGGGACGCGGCCGGCCCGGGAGGGATCGGGCGGTCCTGGGATCATGCCGGATGGGCGGTGGCAGTGGAGCGCGGCACCGCCGCACCGAACCAGCCTTGCACCATGCCGGCGAGGCCGCAAACGAGAAAGTCGGTTTTGGACAGAGCGACCCGGCAAGCGATTGGATCACGCCGCCGTAATAGCCGCGAGAGCCGGCGCGCCAAGCGCAGGATGACTGCGGATTCCATGGCCAGGCGTCGGCTACGCAGCGGGCCGGGCAGGGCTGCCGCGACGCCCAGCAGCTTGTCCACCTGGTCCAGGCATTGGTCGAGCACCTGCCGCAGGCCTGGCACAGCCGACGCGCGTTGCAGATCGTTCACCGTCACGCCGGCGTCGGCCATCCAGTCCTGCGGCAGGTAAACGCGGTCGAGTAGTCGGTGGTCGGCCTGGCAGTCCTGCAAGTGGTTCAGCACTTGCAGCGCGCTGCACAGGGCATCGGACGCAGAATAGCCGTCGACATCCTCGCCATGCAGATCCATGAGGAAGCGGCCGACCGGAGCGGCCGAGACGGCGCAATACTGCATGAGTTCGTCCCAATTGGCATAACGCCGCTTGGTGGCGTCTTGCTTGAAGGCTTCCAGCAGGTCCAGGGCGTGTTTCTGTGGTACACCGGTTGCCTCCAGGCTGGCACGCAGACGAAACGCGGTGGCGAAGCTGTGGGCATCGCCTTGGCCGGTTTTCAAGGCGTGGCCAAAGGCGACCAGGCGGGCAATCTTGTCGCCGGGGGCGAGATCGGGGTTGTCGCCGATGTCGTCGGCGGCACGGGCAAACCGGTAGTAGGCGGCGACATGCGGTCGCAGAGCGGCTGGCAGCAGCCAGGAGCCGACCGGAAAGTTCTCGTCTGCGGCCGTTTTACCGGACGGCGTTTCGATATCTGTGCCCATGCCACAACCTTGCGCCGCTAAGCCTGGTCGTGTCTTAACGGTCGGAACCGCCACGGGCAAGCGAGCCGTAAATCCGGCCCTTCCATTGTCCACCGGCGCCCCGCCAATGCCGAATGGCGGAGCTTAGGGTCATGGCGCCAAACAAGGCGGCCACGGCTGGTAGCGCCAACGCCGCGTCCCAAGATTCGCCGAAATACCGCAAGGTTGGCAGATAGGCGACCATCATCAGCAGCCAAACGACCGCGCCAAGTCCGATCAGCAGCGGGTCGCGCAAAACGAGGCCGGCCACCAACGCCAGCGGCGGCATCACATAGGTGAGCGCCATGCCGGCCAGCGTGCCCATCAGGAGCCAGGGCGAGTGGTTCAATTGGGCATAGGCGCTGCGGGCCACCATGTTCCAAATGCCCGCCAGGCCCTCATAGGGGCGCACACTCTTGACCCGGTTGGCCAGGCCGAGCCAGAGCCGACCGCCGGTGCGTTTGACCGCTGCGGCGAGCGTGCAATCGTCGATGATGGCATGACCGATGGCGGCCAGTCCTCCAGCCCGGTCGAGTGCGCTACGCCGAATGAGGATGCAGCCGCCGGCTGCTGCTGCCGTGCGCCGTTTCGGATTGTTAACCCAGGGGAACGGATACAGCTTCTGGAAGAAGAAGACGAAGGCGGGAATCAACAGACGTCCCCAAAAACCGCTACAGTCGAGCCGGACCATCAACGACACCATGTCGAGTCGGTCGGCCTCCGCCTTGGCAACGAGCCGGTGGATCGAGTGGCGCGTATGGCGCACGTCGGCATCGGTCAGCAGCAAGTATGTGGCGTTGGGCAGTTTGGTGCCCGCGTGGCGAATGCCTTGATCGAGCGCCCACAGCTTGCCCGACCAGCGGGGTGGCAGCGTGTCCGCCTGGAACACATGGACCGGAATGTTCGCTTTGGCGCCGGCGGCAAGTGTGTGCAGGATGTCAGCAGTCTCGTCTTCGCTATGATCGTCGACCACGACGATGGCCAAGTCGCCTGAATAGACCTGATCCAACAGGGCACCGACGGATTGTGCGATCACCGCGGCCTCGTTTCGCGCCGGCACAACGACGGCGACGCCCGGCCACCGCTCGGGTTCGGGGAGGCGCATGGGCATGCGCTGGTCAGCCAGCCAGAATCGTCCCCGTCCAATCAGCAGATAGAGCCAAATCAACAACGGCAAGACGGCGAGTAGGGTTAGAAGGGTCATGGATTGGGGTCCGGTGGGGATCGGATCGAGCGGTCGTGAGGGATTACGGCTGGGCGGGACCATCGGCCTCCATGGTCGTCATGCCGTCCGCTTCCGCCTGGGGGGGTGGCTCGACGGTCCACCGTGGTCCTTCCAGGCTGTGCCCGACATGCAGCACTCGGCGTCGGTGTCCATCTTCGGCGTCGGCCGTCCGATGTACGGCAGGAAGCAAGACGGTCACGCGCGTTCCGACGCCGGGGCGACCGGCGATGGTCACCGTTCCGCCTAGGATCGCCGTGAAGTGGTACACGATGGCGAGTCCGAGGCCGGCTCCGGGGTACTGCCCGTTGACACCGTCGTGCGGGGCGGCGGTGACGAACGGTTCGAATAGGTGTTCGGCCTGCTCGGGGGCGATGCCGCAGCCGCTGTCGGACACCGTGAAGCGCACCATGGGTCGGTCACCGCTGTCCAGCCGTTCGGCATTCAAGTCGATGCGCCCGCGGTGCGTGTAGCGGCAGGCATTGTCCAACAGGTTGAGCAGAATCTGCCGCATTTTGGTGAAGTCGGACCAGGCCGAGCCAATGTCCGGCTGGCTGGTGACGAGCAGGCGGTTGCTGTTGAGATCAGCCACCGGCAGCATCCGTTCGCGCACCTCCACCACCATGTGGCCGACGTCAAAGTCTTCCGGATTCACCGACAGGGTGCCGGCTTCGATTCGAGCCAAGTCGTTGAGTGCGCCGATCAGGGTCATGACCTGTTCGCCTGACCACTGGATGGACTCCACATCGGTGGTCAGGTGTCCGGCCCCGGCACGGTGCAGCCCGTCCATCACCGTCTGGCTCTGCCGGATCATCATGTTGACCGGACGACCCAGCAAGGCCCCCATGTTGATCAGGAATTGGGTCTTCGACCGATTGGCTGCTTCGGCTTCGCGGGCCAGGGCTTCCATGTCCGCCAAGGCATTGCGCATGCGCTGATGCGACTCCTCCAGCACCGCCACCTGGTTCTCAGCGGCGGCCCGGGCCGTTGCCTCGTCCGACGTCCGTTGGTCGGTCAGGTGATGGGGTTTGGATTGATCGGTGTGGGTTTGATCGGTTTGGTCCGCCACCGTCGGTGCCATGGCAGGACCGACATCGACCACTGGTACACCGTCATCAGAGGGCTCCGGGACAGCCGTTTCCTGCGGCAAGAGTTCGGTGTTGGTCGCACCCACCGGCCGGCCTGATGCCATCACCGGATCGGACCGTCGCCGGCGCACCAACATGACAAGGCCAATGCCAAGCATAATAGCGCCGGTGCCGCCGAGGCCGAGGGCGAAGAGCATGGGAAAATCGGGGCCGCCAGGGTCCGGCGTCGCGGGCAGCGATTCCGTCGATTGGGCTGATGCCGGCGGGGGACTGCCGGTTGGCTCTCTGCTGGCTCCGCCTAAGTTGCCATCGATGGTCTCCGCTCGAGTGGGGTCGGCCTGGATAGGATCGGATGGTGTTAGATCTAGCGGCGCCGCTTGTGGTGGCGGTCCGGGGTCGTCGATTTGGTCCGGGGCTTGGTTTTCAGCCATTGTTTCGGCCGACACCGCCCCGGTCGGCGTTGCCGCCGATTCCGTCGTTGTGGCACGGGTCGCCGCTTCGGAGCGCGCCACGGCTGCCCGGCGTAGGGCGGCACCCTGGGCGGTCAGGCGGGCCGCCAGGGGCAGCAGCCGCGTGTCATGCAGATCGGCGGCCGTTGTGGCGCGGTCGCGAATGCGGAGGAAGGTATCGCGGAACCGGGCAACCATGCCCACGACTTCGGTGACCGCGGTTTCGATCCTTGGATTGAGACCATAGCGGTTGATCTCTCGCAGGATGTCGGCGGCCACATCAAGCTCAGCCAAGGCTCTGTCTGCTTGCGCCGGCTCGCCCTGGTCGTGGAAGCGGGTGGCATGCGTGTAAGCGAGCAGAACGGCGGTCAGAGCATCCCCGGCCAGGCTGCCGACTTCCAGGCCGCCGCCGCCCATGATGGTTTGCAACCGCAATCGCAGTTGTGTCAGCACGATGGGCAGCGAGTCGTCGAACAGTTGCCGGCGTTCGGCCAAGTCGGCAATGAAACGGTCGAAGGCCGTGGCAAAGGTTTGGGCGGTCTCGTCCAGGGTCCGCAGCACCGGCGCATCGATGCTGTCCGCCGTCGGGCGCGTTTCGGCCACCATGGCAAGCAAAGCGTCCAGGGCACGACGGCCGGCCTCCGCCGTGCTGTCCACCAGCGCCGGGAAGGGCCGGGGAAGGCGCCCGGAGAGGTCGCGAGCCGCCGTTTCGATAGCGATGGCCCGCGCCAAATTGACACCGGCACCAGGCTGCACGGCCTCTACCGCTGGGCGTTGCGGCGCGATCTGACCGTTTTGGCCCCAAGCCGACGGCAGCCCGGCTCCGATGGCCGCCAGAGCCAGGGCAAGGCCGAGGTAAACCACATCCCTGAGCCGTCCAACGGGTGATCGGACGGTTGGCGTGTCGGGTCGGTTCGACCGATTCACGACCGCGGTCCGGCCCGTGGAACGGGCTTACGGGATAGGGGGCCGCATGAAGGGCAAGGCGCGGATTGCACGGGTGTCACCACCGAACCGGGCGTCGGTCGAACGGGGCTGCGAACCGTCTCCCATTGGACGGCCGTTACGGGCGCCCATCTTAGTGGAGGGGCCGCCGTGGGGGAATGGGCACGGCGTGCCCTTCGCTGTACGGGTCGCCTTATGTCATGACGTCCGGTCGGCGCGGACCCGCAAAAAAAGGGTGCACTGCACGCGGGCGTTTGTGGCCGGACCGGTGCTGGGGGCCTATGCTCGTGACTGGCGGCTGGCACATCGGTCCCGGGGCGGACCGGCCGGCCGGAATTCAGGAGCGGACGGGATGATTTGGAAAGCCGTGGTTTCGGTCTTGGTTGTCGGTCTCTTGTTGGTGAGGGCGGCGCATGCGCAGCCGCCGCAGCGCGCTGTTGAGGTGATACAGACCACGCATTACCAGCAGATGTTGAATGATTTCGAGATGGCGGGCTGCCTCAGTGGTGCGACCCTGGGGGGGGCTGCTGCGTATTCCTGGGCTGGCGGGCCGTTGTTCTCTTTGGTCTTGGTCGCCAACGGCTGTTCACTCGGGTCGTTGCTGGGACCGGTCGGGCTGTGGATCAACGATGTATTCACTGGAGACAACGCGTTCGATCGCCTGATGCGCGATTTTTGGGCGCAGGTCGAGGCAGCTAACCGGGCGTCGATGATGGCCAATCGCTAGGCTCTCCGGCGTCAGCCCGGTGGATGGGGGACCGGCAGGAGCCGGCGTGGCGGTGGTGAGTCGATGACCGCGGTGACGCCGTCTGGCCACGATACCTCCAGCCGATCGACCGTTTCGCGCTCACCCAGGCCGAAATGGGCAACGGGTTCCATTTGGCACAGGTAGCCGCTACCGGCACAGATCATCCGGTGCTGCACGCGGTCGCCAGCGGTCAGGGTGACGCGGGCGCCGCGCGCCGGTGCGCCCGAAGCGGTCATCGGCAGCACCCGGAGCCAGGCGTGGTCGTTGGGCGGACCCTTGAACAACGACAGCGGCTGTGGCATGCCGTCACCGTGGCTGAGCAGCAGTTCCAGATGCCCGTCGCCGTCGATGTCGGCCACCGCGGCACCCGTGCCGAAACCGTCCGGCTCGCTCGCATCGCCCAAATCGACGGCCATCCATTGGTCGTCGCGCCAGGCGAACAGCCGGTTGGGTTGCCCGTGCAGGTTGAAGAAAATCTCCTCCAGACCGTCGTTGTCGAAGTCGGCCACCACCACGTTGCGCACCTTGCCCGGCCGCGCCATCTCCTCCGGCGCGCCATCGTCGAGGCGGCCGGAGGCTGTGTGCACGAAGAGGCGCTGCGGCCCGCCCCAAGAGCCGCAGACGATGTGGAATGTCGGCCCGGTGTCGGAGTCGAGCATGGCGGCCCCGCGGGGGTGACCATCGGAGTCACTGAGCGCCAGCCGATGCGCGAGCTCTTCGTAGGTCCCATCGCCGAGAGGATGAAACAGGTAATTCGGTCCGTCTTCGTTGGCCACGAACAGATCGATCTCCGCGGCGATCAGCGGCACCGGCAGAACGCATATCGTGTCGGCGGGCAGGTCTAGGCCGGCCTCGTCGGCGGCATTCACCAGGCGGCCAGTGCGGTCCAGTTCGACCAGCGAAAGGCTGGCGTGCCGGTTGGCCACAATGAAACCGTAGCGGCCATGTCCGTTGCGGTCGATCACCGAGACCGAGCCGGCCGGTGCCCGGTTGAGCAGGCCCTGGTTCTCCACCTGAGCGAACAGGTCGAGCCAGCGGTTGCCGAAGGCGGCGAGCAGGCGGTCGCTCTGCCGGCCGCGGTGGAACGGCTTTTCGCAGTTGACGATGTAGATCTCTTCCCGACCGTCCCCGTCCAGGTCGGCTGCCGCCAGCCCCAAGGCTTGGCCGGTTGGGTCAGCCAGCAGCGGTTCCGCCACATCGACCAGGCTGTGGCCGTCCCATTTCAGTGCCAGGTTGGACACACCGTGGCCGGCCACGAGCAGTTCGAACGCACCGTCGCCGTCGACATCGGTGACAGCGACACCGAATCCGGGCCGTGCGGGGTTGGCAGCAATCAAATGGGAGCAATCGAACAGCATGGCGTCGGAGTCCTGGCGCAGTCTGGCTCGTGTGGCGACACGCGCCCGGATCGACCGGAGTGTTTCGCGCATCACCCGATCCGTGATCTAACCATGCTGTTGCTGTGTGAACAATTCTCAACACCGGCCGCGGAAAAACCGCCGCACACGCAATTCTGGCTGCACGCCGGGCGGACTGCCGGCTAGGCTCTTTGCATGAGCGATCATCCCTTGCCTTTTCCGGTCTTCGACCCCGGTTGGGTCTGGTTGGCCGGTGCCGGTCCGGGCGACCCTGGGCTGTTGACGTTGCATGCCTGGCACGGTCTCAGATCGGCCGATGTGGTCGTGTATGATGCGTTGGCCAGTGCGGCGGTGCTGTCACTGGCGGGACCCGGTGCGGTGCTGGAGTATGCCGGCAAGCGGGGTGGCCGGCCGTCGCCGCGCCAGCCCGACATTTCGCGCCGGATCATCCAGTTGGCGCGCCAGGGCAAGCGCGTGCTGCGGCTGAAGGGCGGCGATCCGTTCGTGTTCGGCCGAGGCGGTGAGGAGGCACTCAGCTTGGTGGCGGCGGGTGTGCCGTTCCGGGTGATCCCTGGCATCACTGCGGGCGTCGGCGGTCTTGCCTATGCCGGCATTCCGGTCACCCATCGGGACACCAATCACGCCGTCACCTTTTTGACCGGCCATGCCGCCACGGGCGACGTGCCCGATGGTCTGGACTGGCCGGCCCTGGCGCGTGGTGCGCCCGTGCTGATCGTCTACATGGCGATCAAGCACCTGGGCACTATCGCGGCTCGATTGATCGCCGGTGGCCGGGACGCGGCTGAACCGGTGGCCGTGGTCAGCAACGCCTCCCTGTCGACCCAGCGTATTCTCGAGACTCGGCTCGACCGTTGTGCCGAGGACGTCGCCGACGCCAGCGTCGAACCGCCGGCGCTGGTCGTGATCGGGCCCGTGGTGCGTTTGCGCGCTGCGCTCGATTGGCTCGGCGCTCTGAATGGCGAGACCGTGCTCAACGCCGACCCCTTGCACAGCCGCAGCCTTGACCGCACCGGCTGAGGGCAGACCTGGCACCGCCATGGCCCCGCGTGGCGTCATCCTGGCGGCGCCGTCTTCGGGCAGTGGCAAGACCACCGTGGCATTGGGCCTGCTGCGCCGATGTCGGCAGCTCGGGTTGAAGGTTGGGGCGTGCAAGGCCGGACCGGACTACATCGATCCGCAATTCCATAGCCGCGCGCTCGGCCGGCCGTGCCGCAACCTTGATATCTGGGCGATGCGCGACTCGACGCGGCACCGAATCATCGACGCGGCGGTCGAGGCGGCCGATTGGCTGCTGGTCGAAGGGGTCATGGGGTTGTTCGACGGTGCCGCCGGCGGAACCGGCTCGACGGCGGCGTTGGCGGCATGGAGTGGCTGGCCAGTGGTATTGGTGGTCAATGCTGCGGCCCAGGCACAGTCGGTCGGTGCCTTGGTGCATGGCTTCCGTACTTGGCGTTCGGACGTGACGGTGGCTGGCGTGATTCTGAACCGGGTCGGCGGAGCCGGACATGCCGCCCTAGCGCGTGCGGCCGTGGCCGAAACCGGCTGTCCAGTGTTGGGGGTGGTGCCGCGTGACCCGGCGCTTGCTGCACCGTCGCGCCACCTTGGCCTGGTTCCGGCCGACGAGTGGCCCGACTTGGAGCCGTTTCTGGACCATGCTGCGGCCTGCGTCGGGGCGGGTGTCGATCCGACCGACCTCGACCGGTTGGCGGCACCGCTGCATGCTGTGTCGGCCCCATTCGTCGGGCCGGGGGTGGCACCGGCGCCGGGTATGCCACCGCTTGGCCAGCGCCTGGCCGTGGCCGCGGACGTGGCGTTCTGTTTCCGTTATCCGCACCAGGTCGACACCTGGCACGCTGCCGGTGCCGCTGTGCTGCCGTTTTCGCCCTTGGCCGACCAAGCGCCGGATGCGACGGCCGATGCGGTGTTTCTGCCCGGTGGTTATCCCGAGCTGTACGCCGGCGTCCTCGCCGGCAACCACCGTTTCCTCGACGGGCTGCGCGCTGCGGCGGTGCGTGGTGTTCCCATCTACGGCGAGTGCGGCGGCTACATGGTTTTGGGCGACGGCCTGGAGGACGCCGAAGGCCATTGCCACGCCATGGCCGGCCTCCTGCCGGTGCAAACTTCGTTTGCCCGGCGCCGGTTGCATTTGGGCTATCGCCAGAGCCGTCTTGTGGCAGACGGTCCCTTGGGCCGGGCCGGATCACTCTGGCGTGGCCACGAGTTCCACTATGCAACCATCGCGGCCGAAGACACGACCCAGCCGGTATTCCAGGCGACCGGCGTTGCCGGTGGGCCGGAAACCGCCATGGGCAGCCGTCGCGGCGCTACTCTTGGCTCCTTTCTGCACGTGATCGACCGCGCATGACCGGCGTCGCTTGGTTGACCGAGGCACCGCCCTGGCCCTGGCTGCTGTTGGCGGCCTTGGCTGCCGATGCGGTGCTGGGTGATCCCGCCTGGCTGTATCGCCGGGTGCCGCATCCGGTGGTTGTGCTTGGCGGCTTGGTCGACTGGCTGGACCGGCTCGGCAACCGCGAAACCTGGTCCGACCTTGCCCGGCGGTTGTCCGGGACGGTGGCGTTGGTGGGCTTGATCGTTGTGGCCGGGAGCGTCGGCTGGGCGCTTTCGCGCGGGCTGGCCATGTTGCCGGCCGGTTGGCTCGTGGAAGCCCTTGTGGCCTCCAGTCTGCTGGCCCAGCGCAGCCTCGCGGAGCATGTGCTGGCCGTGGCCCGGGAACTGGAGCGGGGCGGTCTGGCGCGAGGCCGCCGTGCGGTCGCCTTGATCGTTGGCCGCGATCCGGAGAGTCTGGACCAAGCCGGTGTGGCGCGGGCTGCCATCGAGTCTTGCGCCGAGAACTTTTCAGACGGCGTCGTCGCTCCGGCATTCTGGTACGCCTGTCTGGGGCTGCCCGGCCTCATGATTTACAAAGCCGTGAACACCGCCGATAGCATGATCGGCCACCGCACTCCGCGGCACGGGGCGTTCGGCTGGGCCTCGGCCCGTTTTGACGATGGCTTGAACGTGGTGCCGGCACGCCTTACCGGAGCTCTGATTGTCTTGGCCGCTGGCAGCTACGGTGGCGCTCGGCGAGCTGTGTCCACGATGTGGCGCGATGCCGGCCTGCACCGGTCACCCAACGCCGGCTGGCCAGAAGCGGCGATGGCCGGAGCCCTGAGCCTCCCGCTTGCCGGACCGCGCCGCTATGCCGAAACTGTCGTTGACGACCCCTGGCTCGGCACCGGCGACCCGACATGCGCCGACGCCGCGGCCATCCGCCAAGCCGTATGGATCATGCTTCGGGCCTGCACCCTGGTCTGGTTCGGCCTCGCTGCCGCCTCGGTGTTCGTCCCCTGACGCGGGACCCGGTCGTCGGGCCGCCGTGTTTCGGAGCGCCGGCATCCTTGCCGGCTGGACCGCCGGCTTCCAGCCGGCCCGGAC
>JANQJV010000089.1 GCA_028281465.1 Azospirillaceae bacterium | reverse complement strand
GACCGATCTTCATGTCGACAACCGTGCTATAAAGGAGGGCACGCCGTCGAAAAGCCACCGTTTCGGTCATGGTGGGTCGGTCGAAAGGCCGGTGTGGGATTAGAACCGAGGGCCCCTCGCGCTTCAGCCGAAGTCACCGCGAATGTAGGAAATGATGAGCGGCCCAAGCACGATCACGAACAATGGCGGCAAAAAAAAGAACACCATCGGTACGGTCAGTTTGGGTGGCAGGGAGGCGGCCTTTTTTTCCGCCGCGGCCATGCGGATGTCCCGGTTCTCTTGAGCGGCCGTACGGAGAGCATTGGAGAGTGGTGTGCCGTATTTCTCGGCCTGAATCACGGTGGTGACGAAGGCCTTGACTTGCTGCAGTCCGGTGCGCAGCGCCAAGTTCTCTAAGGCCGAGCGCCGGTCTGGGATGTAGGCCATTTCGGCGGTGGTGATTTCAAACTCGTGAGCAAGTTCCGGTGCCGTTGCCCCCACTTCCTTGGCTACCATACTGAACGCTGCCTCAATGGAGATACCGGATTCCACGCAGATCAGCAAGAGGTCGAGCGCATCGGGTAGCGCTTCGGCCACAGCGCGTTGCCGCGTTTCGATCGCTTTGTTCATGAGGAAGTTCGGCACGTACAGGCCCACGACCACGGCACCGAAGACCAGCGCGATCTGTGTCGAAAGCTGAAGCGCACTCTCCGACAGCACGAAGACATACAACGCCATTGCCGCACCACCACCCAGCGGCAACAGGGCCCGCGCGGCGGCGAAGATCGACACGGCATGCGCACTGCGCCAATTGGCTTGGATCAGTTTGGTGCGTAGCTCTTCGCCGGCGAAGATCTCCCGCAGATTGAATCGATCGACCAGCTCTTGCAGTCGACTGCGTCGGTTGCGGCGCAAGCGGGATTTGCGCTGCATCATCTCGAGCTGCCGGGCTCGAAGTTCGGACCGGCTGCGCTTGGCCAAGGCTAAACGCTTGGCCATCGGGTCCGGGCCAACATAGGGTAAGGCGATGGCGATCAGCGTGAAGAACGTACAGGCGGACGCCAGCAAGGTGATCATGAAACTCGGGTCGAGGGCGGTGGCCATCACCTGGTCGATCAAGCTGTTGGGTGGCATGGCGGATCGGCGCTCCCATTCCGATGTCAGACTTTGAAGTTGATCATACCGCGCATGATCAGGGCGCCCACCCCCATCCAGGCCAGGCAGACAGCCAGCAGGAAGTTGCCCACCGTCTCTTCGAACATCGGCATCAGATAACCCGGGTTGACGACGCTCACCATGATGGTGACGAAGAACGGCAGCCCGCCGACGATAATGGCGGAAGCCTTGGCTTGGGCGGAATAGGCCTCCACCCGCTCACCCAGGCGGCGGCGGGCACGCAGCACGTCGGTCAGGTTTTCCACCGTGGTGGCCAGGTTGCCGCCGGTGCGCCGCTGCAACTCCAGCACGACGGCGAAATACCTGAACTCGGTCACTGTCATGCGCTCGATCGCCTTCTCCAGCGCCTGATCTATGGTCATGCCCAGGCGTTGGTTTTCGACGATGCGGCGAAACTCGCCCCCCAGCGGGTCCTGAAACTCCTCGGCGACAATGGCCAGACATTCCGCCACCGGCAGGCCGGAGCGGGTGCCGCGCACCAACACGTCCAGTGCTTCGGGGAACTGGTCGATAAACCGTGTTTGGCGCCGTTTCGCCAGCACCATCAAACCCCAACGAGGCAGGGTCAGGCCGGTGCCGAGCCCGGCGATCAGGCCAACGCCAGCCGCCAGCCCGGTCACCATGACGGTCACGCACACCAGGCCGCCGAGTGCTACAGATGATAGAATGTAGCTGCGCAGGCTCAAGTCAATGCCGGCCTGGCGGATCAGTGCGCGGATGGAGCGGGTGCGCCGCTGCCGACTGCGTTGCCCTTCCAGTTCCACCAGCTTGTCCTGAATCAGCTTGCGGCGTTGCCGCGCCTGAATTTCGCTGTGATCCGCGCGAGCTTCGGCCATCCGGCCCACACTGTGGGCTCGCCGGCGCAAGCTGCGCGTCGGGCTGGGCAGAGACAGCACCAGCACCGCTCCGATCATGGCCACCGCCAGGCCTGCCATCAAGGTGGCGATCAGAACCAGGCCATCCATGCTCATCCCTTCCCGACTGTTATGCCGCGTCGTCCATGGCGGTCATGAGGTCTCGGCTCAGGCCGAAATAGCTGGCCTTGTCCATGAAACGCGGACGCAAGCCGGTGGAGACATGCCGACCAGCGATGCGACTGCGCTCGTCCTCGCCATCGATCTCGTATTTGAACAGGTCTTGCATGGTGATGACGTCACCCTCCATACCGACCAGCTCGGTGATCTGGGTGATCTTGCGCGAGCCGTCGCGCAGCCGCTGTGCTTGCACCACCAGATCAATGGCAGCCGTGATCTGCTCCCGCAGCGCGCGGGTTGGCAGGTTGAAGCCACCCATGGCGATCATGTTCTCCAGGCGGTTGGTCGCTTCGCGCGGCGAATTGGCGTGCAGCGTGCCCATGGACCCGTCGTGGCCCGTGTTCATGGCCTGCAACAGGTCGAAGGCCTCGGGGCCGCGCACCTCGCCGACGATGATCCGCTCCGGACGCATGCGCAGGCAGTTGCGTACCAAATCACGCATGGTCACCAACCCCTTGCCTTCCAGATTGGCTGGCCGTGTTTCCAGGCGTACCACATGGGACTGCTGCAACTGCAACTCGGCGGCGTCTTCGCAGGTCACGATGCGTTCGCCCGGGTCGATGAAGCGGGTCAAGCAATTCAGCAAGGTGGTCTTGCCGCTGCCGGTACCGCCGGAGATCAGAATGTTGCAGCGGCTGGCTGCGGCGATGCGCAGCACGGTCGCGCAGGCCGGCGAGGCCGTGCCGAACTGGATCAGTTTTTCCAGGGTCAGCTTGTCGCGTTTGAACTTGCGGATGGTCAGGGTCGGGCCGTCCAGCGCCAGCGGCGGCGCGATGACGTTGACGCGGCTACCGTCGGCCAGGCGGGCGTCGCAGATCGGGTTGGACTCGTCGACACGCCGCCCGACCGCGCCGACGATGCGCTGGCAGATGTTCATCAGTTGCGCGTTGTCCCGAAATCGGACCGGCGTCAGCTCGATGCGTCCGCCGGTTTCAATGAACACCCGGTCGTAGCCGTTGACCATGATGTCGGCGATGTCGTCGCGTGCCAGCAACGGCTCGAGCGGCCCCAGGCCCAGCATATCGTCGCAGATGTCGCTGATCAGCAGGGATTCCTTAGCCGCGTTCAGTGTGTGGCCTTTGACTCCGATGATGTCGCGGCAGATCTCGCTGATCTCGGCGCGTTTGGCTTCGTCGTCCAACTGGCCGAGCTGGGTCAGGTCGACGGTTTCCAAGAGCGAGTCAAATACGTTCTGCTTGGTTTGATAGTATCCTTCGTCCGGGCTCGGCCCTGCCGGTGGTCCTGGCGCCGCGACCATGGGCGATGGTCGTGCGCTCGCGGGTGCGGACGGTATCGCCGGTTGACTCGGTTCGACCCGGTCGTCACTGCCGCCGGATGCGGCGGTGCTGCGCGGCGATGGTCCAATACGCACCGGTCGCACCCGGTGCACCGGGGTGCCGGGGGGGCTCGCCACGCCATTGGCCGGCGTGCTGCGTTTGCCGAACATGGCCTGATCCGCTGTTAGGCCGGCTTACTGCGGTGCAGCAGCCCTGACAGCAAGCTGCCGCCCGTGGACCGATGCCGGTGGCCTTTGCCACCGGCATCGAAATGACCGACCAAAGCACCGAGCTGGCCCAGGGATTGGGCGGTCTTGGAGC
Organism: Azospirillaceae bacterium; assembly: GCA_028281465.1. GTDB lineage: Bacteria > Pseudomonadota > Alphaproteobacteria > Azospirillales > Azospirillaceae > JANQJV01. Next base: position 13,127 of record JANQJV010000089.1, on the reverse strand, counting down.
GGGCATTCACATCTTGCGGCATTTTGCCGTAGCTGGCCGCCTTGCCGAATGTGTCGGCGTCGTGGCGTACGACCAGCGTCGGCTTGCGGTCGACGGTTTGGAGGAAGTCTTCCAGGGGCACTTCTCCGTGGCGGTTCTGCCCGACCCGGTTCAGCACCAGATGCGGTGTTTGGTCGAGCGGGCGCAGCGATGCGAGCAGATCGAGCAGGTTGCGGGTGTTGCGCATGGCTGCCAGGTCGGGCGTGGTCGTGACCACGAGCTCATCGGCCAAGCGTGCCACGGTGAGCATCCAGGAGGGCCAGCTATGCGGCAGGTCAAGCACGATGAAGCGGGCGTGTTTCTTCAGAGCCGTGAGTACTGGCTCGATGGTGCGCGCCATGGCTTCCAGGTCGGCCTCCAACTGCACCGGGGCTGCCAGTAGGGTCACGCGTTCGCCGCACGCGACGCCGTGACGTCGCAAAAACACTTCGTCGATGCGGCTGGGGTCGACCAGGGCGTCGCGGATGCCGTGTCCGGTCTCCACGTTGAAGGCGAGATCGGCGGCACCGAAGGCGAGGTCCAGGTCGAGCACCAGGACATGACAGTCGCCGCGCCGGGACAACTCCAGGGCGGTGGCGTGGGCGAGGGTGCTGGAGCCACAACCGCCCTTGGCCGGCAGGAAGGCGACCACTTTGCCGTCGGGTACGGCGCCGGGATCGGCAAACACGCTGAGCACGGTTTCGACCAGGGCCAACACATCCATGGGCTGGACCAGGTAGTCGGATATGCCGCGGCGTAGCAGATCGCGGTACAGCGCCACATCATTATGGGTGCCGATCAGCACCAAATGCGTGTGCTCCTCGCAAAGCAGCGCCAGCGCCTCAACATGGGCGAGCAGATCGTCGGTTTCGTTGGCCTCGATGATCACCAGATGCGGCGAGCCTTCGTTGCCGTACAGGCGTTCCGCCGCAGCAAACCCGCCGCCATGGGCCTTGACCGCGGCTCCGGCAAGCCGCCGATCACTGAAAGCCTGGCATATCAGGGCGGCCGTGGCCTCGGTCTCGTGGAAGCTGTGGACGGTCAGGTTAAGGCCGCCAACCGTGGGCAGTCCGGTGGACCGCTGGCCACCACGCAAGAGCTCGATGACGCCCGTGGTGCGCGTCTGCCCAGACAGGATCTCCGCTTCCAGCAGCCCGTCGCGCCCCTCGCCTTCCAGCGCCTCTAGCTGGTCCAAATTGGTATCCATGGCTCAGCTCCCGGCGGTGCCGGCGCGCAGCAGCTCGCTCACATCTGGCTGGGCGGTCACATAGGTTTCCAGCGCCGTCCTCAGCACGCGCCGGATGGTGCTGTTGTGCTGCTGGGCAAAGGCGCGCGCAAGGGAATGGGTTTCTTGTTCCAGGCGTGTGGTGGCGTTGACGCGCGGTTGTTTGAGGACGTGCACCACGACTTGCAAGCGGGCATCAACGACGGCGGCCGGCACCTTGATGTCGAGCCGATGTGTTTTGCCGTAGGTCTCACCGTTTTCCCGCATGGCCAACCATGGCGGCCGGGCTCGGGTCAGCGGCATGGTCGGGTCGGTGCCCAATCCGTGTCCGCTGCGCCGGCCCAGCGTGCGCCGAAGCTGGTAGGCTGGGTCAAGTCTTCGCACCGTGACGGACTGGGCATGGTCAAGGTCGAGTCGACGGGCGGTGCAGCTCCGCCCTTCTTGACCAACAGCGGTGCGCGTCGGGTGGTGGCGGCCCAAGCCGGCACCCTGTCGATCGGTTTGAACGGCAAGGTGACCCGACTGTGTGGTCTTGCCGGAGCCTCCTTTCTGCGACGCGAATGCAAGGACTCGCATGGCGACCTGGTCTCCCCCATAGAGCGCCGTCGACGACCGAGTCACCGGCGGATTATAGGTTTTTCTGACCGAGAACGTTAATCGAAGAAAGTTAACGCCGAATAAAAATCTGATAAAGGGTTGTTTTTTGTTTGACAATGTGCTAGATTTTAACAGATGTTCTCTTAATTTTGGTTCGGTAATCCCAATTTTCTTTCTTCATTGCCGTGAGTTTTCGAGAAATTCGACAAGTCTATTCGTCAAACCGGGCGACCTGAGGACAGGCTGTGCCATGCCGGTCGCGGCGGCCTTGACGTTCACTCAATCAGGTCATCGAGCTCACCGGATGCGCGCATCGCCATGATGACAGAATCGAATTGCTGCACGAAATCCGCCTTAAAGGGGAACGCGTCCGCTTTGGCGGCGTAGCCCAAAAACCCGTCATTCTCGTTTACCACTGTGCCCCAGGTCAAGCCGGCCTCTTCGACCGTCAGGCCTTCCTCGCGCAGGCCCACCTCAATGGCCAGCCGGTCATTGACGTAGCAATCAATGCGCCCAGCCGTCAGTTTTCGAATGTTCAAGAGTGTGGAGGCAGCCTCGCTCAAAGTAATCTGCCCATCCTCGACCGCCTGGAAGAACGCTGGTCCCGGAGTCTCGAACCCTGAGTTGTTGCCGAAACGCAAACCGAAATAGTCTTGTGGATAAGCTTCGCGCGGGACGTCCAGCACAGTGTGGCGGCAGATGACCTGCACGGTCTCGGTCAGCAGTGGCTGGGAATACGGATCGATATACGGGCGCCGTTCCGGAAAGTAATAGGGTGGAAACACTGCAAAGCCAGTGCCTTCCTCGATGTAAGCGAGGGCCCGTCGCCAAGGTACCAGATCAATTTTGACATCATAGCTCGGCATTTTCTCAAATGCTGCACGTAGAATTCGAACATAGGTGCCACGGGCGATATTACCCCGATCCCGAAAGCTGTACGGGGGATAGTTATCGTCGCCATAGACGGTGACGGCCGTCTGGGCGTTCCCGGTAACGGTCCAGGCAATCAGACCCAACGCCAAGAAGAACAGTGACCGCATGGCGTCACTCCTTTGTTTGGTGGTCCGAGCCGCCGCATAATGCAGCAAGACGAAAACCTGAGCATTGATTAACGGCGTATGCCGCTATCACGGTGCTTTGATGACAAATGAACCGGGTAGCGTTGGAGTTCAAGGGAAATCATCGTCTAGCCTGGGCACAACGGCAAGGAGGATGCCGGGTGTCGGACCGTCGGCCGACCTTGGGTGCGTGTCTTGCCATCGGTGCGACCGGCCATGACGCCGCCATCGCCCTTGTGGATGGCGGCCGTAGTCCGTCCGGCCGATCCGGCCAATCGGATGGAAGGCATCAAAGCCGCTGGTCAGGGTGGTCGCCTCGATGGCGGTGGGGTCGACGAAAGCGCCATAGATCGGCGTGACCACGCCCGCCGGTTGGCTTGGCGGGCTCAGCGGGGCCGCACCGGATAGGTCACGCCCGTGGCGCGGTGATATAAGCTGGCGATGGCCACCAGGCTGAGAGAGCCGATCAGCACCGGGGAGATCAGGAACTCGATCCCCGGGTCGGCCTGGAAGACGATCAGTGGATTGGCGCCGGCGGGCGGGTGTGTCACGCGCAAGAGGGCCGTGACTGCGATGGCGACACCGACGGCGAGCGATACGGCCCACAGCTCATTGGGGAGAACGCAACGCAGCACGAGTGCCGTTGAGCACGAGACCATATGACCGCCGATGACATTGGCCGGTTGGGAGAGTGGGCTGTCGGCGACGGTGAAGAGAAGCACACAACTGGCGCCGAAGGAGGCCATGATCAGCAGGGCGCCGGTCTGCACGCTTAGGAGGCTGACGACTCCGATGGCCAGCGCGCCACCCAGACCGGCCAATACGATCTGGCGTGGCCGCAGGGGCGCCTGGTGCCGGGCGACATATTGGTGCACGCGGGTGTGCCAACGTTCGGCCTTGTGTCGCAACCGCCCCCTCCTCGACACCGTGTCCGGACCTGCCCCCTGGGTTGCCGCCTGCTCCGCGGCTTGTCAATCCCGATACCATGTCGATGAAACCAGGAGGATTCGAATTGCGAAACGGGGGTGGCACGCAGGCGCCGGTGTGGTCTGTCAGATTGCATAAGGTCTGTAATAAACAATACACTTGCTCGCATGAGGTCCGCTGCGATTGACCGTCAGGCATCGGCGCGGCCATGGGCGACGGGACTCTTGTTGGAGACGGGTATGGGCGAGGCCTTGACGATCCTTCGCGGTGGCCGATTGGTCGATATCGATGCCCATACGGCACGGCCCACCGACATCCTGATCGAGGGCGAAACCATCGCCGCCCTCGGACCGCCAGGGCTGCCGGCTCCGGAACACGCCCAGGTCGTCGACGCCGCCGGCATGCTGCTGCATCCAGGGCTGATCAACGCGCATACCCACGGCCACGGCAACCTGTCCAAGGGCATGGGCGACCGCTGGTCGCTGGAATTGCTGCTCACCGCGGGCCCATGGATCAGCGGCGCCCGCCAGACCGAAGACAAGTATCTGACCACCCTGATCGGCGCGGCCGAGATGCTGCTGAAAGGCTGCACCGCCTGCTATGACCTGACCTACGAGTTTCCGGCGCCCACCCTGGACGGCATGGCGGCGGCGGCCAAGGCCTATCGTGATGCCGGAATGCGCTGTGTGCTGGCCCCCATGGTGGCCGATACCGCTTTCTACGACGCCATCCCCGGCCTCTACGACGCTTTGCCTGCGGCCCTGCAGGCCGAAATCCCGAACCTGCGCCTCGCCCCCGCCGAAACCACCCTTGCGCGCATCAAGGCCGTTCTGGAAAACTGGCCGGGCGATACGGACTGGGTACGTCCGGCCGTGGCGCCGACCATCCCGCATCATTGCTCAGACGATTTTCTGATCGGCTGCCGGGATTTGGCGCGTGCCCATGGCGTCGGTCTGCACAGCCATGTCGCCGAGAGTAAGGTGCAGGCGGTGGCCGGCCGGTCTCTGTATGGCAAGACCTTGCTGCAGCACATGGATGCACTCGGGTTGGTCGGGCCGGATTTCGTCGTCGCCCACGGCGTGTGGCTGGACGACGAGGATATGCATCGGTTGGCTGGCCATGGCGCCGCCGTCGCGCACAACCCGGGCAGCAATGCGCTGCTCGGCAGTGGCATCGCCGACGCCCGGCGCATGCTGGAACTGGGTGTGACCCTGGGCATCGGCACGGATGGTGCCAGTTGTTCCGACAACCAGAACATGTACGAGGCCATGCGCTCGGCCTTGTATGTCAGCCATGTGCGCGGACCGGACACCGGCCAGTGGCTGTCCACCGGCGAAGTGCTGCGCGCCGCCACCGAGGGCAGCGCCAAGGCGCTCGGTTTCGTGCAACTGGGGCGCATCGCCGTCGGTCATAAGGCCGATATCGTGTTTCTCGACCTGGGCTCGGTCAACTGGCTGCCGTTCAACGATCCAGTCAATCAGCTTGTGCAGACCGAGGACGGCAGTGCCGTGCATTCGGTCATGGTCGGCGGCCGTCTTGCCGTGCGTAACCGCCGGTTAACGAACATCACCCTGGAAACGCTGGCCCGCGATGCCGAGACGGCGCGGGCGCGCCTGGAGTCCGCCAACCGCCAGCGCCGCGGCCTGTTCGACAAACTTGCCCCAGTGGTGAACTCGTTCTGCCCGGCCTTGGCCCGGCAGCCGTACCATGTGCACCGGTTCGGTGCACCGGCGCAGGGGCACTAACAAGAAACTAAGCTTGGCGTGTCCAAATATAGTAGCAAAAGCAAACTTCGCTGCTATATATGCGCTCGGAAAACTGGACTGTTTCATGCACGGCAGGTCGGCCGCAAGGCCGGTGAGTGACTAACAAGAAACGAACGGTGCCGTTTCGGTCATGGTGGATCGGTCGAAAGGCCGGTGTGGGACCAGCAGCCCTCGGAGTAGCGGGTCGTGGACATGGGCCAGCTCGGCCATGGCACCATCGATTCACGTCACCGCCGCGTTCGCATCACCGGCACGGACCAGGGATTCAACCGGGTTGACCGCGTCATCGGCCAGCAGCCCGATATGCAGAGCGCGCAGGATGTGGAATGGGGTCAAATCAACCTCGGATTCGGCCGTACCGCCAAGGCTGCCGGGGATGTCGGCCGGGTCGAAATGCAGGGCGAAACCATCGCCTCGGAAACCGACCCGCTTAGGATCCGCGACATCCGCGTGATAGAGCCGGCCTCCAATGCGACCGTGCACGGCGCCCGCAGTGACGTGGAACCCGTCGCCGGCACCGGGCGCCGCCCAGGCTGCATAAGAGCCGAAGAACCGTGGCTTGAGGATGTAAGGCCCGCCCAGTTCTGGACAGAAGACGTCGCAGTTGCCGCAGTCGTTGCAGAAATCGGCGAAGTTGCCGATCTGGTGCGGTTTCTCGAGGCGCAGGGGGTCGCCGGTTTCGACCGTCCAGCCGTCGGCGGTCCGGCGGACGTGTTGAACCGGGATGTCCCGCACTGGAACGCGGAACGTGAAGTTCGCGTCGTTGGGGCATACCGGCAGACATTTGTCGCAGGTCAGGCAATCGAACAGCACCAAGGTGCTGTCCACCTTGCGCGGCGGTTTGGCGTTGGCGGCGGCGCGATACGACGGGTCGGACCGGATCGCCGCCGCATGGCGGTCCGTGTTGGCCAGCCGGGCGGCCGACAGGTCCGCCGCGCCCGATCCGGCCATGGCGCGGGTGTAGTCCGCGATGGTTCCCGCGCCCACCGCGGCCATCCGCTGGCACAGGTCGCGCAGCAAGGCTTCCGCCCGCCCATAGCCACCGGCCTTGAGCAGATCGGTGCACACGCTGACCGGCACGAGACCCAAGGCCACGGCATCGGCGAAGTTGCGCCGGTCGATGCCGGCGGAAAACGAGATCGGCAGGCCGTCGCCGAACACGCCGCGCCAGCGCTTGACCAGCTCCATGGCCAGCACGTGCAGCGGCGGGCCGGACAGGTACATGACCGTCTCGCTGCTTGGGAAGAATGGGCGGTGGTTCTCGACGATCAGCGTATTGGTGAACTTGACGCCGTAGCCCAGGCCCAAGGCGGCGGCGCGGGCGCGCAGCCGTTCGGAGAACGCCACCGCCTGGTCCCAGCGGGTGTCGTCCGCAAAAGCCTGGTCGGGCACGGTCAGATCGCCGTAGCCCAGCGTGTCGTGCAGCAGGGCCAGGCAATCGGGTTTGCCGAGCAGGGTGGGGTTGAGCTTGACCGTGCAGTGCAAACCGAAGTCTTCCAGCAGGAACAGCACGATGCGCTCGATCTCGTCCGGTGGGCAGCCGTGGAAGGTGCTCAGGGTCAGGGTGTCGGACAGGTGCGGGTTGAAATCCAGGTCGCGATAAGCGGCGTAGGGCGCCGGAATCTCGGCGCGCAGCCGGTCGATCACGGGTCCGGCGTCGCGCATGCCGCGCAGGAACCCCTGCACCTTGTCGGAGCGGATGCCGGCCAGATCGTAGCCGACGCTCATGTCAAACACATGGTCGCGGAAATTCGGCGCCAAGGCGAGCCGGCCGCTCGCCTCCAGAATGCGGATCAGCATGGACGCCTTAACATATTCCTCCAGGCTCTCGGCCACGGTCAGTTCCTGCGACCACTCCACGTTGTAGCCGACCGTGGCCATGTCGATGCACGGGCGCGGAATCTCCAGATCGTCGCGCACCTGCACCGTTTTCAGTTCGAACAGCCGACAGCCGCCGAGCCAAGACAGAACGATGTTCTGCGCCATCTGGGTGTGCGGCCCGGCTGCCGGCGCAAGTGGGCTGGCGGCCGGCCGGCCATGGTGGTGCACGGTCAGATCCCGGGCCGGATCGCCCAAAAAGAACTTGCGCGCCGGCAGATCGAAGATCGCCGCTTTGCGGTCCAGCTCCCGGACCATGCGGTCGACCAGGAGACCGAAGGGATAGGGGGTCAACACGGCCATGGACAACGGCTCCGGGTTGGGGAGAGGACAGGACCACCGGTGGCAAAAACGACGTCGCGCCGTCGGGTGGCCCGGGTTCTGCGGTGCGGGAAATTCCGTCTTGACGCGACCGGCGGCATCATCTTGATTTGCGAATGGCCGATCTGCAAGCCGTGCAAGGCGTTTATCGACTTTCGGGGAGCCAGGGGTGACGGACAGCGCCGATCCGGGTAGGCCGCGCAACGCGGTGCGCTTTCTGTTGAACGGCGCGGAACGCCGGCTCGAGCGGTGTGCGCCGACGCAGACCCTGTTGCGGTACCTGCGCGAGGGGGAGGGTCTGACCGGCACCAAGGAGGGCTGTGCCGAAGGCGACTGCGGGGCCTGTACCGTCATGTTGACCGAGCGGCGCGACGGCGGCCTGCGCCACCGGGCGGTCAATAGCTGCATCCTGTTCGTGCCCAGCCTGGACGGCAAGGCGGTGACGACGGTGGAAGCGGTGCGCGGTGCAGACGGCGGTCTGCACCCGTGCCAGACGGCCATGGTCGATCACCATGGTTCGCAATGCGGCTTCTGTACGCCCGGATTCGTGATGTCGCTCTATACCGGTTACTGTGCCGGCGAGCGACTGGACCGGCCGGCGATCGACGATCTGCTGGCCGGCAATCTGTGCCGCTGCACCGGCTATGGTCCGATCGTCCAGGCGGCCGAGACCATGGGCCGTGCCGACCCGGCGACGGAGGCGGGACCGGTCGATCCGGCAGCCCTGGAGGCCTTGGCCGACGACCGGCCCATCGACATCGGCGACGGCACCGGCCGGTTCCTGGCACCGACCACGCTGGACGGGTTGGCGGCGGCCACGGCCGCCCATCCGTCCGCCCATCTGGTTGCGGGGGCCACCGACCTTGGCCTGTGGGTCACCAAGCAGCACCGTTCCCTGCCGCTGCTGATCTCCATCGGCCGGGTGGCAGTCCTGCAGCGGATCGAGGCGACGCCGGCGGGATTGACGATCGGGGCGGGCGTGACTTATGCCGACGCCCTGCCGGCGCTGGCGCGCCATTTCCCGGACTTCGGCGAATTGCTGCGCCGTCTGGGGGCCGTGCAGGTGCGCGCCGTCGGCACCCTCGGCGGCAACATTGCCAATGGGTCGCCCATCGGCGATACGCCGCCGGCCTTGATCGCGCTGGGCGCCAGGCTGGTGTTGCGCCATGGCCAGGCCGAACGCCGGCTGCCTTTGGAAGACTTCTTCCTCGCCTACGGCAAGCAGGACCGGGCCCCGGGCGAACTGGTGCAGAGCATCCACATTCCGTGGCCGCACCCGGCCGATCGGCTCACCTGTTACAAGATCAGCAAACGGTTCGACCAGGACATCTCGGCGGTGTGCGGGTGCTTCAACCTGCGCATCGAAGACGGCACCGTCACCGCGGCGCGCATCGCCTTCGGCGGCATGGCCGGCACGCCGAAACGGGCCCGCGCCGTCGAAGCCGCGCTGGTCGGCCGCCCGTGGACCGCAGCCACGGTGGATGCGGCAATGGACGCCTTTGCCGAGGACTACACGCCCTTGACCGATTGGCGGGCCAGCGCCGGCTACCGGCTGTTGGTGGCGCGCAATCTGCTGCGCAAGGTGCATTGGGAAACCGCCGGCGACGCCGCGCCGCTGACCCGTCTGGCCGGGGCGGCCGGGTTGGCGGCGTTGCCCCAGGAGATGCGGCCATGAACCAGATGCTGACGACGCCCCCGGCGGCGGAACCGATCCAAGGCGGCGTCGGCGCGCCGGCCGCGCACGACAGTGCGGTGAAACACGTCTGCGGCACGGCGCTGTACACCGACGACATCCCCGTGCCGCGCGGCACGCTGGCGGTGCATCTGGCATTGAGCCCGCGCGCCCATGCCCGGGTCACCCGGCTCGACCTGTCGGCGGTGCGCACGGCCCCCGGGGTCGCCGCCGTGCTGTCGGCCGACGACATCCCGGGCGTGAACGACGTCAGCCCGCTGGTCAAGGGCGACGACCCGGTGTTCGCCGCCGGCGAGGAGACCGGCGGCGAGGTCCAGTACGCCGGGCAGGCCGTGTTCGCCGTGGCCGCGGAGACGATCGACCAGGCGCGCGCCGCCGCCGCCCGCGCCGTTGTCACCACCGAAGACCTGCCGGCGATCCTGACCATCGCGCAGGCCATGGCCGCCGGATCCCTGCTGGAGCCGCCCTACTCCATGGCGCGCGGCGATGTCGACGCCGCCCTGGCCGCCGCCCCGCATCGCTTGTCGGGCCGCATCGAGATCGGCGGCCAGGAGCACTTCTATCTGGAGGGGCAGGTCGCCTTGGCCGTTCCGGGCGAGGACGGGGACGTGCAGGTGCACTGCTCCAGCCAGCACCCGAGCGAGATCCAGCACGGCGTCGCCCATGTCCTGGACCTGCCGGCCCATGCCGTCACGGTGGTGGTGCGGCGCATGGGCGGGGCCTTCGGCGGCAAGGAAAGCCAGGGCAATCTGCCGGCCGCCGTGGCGGCTCTGGCGGCGCGCGCAACCGGCCGGCCGGCCAAGCTGCGCTACGACCGCGACGACGACATGGTGGTCACCGGCAAGCGCCATGACTTCGTCATCGACTACGACGTCGGTTTCGATGCCGACGGCCGACTGCTCGGCCTGGATGTCACCCAGGCCTTGCGCTGCGGCATGTCGTTCGACCTGTCCCAGGCGATCGGCGACCGCGCCATGTTCCATGCCGACAACTGTTACTATCTGCCGGCGGTGCGCATCACGTCGTATCGCTGCCGCACCCACACCGTGTCCAACACGGCGTTCCGCGGCTTCGGCGGGCCGCAGGGCATGCTCGGCATGGAGCGCGTGATCGACGAGATCGCCCATGCCTTGGGCAAGGACCCGCTGGCGGTGCGGCGCATCAATCTCTATGCCGCGCCCGCCCCGGCACCCGGGTTCCCGACGCGCGCCGTCACGCCCTACCACATGACGGTGGAGGACTGCGTTGCCGGCGACCTGATCGACGAACTGGTGGACACTTCGGAGTACCACCGGCGCCGCGCCGCCATCCGCGAATGGAATGCGACGCAACCGGTGATCAAGCGCGGCATCGCGCTCACGCCGGTGAAGTTCGGCATTTCCTTCACCGTGAGTTTCCTCAACCAGGCCGGAGCCCTGATCCACATCTACAAGGACGGCTCGATCCACCTGAACCACGGCGGCACCGAGATGGGACAGGGGCTGTTCGTCAAGGTGGCCCAGGTGGTGGCCGAGGCGTTCCAGGTCGACCAGAGCCGCATCAAGATCAGCGCCACGCACACCGGCAAGGTGCCCAACACCTCGCCCACCGCCGCGTCCGCCGGTTCCGACCTGAATGGCATGGCCGCCGCCGATGCCTGCCGCACACTCAAGGCGCGGTTGACCCGCTTCGCCGCCGAACGCTGGGGCGTGGCCGAGGCGGAGGTGCACTTCCTGCCCGGCCGCGTGGCCGTCGGCCGCCACGACACGGCCTTCGCCGACCTGATCAAGGCCGCCTATCTGGCGCGCGTGCCCCTGTCGGCCACCGGCTTCTATGCGACGCCAAAACTGGACTGGGACCGGGCCAGCGGCACCGGCCGGCCGTTCTACTACTTCGCCTACGGGGCCGCCGTGTCGGAGGTGGCCATCGACACGCTGACCGGCGAAAACCGCATCCTGCGCGTCGACATCCTGCATGACACCGGCCGGTCGCTCAATCCGGCCATCGACCTGGGTCAGGTTGAAGGCGGCTTCGTCCAGGGTGCCGGCTGGCTGACCACCGAAGAGTTGTGGTGGGATGCCAAGGGCGTGCTGAAGACGCACGCGCCGTCGACCTACAAGATTCCGGCTTGCTCCGACCGGCCGGTCGACCTGCGCCTGCGCTTGTGGGACCGCGGCGTCAACCGCGAGCCGACCATCCACCGCTCCAAGGCGGTCGGCGAACCGCCGCTGATGCTGGCCATGTCCGTGCTCATGGCCCTGTCCGACGCCGTGGCCCAGGCCGGCGACGGCCGGGTGTATCCGGCGCTGGATGCACCGGCCACGCCGGAGCGGGTTCTGTTCGCCGTGGAGCGGGTGCGGACCGGCGCATGACCGCCTGGGACGCGGCGCAGGCGTGGCCGGCCGCGCTGCCGGCCCTGGTGGCGGCGCATGGCGCCGTGGTGCGGGTGACCGTGGTGGCGGCCGGCGGCTCGACGCCGCGCGAGATCGGCACCGCCATGTGGGTGACCGGCACTGGCATCCTCGGCACCATCGGCGGCGGCACCCTGGAGTTCGACGCCATCCGCCGCGCCCGCGCCATGCTGGCCGCGGCGACGCCGGGCGCCTGGCCGCGCAGCCTGCGCCGCTATCCGCTCGGACCGACCCTGGGGCAATGCTGCGGCGGCATGGTCAGCCTGCTGTTCGAGCAGATGGGCGGAACCGAGGCGGAGTCGCCGGCGCTCTGCGCCCATGACCTGGCGCCGGCGGAAAAGCTTTGGCTCGCCCGGCCGGTTGCGGCGAAGGCGGCGCCGCGGCTGTGTGCTGCGGACGCGGATGGTGTGCCGGCATCGCTCGCCGCGGCCATGCGGCGGCAGGAGGCCGCGGGCCGGCCGGCCGCCGTCTTCGCCGCCGACTGGTTCGCCGAGCCGCTGGGTGGTCCGCGGCCCGCCGTCTTCCTCTACGGCGCCGGCCATGTCGGCCGCGAGGTGGTGGCGGTGATGGCGGGTCTGGAACTCGACCTGACCTGGGTCGACGTGGCCGCGGACCGGTTCCCCGACCCCATGCCCGCCACCGTGACACCGGTGGTGGCCGTCGATCCGGTGCGCATCGCCGCGGCGGCACCGGCGCGTGCGCACCACCTGGTGATGACGCATGCGCACGCGCTCGATCTCGATGTGTGTCACGCTCTTCTGGTCCGGGACGCTTTCGATTTCCTCGGCCTGATCGGCTCGGCGACCAAGAAGGCGCGGTTCCTGAGCCGCCTGGAGAGCCTGGGCATCGACCCGGCCCGGCGCGCGCGCCTGGTCTGCCCGATCGGCCTGCCCGGCCTCAAAGGCAAACACCCCCGCATCATCGCCGTGTCGGTGACGGCGCAGCTCCTGCAGCTTTGGAGCGACGGCGTGTGATCAGCCGTAGGTCGGTGCTCTGCGCCGACATCTCCCAGCCCGGCGGATCGACGACTGGGCGGCACCACATCGGCCCCTGGTCTTGACCGACAGGGCGAGCCGTGGGGCCGTTGTCGGCGCAGAGCACCGACCGACGCGTTGTGCCAACGCGGCCGGGGATCGGGCCAGCGGCACCGGCCGGTCGCCCAATCCGGCCATCGGCCCGGCCCGGTGCGCGCGCCTGGTCTGCCCGATCGGCCTGCCCGGCCTCAAAGGCAAATGTGGTGCCGGCCAGTCGTCG
>JANQJV010000010.1 GCA_028281465.1 Azospirillaceae bacterium | reverse complement strand
CCGGGCCGACGGGGCGTCGGCGCTCCGGGATGTGGCCACGACCCGCCCAGAGGTTCATCCTCTGCGGGACGGGCGGTAGCACGGTGTGGAACTTATACCGATGGCCCGCCTTGACGACAGATTCGGTTTCGGCGCTGAACGAGGAGCGCCGGCAAGGATGCCGGCGCTCCGAAACAGGGCGGCCCGAGGACCGGTCGTTGTTTCGGGCCGTTGGTATGACGCGATAGCGCAAGCGATTGCTTCCTGACCGCGTGAGCTATCGTGTGCGGGTTCCGTCACCGTGATGGCGACTCCGGCCCGTGATCTGGCGGCGTGTGCCGCCCTGGCCCGGGCCGACAAAGGCCGAGGCGGGCCCAAGGCAGCGGTGAACTCAGATCAGATGATTGCAAAACAACCAGTTGATTTTATTTCACTTCCCCAATTGCACCGCAGTTCGAGTCGGAGCAACATCAGTCGAGTTTTCAACGCTGTACACGAAACGTCAGCACTTCAGCAGCCGGATCTAGGGTGAACGCTGCGACAAAGGTCTCGGCGCATGTTTCTGTTCCCATTGCCAATGGTAGCGAAGATTTTGGGAATTCAATTGTTTGATGATAATTGACAGGCCTTTTGGCGAAAACCGAGTCCGTTATCGTTGCCATGTCGAGTCTTAACCCAAAGGGTGTAATGACTGACAAATTCCCCTACAGTTGATGTGGATCAATTCCGTCGCCACGGAGCCTCCAGGATAGTCCGCAGCCATTCGGTCCCTATCGAACCAAGGGGTGGGGGACCGTTGGCGGTGTGCAGCGAGGAGGGCGTTCATGGCGCGGTTGGACACATTTTACGAGTCAATCCGGCGCCGCGGCATCTCCCGGCGTAGCTTCCTCAAGTATTGCAGCTTGACTGCCGCCGCCCTTGGTCTGGAGCCGACCCTGTCGGCGGACATCGCGCACGCACTGGAAACCAAACCGCGCATTCCGGTGCTGTGGTTCCATGGCAACGAATGCACCTGTTGCAGCGAATCCTTCATCCGCTCCGCACATCCGTTGGTCAGCGACGTCGTGTTGAACATGATCAGCCTTGAGTACGACGATGTGCTCATGGCCGCCGCTGGCCACCAGGCGGAGGCCGCCGCCGAAGCGGTGATGGAAGAGCACAAAGGGGAGTACGTTCTGGCCGTTGAAGGCGACGCGCCGCTGAACGAAGATGGCATGTACTGTATCGTTGCCGGCAAACCGTTCATCCACAACCTGCGGCGTGCCGCCGAAAACGCCCGTTTCATCATCGCCTGGGGGCAGTGTTCGTCCTTCGGTTGCGTGCAGCAGGCACATCCGAACCCGACCCGGGGCACGGCGGTGCGTCGGCTGCATTTCGACAAGCCGTTGATCAATGTGCCCGGCTGTCCTCCGATCGCCGAAGTGATGACCGGCGTTTTGACCTATGTGCTCACCTTCGGTCGTCTGCCTGAGCTCGATCGGCAGCTACGTCCTAAGATGTTCTATGGCCAGCGTATCCACGACAAATGCTACCGACGCGCCCATTTCGATGCGGGTCAGTTCGTCGAGCACTGGGACGATGATGGGGCCCGCAAGGGATTCTGCCTGTACAAGATGGGCTGCAAAGGCCCCACCACCTACAATGCCTGTTCCACCACCATGTGGAACCAGGGCGTGTCTTTCCCCATCGCGGCCGGTCACGGCTGCATCGGTTGTTCCGAAGAGGGCTTTTGGGACAAGGGCTCCTTCTACGACCGGGTCACCGATCTGCGCCAGTTCGGTGTCGAAGCCAATGCTGATCGGGTGGGCGCGGCGGCCGCAGCCGTCACGGGGGCCGGCATCGCTGCGCACGCGGCCCTGAGCGCCGTCAAGCGCGCCCGTATGCGCGCGAGCCTGGAAAAACCGTCCACGCCGCCGTCCGGCACCCCCAATGCCTGATCCGGTTGATCTGGAGCGTTGCCCGCTCATTGTGGTTGGCGAAAAACGCTCTAGCCCTTGATTTTTTTGAAGCAAATCGTCGTTGCAGAGTGAACCGATCTGCACGGGATTTGCTCTAGGAGAGCGGGCACCATGGCGATCATCACCACGCCGAACGGCTACACCCTGGATGACGGCGGGCGTCGTGTCGTCGTTGACCCGGTGACGCGGATCGAAGGCCATCTTCGCCTGGAGGTCAACGTCGACCAGGACAATGTCATCCGCAACGCCGTGTCGACCGGCACCATGTGGCGTGGCTTGGAGGTCATTCTGCGCGGGCGCGACCCACGCGATGCCTGGGCTTTCGTGCAACGCATCTGTGGTGTGTGCACCGGTGTGCACGCCCTTGCCTCGGTGCGCGCGGTGGAGAAGGCGCTAGCCATCGACATTCCCGAAAACGCCAACACCATCCGCAACATTATGCATCTGCAGCAGCATGTGCATGATCATCTGGTGCATTTCTATCACCTGCACGCGCTCGACTGGGTCGACGTGCTCAGCGCGCTCAATGCCGACCCGCGCGAGACCTCGCGGATCGCCACCAGCATCTCTGCCTGGCCCAAGTCGTCGCCCGGTTACTTCAGCGATCTGCAGGGCCGACTGAAGAAGTTCGTCGAGTCCGGCCAGCTCGGCCCCTTCACCAACGGCTATTGGGGTCATCCGGCCTACAAGTTGCCGGCGGACGTCAACCTGCTGGCGGTGGCGCATTATTTGGAGGCGCTCGACTTCCAGCGCGTGATCGGCCAAGTCCACACCGTGTTCGGCGGCAAGAACCCGCACCCGAATTGGTTGGTCGGTGGCGTGCCGTGCCCGATCAACCTGCACGACACCGGGGCGGTCGGCGCCATCAACATGGAACGCCTGAACCGGGTGAAGAGGATCATCGACGAGTCGATCACCTTCGTCGAACAGGTCTATATCCCCGACGTGGTCGCCATTGCCGGTTTCTACAAAGACTGGGGCGCCATCGGCGGCGGCCTGTCCAACCGCTTCGTGTTGTCCTACGGCGACATCCCGCAGCGTGCCGGCAGCTATGCGCCCGAATTCCTGGATATGCCGGCCGGCGCCATCATCGACGGCGATTTGAGCCGGGTGCATCCGGTTAGCCTGATGGACTTGGAGCAGATCCAGGAATGGGTCACCCACTCCTGGTACAGCTATCCGGACGAAAGTGTCGGCATCCATCCCTTTGAGGGCATCACCGAGCCGAACTTCGTGCTCGGTGCCGGTACAAAGGGTAGCAAAACCGACATACAAGAGGTGGACGAGAGCGCCAAGTATTCCTTCATCAAGGCACCGCGCTGGCGTGGCCACGCCATGGAGGTGGGGCCGCTGGCGCGCTACGTCATTGGCTATGTTCAGGGCAAGCCTGAGTTCAAAGAGCCAGTGGACAAGCTCTTGACCGACCTGGAAGTGCCGTTCGAGGCGATTTTCTCCACGCTGGGCCGCACGGCGGCGCGTGCACTGGAGACCGCCTGGGCGGCACGAAAGATGCGAGACTATTACGATCGGCTGATCAACACCATCCGGGCCGGCGATGTATCCACCGCCAATGTGGAGAAATGGGCGCCGGAAACCTGGCCTCAGGTCACCTCCGGTTGCGGCTTTGTCGAGGCGCCGCGCGGCGCCCTTGGCCACTGGGTCACCATCGAGAACACCAAGATCAAGAACTACCAGGCGGTGGTACCGACCACCTGGAACGGTTCACCGCGCGACCATGCCGGCAACATCGGCGCCTATGAAGCCTCGCTCTTGGATACGCCCATGGCCGATCCCGAGCAGCCGCTGGAGATTCTGCGCACCGTGCACTCGTTCGACCCGTGCCTGGCCTGTTCCACCCATGTCATGACCGGCGACGGCCGGGAAGTGGCGCGGGTCAGAGTGCGCTAGGCGACGGAGGAGGGCGGGCCATGACCGATACGTCCATCAGAGAGCGTCCGGATCTGCGCGAGATTGCCGCCGAAGACGGCATTGTGCACCGGCGCTCGGTGTTCGTTTATGAGGGGCCGATCCGCATCTGGCACTGGATCACCGTATTGGCCGTGTTCGTGCTGTGTATCACCGGCTATCTGATCTCGCACCCGCTGCCGTCGACGCCAGGCGAGGCGTCCGACCAATTCCTGATGGGCTATATCCGCTTTGCCCATTTCGCAGCCGGCTACATCTTCGCCGTCGCCTTCATCGGGCGGGTTTACTGGGCCTTCGTCGGCAACGAACATGCTCGCCACACCTTCATTCTGCCGTTCTGGAGCGGGAAGTGGTGGGTCGGCATCACCAACCAGATCCTCTGGTACCTGTTCATTGCCCGTCGACCGCGGCAATGGGTCGGCCACAACCCGCTGTCGCACGTCTTCATGTTCCTGTTCATGCACATGGCGGTGCTACAGATCATCACCGGCTTCGCGCTCTATTCCGAGGCGACCGGTCCGGGCACGTGGCAACATACGCTGTTCAACTGGGTCATCCCGCTGCTCGGCTCCAGCATGATGGTGCGTATGGTCCACGTCATTCTCATGTGGCTGACCATCGTGTTCATTCTGATCCATGTCTACACGGCAATCCGCGAAGACATCATGTCGCGGCAAAGTATCATCAGCACCATGATCAGTGGCGAGCGCATGTTCAAAGACGATCACCCGGACGACTGAACCGATGGCAGCAGAGGGAGCGTGGGCCATGGATGGGGCAGTGTTGCCGGCCGGGGCGGCCGCCGATACCCTGGTGCTTGGCGTCGGCAATCCTTTGTTTGGCGACGATGGCTTTGGTGTGCGTGCGGTCGAGGCTTTACAGCAGCGCTGGCATCTGCCGCCGTCGGTGCAGGTGCTCGACGGCGGCACGCAGGGTCTCTACCTGTTGCCAGCGCTGACCGCGGTCCGGCGCCTGCTGATTTTGGATGCGCTCGATCTTGGCTTGGCACCAGGGACCTTGTCGGTGCTGCGCGACGGTGACATTCCCCGAGCCGGAGGAATGGGCAAGATGGATGTGCACCAGATGTCCATGCAGGATGTGCTGGCTGCGGCCGCGTTGCTGGACCGGTGTCCGGAAACAGCGGTCTTGATCGGCGTCCAGCCGGCCCAGCTCGACGGGTTTGGCCAAGGTTTGAGTACCACAGTGGCCGGCCGCCTGGACGATGCGGTCACTTGGGCCGTCGCCACTCTGGAGTCCTGGGGCATCTGGGCCGAGCCCAGACGGGATGTGGCCGGTGTGGCGAAAACCGGGATCCGTCTGGCCGATGTGGCCTGGGCGGCGTGATGGCGTCCCCGCTGATCGCGCGTCTGACCACCGTGCATGGCATTGCGGCGGTTGGGTCGGCCGAATTGGACGCGTTTTTGGCCCAAGCGGGCGAGCGCGTGCTGTTCCTGACCGACGATCCGACCAGCAACCGCGAAACCAACGATGTCGCCGTGGTGTTGCCGGAACTGATGGCTGCGATGGGTGGCCGTCTGTCGGCGGCGGTGGCCGATCGGGCCCTGGAGCCACAGCTCACGTTGCGTTTTGCCGTCCTCGTTCTGCCGGCCCTGTTGTTCTTCCGCGACGGCTTGTTTCTGGGGCAGATTACGCGGATGCGCGACTGGGATCTGTATTTGCGGATGGCGGCTGACCTGCTCGGCAAACCCGGAGAACCGGTTTTGCCGGACGTCTCGGCCGGCGGTGCGTGACATGGCTCC
This sequence comes from Azospirillaceae bacterium, assembly GCA_028281465.1. Lineage (GTDB taxonomy): Bacteria > Pseudomonadota > Alphaproteobacteria > Azospirillales > Azospirillaceae > JANQJV01. The sequence continues at coordinate 2,325 of JANQJV010000010.1, read as the reverse complement.
AGACCTGTCGCCGGCCCAAGAACGGCTGGCCGCCATGGCGGCCGCGATCTCGCACTATCTCGAAACCAGGCAAACCGTAACGCTGAACATGGCCGGGTTGGACGAGGCCAACCGGCGCATCGTTGACGAGGTGATGGGGGACGGCGAGGTCAGCATCGCCGTGGCACCGCCGTTCGGTGATCGGATGCAGGAATCTGTGATGCCTGGGCTGTGGCGTGTCCAGACGCCGGCGGCCGAGCATGGTGTTGCCGCGGCGGATACGGTCGATATCGGTGACGTGCCGAACCGCGTGCGCGCGGTTTTGGCCGAGACCACGCGGCCGGTGCTGAAAGGGCCCGCTGTACTGCCGGCGGGCGTCATGAACGTGCGTCCGCTGCTCACCGAGATTGCCGATTGGGTGGCGCGAGTCGATGGTGGGAGCCCAGGGCACGCCATCAATTTCAGCAATCTGCCGGTGAACGCGGATGACCTGACGGTGCTGGGCGATGTGTTGGGGAGCGGGACGGTGAACGCGCTATCGCGTGGCTACAGCCGTACGCGCATCGAGAGCACCGGGTGCCGGCACGTCTGGTGGGTGCGTTATTTCAACTCGGATGACAAACTTTTGTTGAACACCTTGGAGATCACTGAAATGCCCCAGGCGCTGCTGGCGACGCCGGACGACCTTGCCGACAGTGCGGAACGTCTGGCCCGGCAAATCCAGGTGTACGCGTGATCGGCGTGGAGGCCGCGCGGGTCGCGCAGTTGGTGGCTTCCTTTGAGGCCGTCGACCGCCGCATGGCCGATTTGCCGGTGTATAACCGGGCGCTCACCGTCGAGGCGGTGGGATTCCGGGCTCTCGAGTACGGGCTGCTCGGCATTGTCATCACACCCTGGTTCCTGAGCGTGCTGCTGTTGCCGGTCGAAGCACCGGAGCGGTCGGCCTGGACTCCGGGCGCCAAAATTCCCTTGACCTTGCCGGCCGGCAGCTTCGAGTTCATCGCGGCCCACGACACGGTTTGCGGTGACTATGCGGCCTGCTCCCTGTTTTCTCCGGTGTTCGAGTTCGACAGCCAGGCTGTGGCACGCTTGGTGGCCGAAGCGGCCATGGATGTCCTGTTCCGGCCGGGCGCCGCGGCCGGCGACGCGGGTGCCGAGGGTGCCGAGCCGACACCCATTCGGTCGCCGTCCGGGCTGGGCCGCCGCGGCTTGGTCGGTGGCCCGCCCGCCGCCACGGCCGTCGCTGGGTGAGAGTCGTCCATGTGCATTGGCATTCCCAGGCAACTGAGCACGGTCCTGCCCGACGGCATGACCGGTGAGTGGACCGATGGCGACGAGTCCGACCGGGTCAATCTGGGTTTGCTCGAGGGCGTCGCCGTGGGTGATTGGGTGTTGGTGCATTCCGGCATCGCCCTGCATGTGGTGGAACCGGAGGAAGCCCATTTGGTGCGTGATGCTCTGCGGGCGGCCATGTTGGCCGGGCAAGGTCAGGCGTTCGACCATTTGCTGGCCGATTTGGTGGACCGGGAACCGGAGCTGCCGCCCCATCTAAAGCCGCCCGCGCGTGCATGAGATGGCGATCGCCCGCTCGCTGGTCGACATGATCCGGGAGCAGGCGGAGGCGCACCGGTTCACTCAGGTAACCCGGGTGGTGCTGGAGATCGGTGTGCTCGGCCATGTGGAACCACACGCCGTCCGCTTCTGCTTCGACGCCGTCGCCCGCGGCACCGTGGCCGAAGGGGCAGCGGTCGAGGTGTTGGAACTGCCCGCCCGGGCCACCTGCTTCGACTGCGGGGCCACCGTTGAGATCACGCGCCGCGGCGACCCGTGCCCGGCCTGTGGCGGCGCCAAGCTCTTGGTGCAGGCCGGCGAAGAATTGCGGTTGAAGCAACTGGCCGTGGTTTAGGGGCGGAACATCGGGTCGCCGCTGGCGGTGTGCGGTCGCGCAGACGCCCCTCGCGAGGCACTTTGTCGAGGAAACGCGCCAGTCTTCGCACCGCTACCAGGTCAGGCGCAGGCCGGCGATCACGGTGTGGGCCTGAAGCTCCGCGCGCAGTTCGCCATCGTAGTCTGCATACAGACTGAATGCTTCGCAGAGAATGCCCGCGGCGCTCCCGCAGATGTCGTTCGACCGATCCGGACGCGTCATGCCGACGGCCAAGCTACCGATTGTTGAGATGGCTCGGGGCGATCGTGCACGCTGTTTGGATCGGTCTTGGCCACCAGCCTGGGCCGGGTCGAAAGTGATACCCATGGCCCGCCTTGACGACAGGTTCGGTTTCGGCGCTGAACGAGGAGCGCCGGCATCCCTGCCGGCTGGACCGCCGCCATCTTGGCGGCCGGCCG
>JANQJV010000388.1 GCA_028281465.1 Azospirillaceae bacterium | reverse complement strand
CGGCCGGCTGCTGGGCGTGGTCCGGGCCGGCTGGAAGCCGGCGGTCCAGCCGGCCCGGATGCCGGCGCTCCGAAACAGGGCGGCCCGAAGACCGGTCATTGTTTCGGGCCGTTGGTATAATACGAGGTTAAAGTCGGGTTCATAATCAATCTCATCCGCGTCACCCGCTGGCCGCCGACGGCCCCATCCACCGCCAACTCCTCGCTCGTGCTGTGCGTCACCGGCATTAACCCGTTGGGCGTACCCTGCGGGCGATGGAGAGCTGCGAACGGCGCGTGCCGCACCGCATTGCGGTGCGGCAGATCTCGATTGAAAGCGTCCTCGAATGTCATATTCTTTTTGTTGTTCGTTTGGAACGTTCAAATCTACTGTCCATACTAGACGCCGTTGACGGGTATCCAAATTTGACGGTCGCCGATAAGGAAGGCTTTGCGGTCATGGGCGCCTGCGTCAACCTGGTTGCGCAGCGTGGCCGGGGCCGGCTTGAGATCAATCCAGATTCGATGCGCGGCGTCGGCCTGACGATGAGCGCATGGGTGCTGTGCTTGGCCCGGATCGCGAGGACCAATCGATGATCATCGGCGCTTTGGCATCGCTGTCGGTCCGCTCGAAGTTGATCGTCGTCATGGCTTTCGTTGCCATTGCCTCCGTTGCGGTGGTCGTGGCCGGCCTCGGCTGGGCCATTGGGCGCACGCTGCAGGGTCAGATCGAACAGGAAGTCGACGCCGTTGCTGGTCTTGTTGCGGCCAATCTGGGTGCGCTGATCCTGTCCGGCGACGCGTCCGCGGCTGACCAACTGGTGGCGTCCCTGGGTCGTAAAACCGACATTCTGGCAGCCCGTGTGGTGGTGCGAGACGGCACCGTGTTTGCTGCCCACCGTTCCGAGACGGTCCCATCCCGGTTTCGCCAGGCCGATCCCTTCGGCCTGTCGGACACTCCTGTGTTGTCGACCCCGATCAATCAGGACGGCGACCATGTTGGAGATCTCGAGATCATTTGGGATCGCGGCATCCTAACGCGCCGCCTCGGCGGTTTCCTCCCGTGGTTTGGACTGGTGACCGTCGGTGCCGTGGCGATAGCCCTGGTCTTGTCGGTACTGCTGCAGCGCGTCATCTCGCGTCCGGTCGAAGCGCTCAACATGGGTATGGCGCGTGTCTCTGCCAGCCCGGGCGTGTCGGTTCGAGTGCCGCGCACCAGCGACGACGAGTTTGGCGCCTTGACCGATCGCTTCAACACGATGCTGGAGGAAATCGAACACCGCGACGGGTTGCTGGCACAACACCGCGAGGCATTGGAAGACATGGTGGCGGAACGCACTCGGGCGCTGCAGCAAGGCAACGCCCGGTTGGCGCAGACGGTGACCGACCTGGCCAAGGCGAAAGCTGTGGCAGAAGCGGCAAGTCAAGCGAAATCCCGCTTTCTGGCCAATATGAGCCATGAGATTCGGACCCCCATGCATGGCGTGCTCGGTATGTGCCAGTTATTGAGCAGCGGGCCGTTGTCTGGGGAGCAGCGGTCGATCGCCGCTACCATCGAACGATCCGGCCGGCATCTTCTCGGTATCATCGACGACGTCCTGGATATCTCTAAGATCGAGGCCGGCCGCTTCCATGTTGTCACCGAGACCTTCGATCTGTGGCAGGCGTTGCGTGAGACAGCCGACCTGTTTCGCGAGCGAGCCTCAGAGAAAGGTCTCCCCATTGTTTGCACTTTGGCTCCGTCGTTGCCGCGGTGGGTGGAAGGCGATGCGCTGCGGTTCCGTCAGGTGGTCGGCAACCTCCTCTCCAATGCGATCAAATTCACCACCGCGGGACGGGTCGCACTGACGGTCGATGTGGTTGAAGCACCGGGTGATGCCGTGCTGGTGCGTACCATCGTGCGCGACACTGGTATCGGCATGACAGCGGACGAGATCGGCCGTCTGTTCGAACCGTTCGTTCAGGCCGACGACACCACCACACGGCGCTATGGCGGCACGGGTCTCGGGTTAGCGATCTCGCGCCACCTGGCGCGATCCATGGGGGGCGACATCACCGTGGCCAGCGAGTCGGGCCAAGGCGCCACGTTCTTGTTCACCGCCCGTCTGGCACGTGGCCGGCCGGCCGAGGCCGATGAGCAAGGCCGCGTGTCGGCGGCCACAGCCCCATCTGGAGCACCGGCCCGTTTTGATGCGGCGGTGCTGGTGGCCGAAGACAATCCGGTCAATCAACAGTTGGTTGTCGCGTTCCTGGCCAAACTCGGCGGCCGTGCCCGGCTGGTTCGGGACGGTCGGCAGGCGATCGAAATCACGCGGACCGAGCGTTTCGATCTTCTGCTCATTGATTGCCACATGCCGGTCCTGGACGGTTTCGATGCCACGCTCGCCATTCGCGCACGGACCGACGTGGCGGCGACGCCTGCTGATGTGCCGATCGTCGCCGTGACGGCCAGTGCCATGGCGGAGGATAGGAACCGGTGTTTTTCGGTCGGTATGAACGACATCCTGACCAAACCATTCACGGCTGAGGCATTGAGTGCCGTGCTGGAGCGTTGGATCCCGCACCGGCGGTCGGAGGCCGGGGGTGCGCCGGCGCCGGGTTCCGCCACAACTGGGGTTCGGGACTCGGATCTCACGAAAACGGAAGCCGCCATTGCCAGGGCGATCGCCCGGATCAGCGAAGGGGCCGGGTCGGAGGCGGCGCGGGTCAGTGTGGAGACCTTCCTGGCCCATGGGCCACAGGCCATGGACCGTTTGGACCGGGCCATTGCTGGAGGCGACGCAGCCGCCATCCGGGCGGCTGCACACGAGTTGAAAGGGGCCTGCGTGCAGTTTGGTTTGGACGAGGTGGTGGGGGCGTGCCAGGTGATCGAACAACAGGACCAGGCTGACTTGGCTGCAAAGGCCCCGAAACAGAGTTCGCAGATCCGGCGCGGCCTGGAGTCGGCTTGGCCGGCATTGCGACGAGTGCACGATCGGCTACGCCCGCCGGCGACGCACGCTTGATCACGGCCGCGTCACCGGCCGCTGCGGAGCCCGGTCGGTGTGCCCATGTCAAGAGCGGGTGTGTGCAGTTCTACCAGGAGGGTGGACATGGGCGTAGGGGCGTGGGAACGGACCGTTCTGCTGGCGGCACTTTTCGTTGTTGGCCTGACGTGGCCTGCGCGGGCGGCGGATGTGGCCCATGCCGTGGTGGCCGGCGGTTGTTTCTGGTGCGTCGAGTCCGATTTCGACAAGGTGCCCGGTGTCTTGGAAACAGTGTCGGGATATGCCGGCGGTCGCACCGACAATCCGACTTACAAGACGCATTCGGCGGACGGCCATCTGGAAGTGGTCCGCATCGCCTACAACCCGGCCGTGATCGGCTATCGGCAACTCCTGGATATCTTCTGGCGTACGGTCGACGTGACCGACGACGGCGGCCAGTTCTGCGACCGCGGCAACAGCTACCGCACGGCCGTGTTTGTGGCCTCAGAGGAAGAGCGCGCCATTGCCGAGGCCTCCCGCGCCGCTGCTCAAGGGAGCCTGGGGCATGACATCAAGACACGCATCCTGAATGCCGCCCCGTTCTGGCCGGCGGAAGACTATCATCAGGATTATTACCAGAAAAATCCGATCCGCTATAACTTCTACCGCTACGCCTGTGGCCGTGATTCCCGTATTGAGGAGGTGTGGGGCGACCAAGCGCATACGGGATTGACTGGGTGACGGCGCGGGAAAGGCCGCGTACGGCATCGGCCGTTGGTGTGTCAATGGATGGCTGGTGACGCCGCTGGACGGGCATGTGCCCACGAGCGATGCGCCGGCCCATGGTCGGTCCCTGCGATGGCGCGAGAGACTTGACCTCGTTCGCAACTTCCCCGCTTGATGGTTGCCCACTGTTGCATCCCGCGGGGCCGTCATGACCATCGATACACTCCCCATGCTGCGGGCCATCGAGCGCAAGCTGCTATGGCTGGCCTGCTGGACGATTCACAACGCGAATCATGGGCGCCCGAAGGCGGATGGGCTGAAGGTCGGCGGACATCAGGCGTCCTGCGCGTCCATGGTCTCCATCGTCACAGCGCTCTATTTCGCTGTGCTGCGTCCGCAGGACCGGGTCGCGGTCAAGCCGCATGCCTCGCCGCTGTTCCATGCCATGCAGTATCTCATGGGCAACCAGAGCCGGGCGAAGTTGGAGGCGTTCCGCGGCTACGGTGGTGCCCAGTCCTACCCCAGTCGCACCAAGGATGGGGACGACGTCGACTTTTCCACTGGCTCGGTCGGTCTGGGCGTGGCGACGACGGCCTTCGCAGCCATCATCCAGGATTACGTCGCGGCCAGATCCTGGTCTGCCAGCGGCAGCGCCGAGGCCGCGCGGCCAGCACTCGATGGTCGCATGGTCGCGCTGGTCGGTGATGCCGAATTGGACGAAGGCAATGTGTTCGAAGCCTTGCAGGAGGGCTGGAAGCAGGGTCTGCGCAACACCTGGTGGGTGATCGACTATAACCGCCAGAGCCTGGACGGTGTGGTGCGCGAAGGCCTTTATGACCGACTGGAGGGGATCTTCCGTGCCTTCGGTTGGGAGGTGGTGACGCTCAAATACGGCGCCCTGCAGCGGGCCGCTTTCGCCGAACCCGGCGGCGACCGCCTGCGCACCTGGATCGACCGCTGTCCGAACGCCCTTTACGCTGCCCTCACCTTCCAGGGTGGTGCCGCATGGCGGCGTCGGTTGATGGACGAACTGGGCGACCAGGGCGATCTGACCCGCCTGCTCGAACGGCGCTCGGACGATGCATTACAGGTGTTGATGACCAATCTGGGCGGCCACTGCGTCCAGAGTCTGGTCGCCGCGTTTGAAGCGATTGATCACGATCGGCCCACTGCCTTCATCGCCTACACCATCAAGGGCTGGAATACGCCGTTGGCTGGGCATAAGGACAACCATGCCGGGCTGATGACCCCGGAGCAGATGGAAGCGTTCCGTTCCGCCATGGCGGTCCGTGCCGGGCACGAATGGGACCGCTTCGAGGGCCTGGAGGTGCCGGCCGCCGCTTTGCAGCCTTTCCTCGACGGCGTGCCGTTCTTCCGGGCCGGTCCGCGCCGGTTCAAGGCCGCGCCGATCGCCGCGCCGGGGCCGGTGCTGCTGGACGACCGCGACGGGTCGACCCAGGCCGGTTTCGGCAAAATGCTGGACTGGTTGGCCAAATCCGACCATCCCTTGGCAGCGCACATCCTGACCACCTCGCCGGATGTGACCGTGTCAACCAATTTGGGGCCGTGGGTGAACCGGCGCGGGTTGTTCGCGCGCGACGACATCCCCGACACCTTCCGCGACGAACGCGTGCCTTCGACGCAGAAATGGCGTTTCTCGCGCGATGGCCAGCACATCGAGCTGGGCATCGCGGAAATGAACCTGTTCCTGCTGCTCGGCGCCGCCGGTCTGTCGCATGCCTTGTTCGGCCATAGGCTCATTCCCATCGGCACCGTGTACGACCCCTTCATTGCCCGTGGTCTGGATGCGCTCAACTACGCCTGTTACCAGGACGCGCGCTTCTTGCTGGTGGCCACGCCCTCGGGCGTGTCTTTGGCACCGGAGGGCGGTGCACACCAGTCGATCGGGACACCGCTGATCGGTCTGGCGCAGGACGGGCTGGCGGCCTTCGAACCTGCCTATCTCGATGAGCTGTCGGTCATCTTGGACTGGGCCTTTGACTATCTGCAGCGGGACGGCGACGGCGATCCGGACGAACGCACCTGGTTGCGCGATGAGACCGGCGGCTCGGTCTATTTGCGTCTGTCGACCCGGAGCTTGGAGCAGCCGCGCCGGCGCGAAGATGCGGCGTTCCGCCAGGGTGTGATCGACGGTGCGTATTGGTTGCGGGAGCCGGGTCCCAATTGCGACGTGGTGATCGCCTACCAAGGTGTGGTGGCACCGGAGGCGATCGAGGCCGCCGGGCGCATCGGCCAGGACCGGCGTGACATTGGCGTCCTCGCCGTCACCTCGGCCGACCGGCTCAATGCCGGTTGGCATGCGGCGTTGCGCGTGCGCAAACGCGGCCACCGAACGGCCACGAGCCATATCGAGCGGCTGATGGCGCCCCTGCCCGGCCATTGCCTGATCATCACGGTGTTGGACGGGCACCCGGCAACCTTGGGCTGGCTCGGCAGTGTCAAGGGCCAGCGTACCGTGCCGTTGGGGGTGGAGCATTTCGGCCAGACCGGAACCATCGCCGATCTCTACCGGCACTACGGCATCGATGCGGACGCCATCGTCGCGGCGGCCAACGAGCTCTCGCCGGGTCGCCCGATCACCTTGCGGGCTGCCTCCTGAATCGGCTGGCGGCTGTGGATCTTTCCGACGTCTCAGCTCTTCAGGTCCGGTTCGGGGTCGCCGTTTCCGGAGAATGCTTCGTGCCGCGCGCTTTCGACGGCGCGTCGGAAGCCCACCGGATCGCTGATCTCCGGCACTTGGATTTGCCCTTCGCCGGTGCCGCGGATGATCAGCTTTCCGTAGCCCAGCATGCGGCCGAGCAGAGACTGGTCCAGGCTGATCTGTTCGATGTGTCGGAGACCCAGCTCCCTTGTCTGCCGGCGTAGGCAACCCTGTTTAAGAATCACGCGTTGGTCGGTGACGGCGATCTCGGTGCACCACAGCGGCAGGATCTGGGCCAATGTCACCGTGGCACCGACGAGGATCAGCAGCAAACCCACGGTCCAGGGCGCCGGCGTGGCCAGCCACAGCAGGATGGCGAGCGCGACAGCGAGCACCACCCAGAGAAGCGCGATCGCATACCACGCCCATGGGTGATCCGCCTCGAGGATCACATCTTCCTCGTTGCCCAAGGTCTTGCGAATGTAACTCATGGGATTGCCCCCGGTCCGTGCCCATCGATGAGTGTGTATGATTTCAGGTGATGCCATGGATATGCAACGGCGTCCACAGCATTGGCTGCGGCCTTTCGGTTCCTGGGAAGCCGGCGGTTGCGGTCAGTGGCCCGGGTGTGCTCCATAGCATGATGTCGTTCCAAACCTCTGGGAGCCCCGCCTTGATGCCCATCGTTCCACCTGTCATCAAGCCGTTCGACGGTACCTGGCCGACGATCGACGACAGTGTATTCATCGCCGATGGGGCCGCTGTGATCGGTGATGTGGTGATCGGTCCGGAGAGCAGCGTGTGGTACGGCGTGGTGATCCGCGGCGACGAAAACTATGTCCGCATCGGATCGCGCACCAATGTGCAGGACGGCACGGTGATCCACGTTACGCTGGACAAATTCCCCACCGTCATCGGCGATGGCGTGACCATCGGCCACGGCGCCCGTGTGCACGGCTGTACCATCGGGAACGGCTGCCTGATCGGCATTTCGGCGACTGTGCTGGATGGTGCCATCGTGGAATCGGGCGCGATGGTGGCCGCCGGTGCCTTGGTTGCCCCGGGAAAGCGAGTGCCCTCAGGAGAACTCTGGGCCGGCTGTCCGGCCAAGAAGATGCGGGACCTCACCCAGGCCGATCACGACTATTTCGTCTTCGATGCCGAGCACTATGTGAAGATGGCTGGCAAGCACAAACAATCGTGAGGCAATCGGAGGGCGGAGGGCGGAGGGCGGAGGGTGGCCATTCCCGGCGATGATCCCACCGGCCGGTTGCGGGCGGTTTGTTTGAGCCTACCCGCAGCGACTGAAAAAGAAGCTTGGGGTGACCCAACATTTCGGGTGCGCGACAGGATATTCGCGATGCAAAAGCGCGGCGATGGTCGAGTATCGGTGTGGTGCAAGGCTCCGCCGGGCAGCCAAGCGGTGCTGGTTGGGGCAGATCCAGGCCGTTTCTTCGTGCCGCCTTATGTCGGTCACAAGGGCTGGGTCGGCATGCGGCTCGACGATGCACCCGATTGGGGTGAAGTGGCCGTGCTGGTCACCCGCAGTTACCGGTTGATCGCCCCGAAACGGTTGGCAGCGCTGGTTGGTGTGCCGGATCCAACGGCCGAGGTGTAGGAAAGCCGACGGTATCCAATATCGATGGCACCGGACTGATGAGCCGCGTGGGAAGGCGGAATGGCGGATGGTGGAACCGCTCGAAACGCCGTTCATGGAACTCGACGCGTTTTTCGAATGGGGCGGCGACGGCCCGGATCGGCGGTACCAGGTGATCGGGGGCGACCCGCCATGATGGCACCGGCAACCACTGCGCCTGCATCGTCGGGAACCCGAGCGGTTTGCTCTGGTTGGTCTTCGATGACCGACTGCCGTGCTCCGTTCAACCGGAGGCTGGCATTCGGGTGACGGATCGGTCCGATACGCTCTTCGTGGCCAATCTGGTCGTTGCCAATCCTGCGGTGATGTCGGTGCGGTCTACCGATCGTATCTGGGTCGATCAGCCGGTGGTGGTCGCCGAGACTGGCGCGAGGAGTCTAACAAGAAACTAAGCTTGGCGTGTCCAAATATAGTAGCAAAAGCAAACTTCGCTGCTATATATGCGCTCGGAAAACTGGACTGTTTCATCCCC
>JANQJV010000370.1 GCA_028281465.1 Azospirillaceae bacterium | reverse complement strand
CGGCGTGCACACGAGGCCGACGAGGCGTCGGCGCTCCCACAAAGGCCTCCCCGGATGGACCCGTTTGTGCCCAACGGCACCGTTCGTTTCTTTCTAGCGTCGCGTTCCGCCCACCCAAAAGCCGGCTGATCACAACATCAACGGCCCCCGCGTGATCCGCCTGCCACATGGCACGGACAACGGGCGACCCGGCGGTCTCGACGCCACGGCCGATTCTGGAACCAACCGCACGGCTGGTTTAGCGTTGCCATCGGACGTTGAAACTGATTGGGGGCTGCACACCGTGACGCATCCGCTGGCCGCCACACCCGACAGCCTGGCCGTCCATCTCGAGGCAGATGCCAGGGACGCCGTGGCGGCTTGGCTACAACACTTGGCGACGGAACGCCGCGTTGCGGCGCACACGCTTGACGCCTACACGCGGGATGTCGGCGTTTTCCTGCGCTTTCTCAAGGTGCATACGGGCCGGCGCGTCGCCTTGGTGGACCTGGCATCGGCGACGCTGGCCGATTTTCGCGCCTGGCTATCAGACCGGGCCCGCAACGGATTGGCGGACGGGAGCCGTGCGCGCAGCTTGGCGGCCGTGCGCGCTCTGTATCGATGGCTTGACCGATCCGGCCGACTGCACAATCCGGCCATCGGCCTCCTGCGCACACCACGGCAGAACCGTCCGGTGCCACGACCCCTGGCCGTGGACGATGCGCTGGCTGTTTTGGATGATGCCGCGGTATTGGAACCGACGCCATGGCTGGCCCGGCGCGACCGTGCCCTGTTCACGCTTCTATACGGCTGCGGCCTCCGCATCGACGAGGCGCTCTGTCTCAACCGTTCCGATGCTCCTTTGGGCGATACACTGCGCATCAATGGCAAAGGCGGCAAACAACGGCAGGTACCCGTTCTGCCGGCCGTGCGTCAGGCCATGCGAATCTATCTCGCAGCCTGTCCCTTCAGCGGTGACGGCGCCGCGCCCTTGTTCCGCGGCGCCCGCGGCGGTCGGCTCAACGCTGCCGTTGCGCAACGCCAGATGCGCCGGCTGCGGGCGGCATTGGGCCTGCCGGACACGGCAACACCGCACGCCCTTCGGCACAGCTTCGCCACGCATTTGCTTACCGACGGTGCCGATCTGCGCGCTATCCAGGAACTGCTCGGGCACGCCAGCCTGTCGACGACACAGCGCTATACCGACGTCGACACGGCGACCCTGTTCCGGACTTATGCCACGGCACATCCGCGGGCCCGGATGGCCGCCATACCGACGCCGCCGGACAGCACCGATGCCGGCACGGAACGCCCGAACGACGATCACGCCGCGTCAGGCGGCGGCGGTGGATCGGCAGAGTCGACACATGGAAGCCGGAACCCGAGCGTGACCGCACCGTCGCACGGCGTGCCGAGCTCGAAGTGACCGCCCTGCCGGTCGACAAGGCTTCGCAACATGCCCAGACCGACCCCTGGCAGCGGCTGGGCGGTGACCGTATCCATGGCCGCACCGGCTTCGACCCGGCAGCCGGCGCCGGCCGTGGTGGAAATCAGAACCCGGTCATCCACGCGCCGACCGCGCAAGACCAGAAGCCGGGCAGGCGGTGGATAGCGCAGACCGACGCCAACCAGGTGGGACACCACCTGGCGTAGGCGCACCTCATCGCCGCAAACGGCACCCAGATCACCCTCGGCCACCAGCCCCATGGGCACGCCCACGCGTTGTGACCAGTCGTGCATTTCCGTGAGCGCGCCGGTCAAAAGCGAATCGACCCGGATCAGCCGGCGGTCGAGACTCAGCGAACCGGCCTCGAGCATGGCCAAAGTGACAATATCATTGATCAACTGCAGCATTTCCGCGCCTGCCGCCAACATCGTGCCGACCGCCCCGGCCTGGGCCTGGGCCAGGACCCCGAACTGCCCTTGCGCCAGCATCTCGCCGTAACCCAGGAGCGTCGTCAGCGGCGTCCGTAGCCGGTACGACACATTGGCCAGAATGCCGATCTTGATCGCATCCGCTGCCTCGAGCGCAGCGTTGGCCGCCTCCAACGCCTTCTCCACGCGCACGCTATCGGAGACATCGAGAAAGGTGGACAACACGGCACCGTCCGGAAGCGGCACATTGGTGAAAGCGATCACCGAGCCGTCAACGCGCTGAATGCGCCCGCTGCGACTGGCGCGCTCCAGGGTTCCCGTCACCATGTCGCGGCGAAAACCGCGCCAGTCGTGGCCATAGTCAAAGAAGTCCTTGACGCGGTCGAGAAGTCGGGTGATGTGCGGCTCACCGTCCAGATCCCCCGGTTCCAGGTTCCAGATGGCGGCATAGGCCGGGTTGGATAGCTTCAGCCGCCCGTCGCTACCAAACACCGAGATGCCTTCCGCCAGGTGGTCTAGCGTCTCGCGTTGGACGGCGATCAGAGTGTTGTAGGAGGATTCCAAAGCGAGGGCGCTGCTCACGTCCTCGAGCACGAACATGAGACCACCCAAGGGATAGGGCAGGATGAGCTGGCGCAGCGTGGTGCCATCCGGCAGGTGCAACAGGTCCTCTTGCGGATCGATTAGTTTTTGGAACAACGCTAGCTGTTCGCGTTTGAAGAGTGGAAAATCGGCGTGTTCGGGCAACCGGCTGCGCATGCGCATCTCCTCCAGCACGGCGCTGTAGGTCGGGCGCCCGGCAAGCGCCGCTTCGGACAGTCGAAACAGGCGGACGTAGGCCTGGTTGTAGAACAGGAGCCGTTTGTCGGCGCCAAAGATGGCAATGGCGGAGCCAAGCTGCTCCAGAATCAGCGACTGGGCCGACCGCAGTCGGTCCAGCTCGCCGCGCAACGCTTCTTCATTGGTGATGTCGACCGCACAACCGAACAGGGACATCGGTGTGGAGTCGAGTGGCACCTCGGTGACCCGGTAGATGCGGCGCCGATTATCGACCATGAGCCGACGGTTCTCCGTAAGCGCCATGCCGGTCTGGGCGGCGCGCAGGGCGAACTGACGCGCCGCCGGCCACCCGGAAGGTCCGGACGCGAAATCCATGCGGTCGCGCACCACGGCTCCCACCTCCGTCTCCAAGGCATCGGCGCAGGCGGGATTGCAGGCGTTGATGCACCCATCCGCACCGCGCAACCAGATCGGAAGCGGCAATGCAGAGACGACGGATCCGCGAACTTGCCGTTCCTCGGCGAGCCGGCGACGCAGCCGGGCCCGGCCGGTACGATCTTCGACATGCACCACATCGATGACCGGGATCATGTCGGACCCATCTCCTGGCCGTGGCACCCGTCGGCCGACGATGCCGAAGACACGGTCCGAGGCTTCTGCGATTTCCAGATCGAAGGCCGTGCCGTGCCACCGCAACGCCATCCAGGCCGACGCCGCCACCGTGAATCGCTCCGGCAGCGTTTCATCCGCCATCACCATGCGGTAGCCGTTCGACGTTACCGGTCCCACGGAGTCGTTCGGCTCAGCCGGCCACGCCGCCATCCCTCCCGGCATGTGATCAAGCATAAGCTGCAAAACGCGAGCGTGGCGCCGTGCCGTGTCCAGCGCGTCACGCAGCCGATGCTGTTGCCATGCCACCCCCCACACCCCAGCCGCCATCAACCCGGCCGCACCGCCAAGTGCCGCGATCCATGCCGAGTCTTGGTAGCCGTGCCATGCGCCCGGCACCAGTGCCCCCAGAGCACCGAAGCCGAGCAGCAACCAGGCCCAGCCCGTCCGGTCGGGTGCTGCATCGGAAAATGGTGATGGTTCACCCGCATCTGACATGCGCATGGTCGCAAAACTCTATTCAAGACATCGGCCGTCCGCTGCCGGTCCATCACCGGGACAGCTTGACGACACACCGGTCGACGGAGGAAGATGGCGCCGATTCGCGAAAACCCTAAGAAATTTGGCGACAATGGACTGGCTTTCCAACCTTTTCCGCATGTCCCCGGCGCGCACGTGGCAACTCGTGTTCATCAGCATCGGTTGCGCACTGATGATTTATGGCCTGTGGTACATGCTTCTGCCACTCCTGTTCGGCACGCTGCTGAATTTGGTCGGCCTATACATTCTGTTGCGCACGTCGTCCATCGCACGTCGCTTGTTTGTGCGCTTGATGCGGCGTCATCCAGCGGTGTTCGCACCGTTGCGGCGCTTGCGCCGCCGGCGCCGCAAATAGGCTTGCGCACGCCTTGGCTGGGATGACGGAGTCCGAACCGACGCCGTCGAACGCCGTCTTGACCGGTTTCGGCACCACCGTGTTCGAGGCGATCTCGCGACGCGCGGTCGAACGTCACGCGTTGAATTTGGGCCAGGGGTTTCCGGACGACGGTGGGCCACCCGACGTGGTGGATGCGGCTGCGCAAGCGTTGCAAAAGGCATCCAACCAGTACCCACCGATGATGGGACTGCCGGCGCTGCGCCGCGCCGTGGCCGACCATGCCGCCCGATTCTATGGCCTGACCGTCGATTGGCAAAGCGAGGTGATGGTGACCTGCGGCGCCACCGAAGGATTGGCGGCCTGCTTCTTGGGGCTGCTCAATCCGGGCGACGAGGTGGTCTTGTTCGAGCCGATGTATGACAGCTACCGGCCCATGATCCGTCTGGCGGGCGCGACGTCCCGGTGCGTCACGCTGACACCACCGGATTGGCGTGTGACCGCGGACGCTTTGGCGGCCGTGCTATCGCCGCATACCAAGCTCATCGTTCTCAACTCACCGTTGAATCCCGTTGCTAAACTGTTTGATGACGATGAGCTGCATCTCATCGCCGACGCTATTTCGGCGCGAAACTGCTTGGTGGTGTGTGACGAGGTTTACGAGCATATTGTCTTCGATGGACGGCGCCACAGGCCGCTTATGACACTGCCGGGAATGCGGACGCGGTGTCTCCGTCTGGGTTCCGCTGGTAAGACGTTTTCACTGACCGGCTGGAAGGTCGGTTATGTCACCGCCGCGGCGGATGTACTCGCCCCGGTGGTCAAGGCACACCAGTTCCTCACCTTCACCACAGCGCCCAACCTACAGGCCGCCGTCGCCCATGGCTTGGCCAAGGACGACGATTACTTCGCCGGACTGGCACAACATCTCCAAGCGAAACGCGACCGGTTCTGTGCCGGGCTGGCGGCGGCCAAGCTGCAGCCTTTGCCCGTGCAGGGGACCTATTTTGTCGTCGCCGACGTTGCGGCCCATTTGCGGGAGGGTGAAGACGATGCGGCGTTCTGCCACCGTTTGATCGACGACGCCAGGGTCGCAGCCATCCCGGTCAGCGCTTTCTATGCCTCGGACGCCGCCCCGCGGTCGCTGATCCGTTTTTGTTTCGCCAAGCGCGATGACGTGCTGGACGCCGCGGCAGACCGACTCCACGCCTATCTGGCTCGGGCTTAATCTGCGGCATCGTGGGATGGGCCGCGCGCATCCCACCATGCCGTCGGCCTTACTTCTGCGCCGTGCCGAAGTAAGCGGTGATGTCGTCCAACTGGCCCAAATAGGTTTCCATCAACCACGCCAGTTCGGGCTTGGACACGCCACCCAGATCACGGATGTCCATCTCGAGCCGGACGTCCCCGTCGGAATCGATATAGGTTCGCGTCCAACGGCTCTCGGCGTTCCAGGCGTTGACCGGCAGCAACCCGGGTTTCCCGGTCGGCGTGAACCAACTCCACACCAGAGCGTCGCGGCAAGCGCCGTTGTCACCACAACCGAACAAATTCACATGCAACGCGGCCGCCGGCAGGGTCGGATCATTGCTGATCAACACCTTGTCGCTACCGCGTCCGTCGTCGGTCACCGACACCAAGAGCCCTTGGCTCCGTAGAATTTCGGCGATGCCGGCCGCGGACAATCCGGCCGCGATGGTCTCATGGTCGCTGGCAAGGTCGCGGCCCCCCCAGTCATCGTCGTCGTCCCCCCTCAGTTCCAAATAGTCGATCAGTGCCGTGACATCAGTGCCGTTCAACCAGATGCGGCCGTCATCCTGAACCTCGGCCCTATAGCGACGCATCAACGTGCCGTCTGGCAGCGTTTCCTGCTGGCCAAGCAGAGCAATCGCCGTCAGCGCCATCCGGTCGTCTTCGTCCAGTGCATCCTCGAATGAGACCATCAGCGCTTCGAAATTGCGGACGTCCAACGCCAGCTCGCCCACCAGGTCAAGCGGTGACTGAGCGGAGGCGGCGACCCGTCCGGTTGCCGCGACACCGGCGGTCGGACCTTCGATGCGCACCGATTCCAGATGGAGGGCGACCCCGGCCTGTGTCATGAGGGCCAGGATACGATCCTCCAGGTCGCTGTCATCGATCGATCCTCCGGACCCGAGTCCCACCAACCGGAGCATCACGTTGGTGAGGCCGGCAACGGGTAGGTTCTCGAGATAAATGCCGATGTCAACGGCCTCGGGCATCGGCCGGTCGGCGGCCAGCGTCTCCGCCACCGTGAGGTCATCGTGACGGTAGGTGGCACCGAGGCGCCCTGTGTCGCCATCCAGCCCCTTCACCGATACCTCGACAAGAGCCGACCCGAGGGCCAACACGCGACCGCCATCCGGTGCCGTCATTCTGACGCCGGACATCGTCGTGCTGCCCTCCAATCCAATCATCAGCATCGAGGGTCGAAAGAACGCCGTCAGGGCTTGGAAGCCGTAGCTCATGACCGAGATGACGTCACCCGGCGACATGGCTTGCAGCAGTTTGGATACACGGCGCAGGCGGGGAAAATCCGCCCCTTCGGCCGTCCCGGCCATTTGCCATTCGCCGATGGCGACGGTGGAGCCGTCATCGGTGACCATGTTGATATGAGAGAACGTCATCCGTCCCGGCGCCATCCACTCGCCAGTGTCCGTGATTTGCACATCGGTGACCATGTGCGCTTGGCCGATCCGGACCGTGTCGTCGACGCCGACACGGATGTCGTTCACCGTCAGGTCCATCGCGAAGAAGAACGCGTCCATCGGATCAACGACCATGGAATAGGTCGAACTGCCAATGGAGGCGACAGGAATCGGCTCACCCGTCAGCTCAACGGCGACGCGTTTCGGCAGGGTACCAGACAGCCGCCATCGGCCACCCTCGACCGTCTGCTGGTCAACCGTGATCGTGCCCAGAGCCAGTGTGGCGACGGTCACCCCGTCATCCAGGGCCAGCATTTTGACGTCGGGAAAGGTCACACGCACCCCACCGGCATAGGACTTGGCCGTGGCGTTGGGCCCGATCTGTAGCTTGAGATGGTTGTCAGAGGACGTCGCCAGATAGTTCAGCGCCGCCTCGATTCCGGCAAGGACTCGCTGCGGGTCCACGTCGGTAGCCGGGTCCGCGTGCAGGGGCGTTGCCACACCGAACACGCAGGCCGTCGCCAGCAACACACGCCGCACCCGGCTTCCACTCGCACCCCTGGTTCCCGTGACCATGCGCCCCTCCCCGTCCGACCGTCGAGCAGCGGTCAGACTATCCGAACTTGATGATCGATGTGCAGATCGCCTGTGACGCAACGGCACCAGGCGTGGCCGCTGTCCGATTCGTGGCAGGTGATGTCGATTGCCAAATCGCCCGCCTGTGGCTAAAGTTTACGGCTTGATGAAAGGCCGGATTAGCTCAGCTGGTAGAGCAGCTGATTTGTAATCAGAAGGTCACGGGTTCGAATCCTGTATCCGGCACCATCCAGAGGCCGATGATTGCGCCTCGTGATTGCGCGGCACGATCTGCAGTCGGGTTGAAACCATCGTCGACGCCGCCCGGTGCCACGGCCGCTTCCCTTTGCCCGCCATCACCCTGATTGCCAGGAAAACAATGGCCGGTCGGCGCCATTCGCCTGGGTCTCGTGTGTCATCGCCTTGAGTGGACCTTGACGCAGTGACGGGCGGGACGAGGTCTGTCGCGGCATGCCTCGACACCTGGATGGCGGTTTGGCTGCTCCTCCAGGCGCCCAACCTCGCCCCAACCTCGCCCCAACCTCGCATCGACCCGAAATCACGCCATCCCGACCGGACCACGCCGGCCACGTCCGGGCTCATGCCGCCGGGCTGGTTCAACCGGCTCGCGTGGAACCAGATCGTCGCACCCTCAACAAAGCCCGGAACACGCCGCCACTGGGACCCGGTCTGGCCCCTTATGGGTCTGGTCGCATGCGGAGCCGCGCGGTTCTAGGTTGACAACATAGTTTTCCAGGAGGAAACATTGAGGAAACAATGCCAACGACACGAGGAGGAAACACGGATGGAAACGGTCGGCGGCCAGCTTCGCCGTATCCGTTTGGCACGGGGCGAAAGCCTGGACAGTGTCGGGCGGCGTGCCGGACTGTCGAAGGGGTATCTGTCCCGGGTCGAGAATGGTCAGTCCAGCCCGTCGATTGCGGCTTTGGCGCGTCTCGGCGAAGCCTTCGGGCTGCCCATGGCGGCATTCTTCGAAAGCGGCGATGAAAGCACCGGGTTCTCCGTGGTCCGCGCTGACCAACGCCTGGTCGTCAACACCGATTTTGCCGAACCGGGTTACCGCTACGAGTCCATCGTGCACCGCAAGGCCGATCGCCGGGTGGAGGCTTTCGTCATCACCCTGCTGCCCACCGACCGGTCTGAGCAGATGTTCGCCCATCCGGGCGAAGAGGTGTTCTTCGTGCTCTCCGGCGCGGTGCGGTTCACCTACGGCGGCCAAGTCCATTTCCTCAATCCCGGTGACTGCGCTTGCTTCGACGCCACCGTGGACCACCGCGGCGATGCCCACGGCGGCACCCCCGCCCAGGCGCTTGCGGTGTTCATCCCGCCGGACCCTGTCCGGCGCTCTTCCCAAGGCAAACCAAGCAACGGGCGCCCGCCGCCCGAACAGGAGGAACCCAATGACCAAGAAGATCAACCGCCGCACGGCCCTTAAGGCCACCGCGGCGACCGCCGCCGCCGCCGGCGTGATCGGTGCACCCGCGATCGTGCGCGGCCAAGGCACCGTGAACTGGCGCATGCAGGCACTGTGGGATGCCAACACAACGCCGCTCAAATTCGAAGAGCGGTTTGTCGCTCGGGTCGCCGAACTGACCGGCGGCGCCTTCCAGATCCGTCTGTTTTCCGGCGGCCAGCTCGTGCCGGCCAACCAGGCGTTCGACGCCGTGCGCGGCGGCGCTTTCGAGTTGATGAAGACCTTCGATGGCTACGAGGCCGGCAAGATCAAGGCCTTTGCCTTCACCAGCACAATCCCGTTCGGCTTCCCGCACAGCGACCAGTACGAGGCCTGGTTCTACGAACTGGACGGCATGGCCATCGCCCGGGATGCCTACGCCCAAGCCGGCCTGACCTATGTCGCCCCGACGGTGTACGGCGAAGAACCGATTCATTCCAAGTTTCCGATCACCAGCATCGCCGACATGCAGGGCAAGAAGGGCCGGTTCGTCGGGCTGGCCGGCAGCGTCATGGGGGCCCTCGGCGTCGCCGTCGTGCCAATGGCCACCGGTGAGGTTTACACGGCCCTCGAAACCGGTGTGATCGACTTCGCCGACCGCGGCGACCTGACCGCCAACTACGAGGCCGGTTTGGCCGAAGTGACCAAGTTCATCGCCTTGCCGGGTGTTCACCAGCCGACCACGGCGACCAGTTACGTCGCCAACGCCAGGGCCTATCAGGCACTTCCCGACACCTTCAAAGCCGCCCTCGCCGTGGCGGCGCGTGAAACCTCGACCGCTCTGCGCCAGCACATTCTGGTGCAGAACGGGATCGCCGTGGAAAGGTTCAAAGCCGCCGGGGTGACCGTGAACACGCTCGCCGAAGCCGACATCCGGGCGCATCGGCCCCGCGCCGTGGAAGCGTGGAAGGCCTCGGCCGGCGACGACGTGCTGGCCAACCGGGCCCTCGACAGCCTCACCGCCTTCATGGGCCAGCTCGGTCTCTTGTAGCCTTTGAGGGCCAATCCCGGGCCGATCGCACCGGTCGGCGCGGGTGGTTTGCCGACATGTCCCGCAACGAGAGCGTTTTCCCGGTGCCAATGCGACGGGAAAACGCTCCGGATGGCGACGGATCTGGCTGACCCGCCTTCGGGCATTGGGCGTGGGCCGGGGTGTCTCGACCCGTTGCGTCTGAGAGTCGCCGACACCTTGGCGCCTTCGGATCCCCAGTCTGGCCGGCACTCTTGCGAAAGGTCGTTCCATGACCAGGGTTCTGCGAACCTATTGCCACATCGTCACCACGGTCAATCGGTGGCTGATGATCGGTTGTGCTGCGCTCATGTTCATTGTCGTTCCCGTGCTGTGCTTCGAAGTGGTGATGCGCTACTTCTTCGACGCACCGACGGTGTGGGCGCTGGAGCTTTCGTCCCTGCTGTTCGGCCCGTATTTCATGCTTGCCGGTCCCTACCTGCTGCATATCGGCGGCCATGTGAATGTGGATGTCCTCTATGCCTGGCTGCCGCCGCGGGTGGCGGCTGCGGTCGATATCGTCACCTATCCGATCATTTTTTTCTTTGCCTTGACAATTCTCTACCATAGCTGGCCGGTCGCCATGAACGCGTTCGGCATGCGCGAGACATCGTTCACGCCGTGGAATCCTGAGATCTGGCCGTTCAAATTCGTCGTTCCGGTCGCCATGGGACTGTTGTTCCTGCAAGCCCTGGCCGAATTCCTGCGCGCTTGGGCCCGCGCCCTCGGCCGTGCGGAGGCGTTGCAATGAACTCGGAACTCGTCCTTGGCCTCATGTTCCTGTCGCTGGTCGGGTTGCTGCTCACCGGCTTGCCGCTCGCCTTCGTGCTCGGCTCTCTGGCCGTGTTCTTCACCATGACGCTGTGGGGGAGCAGCGCCCTGGTCATCCCGGTGCTGCAGATCTTCGACACCATGCGCTCGGAGATGCTGCTGGCGATCCCGCTCTATGTGCTGATGGCGACCATCCTGCAACGCTCGGGCATCATCGAAGCGCTGTACCGCGCCATGGAGCTCTGGTTCGTGCGCGTGCCCGGTGGGCTGGCGGTCGGCACCATCGTCATCTGCACCATCATGGCGGCCATGACCGGCATCGTGGGGGCCGCCGTGGCGGCCATGGGCATTCTCGCCCTGCCGTCGATGCTGCGGCGGCGCTATTCGCCCGAACTGGCCATGGGCACCATCTGCGCCGGCGGCACGCTCGGGATTCTGATTCCGCCCTCGGTGATCACGATCGTGTATGCCGTGACGGCGCAGACCTCGATCGGCCAGATGTTCATCGGCGGGATCGTGCCCGGGCTGCTGCTGTCGACCCTGTACACGCTCTACATCATCATACGGGTCAAGCTGAATCCCAAGCTCGCCCCCGTGGCCGAGCACAGCACGGAAGCCTCGCTGCTGCAGCGGCTGGCCTCGCTGCGGGCGCTGGTGCTGCCGGCGCTGATCATCGTCGGCGTCTTGGGCAGCATCTATTTCGGCATCGCCACGCCGACCGAAGCCGCGGCCATCGGCGTGGCCGCCGCCCTGTTGTCCGCCGCTTTGCAGCGGCAGCTCAGCGTCTCCATGCTGGGTGAAGCGGCCTGGCAGACGCTCAAGGTCTCGGCCATGATCCTTTGGATCACCATCGCCGCCAAGAGCTTCGTCGCCATCTTCACCGGCACCGGCGGCGCCGATTTCCTGTTGCAGTTCATCCGCGACCTGGAGGCCAACCGCTGGGTCGTGCTGATGGCCATGCTGGGCATTCTGTTCTTTCTCGGCATGTTTCTGGACGAGATCGGCATCATTCTGCTGTGCGTTCCGGTGTTTCTGCCGATCGTCACGTTTCTCGGCTTCGACACGCTCTGGTTCGGCATCCTGTTCCTCGTCTCCGCCCAAATGGCCTACATCACACCGCCTTTCGGCTACACCCTGTTTTATCTCAAGGGGGTGGTGCCGAAGGAGATCGGCATGGAACGCATCTACCTGTCGATCATTCCTTTCATCCTGCTGCAGATGCTGGGGCTGCTGATCTGCGCCCTTTGGCCCGACCTGGTGCTCTGGCTGCCCCGCACCATGATCGAACTGCGCTGACGGCGCGGCACCACGCCTGCCCCGTCCCCCTGACCAAGATGCCCCGGGAGGCTTCGCCATGCACAGCTATTCATCGCGGATCGAAGGATTCCACAAGCAGGCGCCGGACGACCGGCTGCGCCTGGTCGCCGAGCGCACCCACCTGGACGCCGGTTCGGCGGCCCATTTCGCCGACACCGGCAATCTGCCGCTGGAAACGGCCAATCGCATGATCGAGAACGTCATCGGCACCATGAGCATCCCGGTCGGCGTGGCCACCAACATGATCGTCGACGGCCGTGACCTCTTTGTGCCCATGGCCACGGAAGAATCCTCGGTCGTGGCCGCGGTGTGCAATGCCGCCAAACAAGCACGCAGCGGCGGCGGATTTGTCACCTCGACCACCGGCTCGTTGATGATCGCCCAGATTCAATTACTCGACGTGTCCGACCCGGAAACCGCACGCATCAAGATTCTCGAGCGCCGGGACGACATCAAGGCGATCTGTGACGCCAAGGACCCGGTGCTGCTGAAGTTCGGCGGCGGATTCCACGACCTCGAGGTGCGGATCGTCGACGGCGCCCGCGGTCCCATGGTGATCACCCATATCATCGTCGACACGCGCGATGCCATGGGCGCCAATGCGGTCAACACCATGGCCGAAGCCCTGGCGCCCTCCATCGCCGAATGGACCGGCGGCCGCACCTTGCTGCGCATCCTGTCCAACCTGGCCGACCGGCGGCTCGCGCGGGCCCGCTGCACCTGGAAGGCAGAGGACATCGGCGGGACGGCCGTCCGGGACGGCATGGTCGAGGCGTTCCAGTTCGCCGATGCCGATCCCTACCGGGCGACGACCCACAACAAAGGGATCATGAACGGCGTCACCGCCGTGGTGCTGGCCACCGGCAACGACACGCGGGCGGTGGAATCCGGCGCCCACGCCTATGCCGCGCGCAGCGGCCGGTACCGCAGCCTGAGCCGCTGGGAGGTGACCAAAGACGGCGATCTGTCCGGCGTGCTGGAAATGCCCTTGGCGGTGGGCCTGATCGGCGGCGCCACCAAGGTGCACCCGACGGCGCAGGCCTGCCTGAAGATCATGGAGATCGACAGCGCCGATCGGCTGGCACGGATCGTCGTGTCGGTGGGTCTGGCGCAGAATTTCGCCGCCTTGCGCGTGCTCGCCACCACCGGCGTGCAGAAGGGGCACATGTCGCTGCACGCCCAGAACATTGCCATCATGGCCGGCGCCGCCGGCGAGGAGATCGACGCCGTTGCTAAGAAACTGGTCGCGCGCGGCACGGTCCGCATCGACATCGCCGAAGAGGAACTCAAGACGCTGCGCGGTTGAAGGGTGAGTCGCATGACATCGCTGCCTGCTTCGGTGACCTTGGTCGAGGTCGGTCCGCGCGACGGGCTGCAGAACGAACCGCAGACTGTGCCCCTTACGGTCAAGGTGGACCTTATCGGCCGCTTGGCCGAGGCCGGTCTGCGCCGCATCGAAGCCGGCGCCTTCGTCTCGCCGAAATGGGTGCCGCAGATGGCCGATACGGCCGATGTGCTGGCCGGACTGCCAGCGCGGCCGGACGTCTCCTACCCGGTGCTGGTGCCCAACGAGAAAGGCCTGGAGCGGGCGATGGCGGCAGGGGCGCGCGAGATCGCCGTTTTCGCCGCCGCATCGGAGAGCTTCAGTCAACGCAACATCAACTGCACCATCGCCGAGAGCCTGGCCCGGTTTGCACCGGTGTGCCGTACCGCCCAAGACAGCGGCCTCCGGGTCCGCGGCTACGTCTCCTGCGTGCTGGGGTGCCCGTATGAGGGTGCCGTGGCACCGGACGCGGTCGCCGAGGTGGCCGAACGGCTGGCCGGTCTGGGCTGCGCCGAGCTGTCCCTGGGCGATACCATCGGCACCGGCACGCCGGGCAAGGCGGTTGCCATGGTCGAGGCGGTTGCCGCCCGCATCCCGCGTGAGCGCCTGGCCGTGCATTTCCACGACACCTACGGCCAGGCGCTGGCCAACATCTACGCGTGCCTCCAGCACGGGATCGCGGTCATCGACTGCGCCGTCGCCGGTCTTGGCGGCTGTCCCTATGCCAAGGGCGCCAGCGGCAACGTCGCCAGCGAAGACGTACTCTACATGCTGGACGGTCTCGGCATCGAAACCGGCGTCCATCTGGATCGGTTGTTGGAGGCCAGTCGGTTCGTCACCGACGCCCTCGGCCGAACCCCCGTCTCGAAAACGGCCAGAGCCTTTTCCGCGAACCATCGTGAGCGGAAGACTCTCCAACGTTGAGGGCGGTGGATCAAGGGCGACGTCTCCCGGTGCCTGCCGAGAAACCGCTTGCCAAACCGACCGTTTCGCAGCCATTTGCACCCTTCGTATCGGCTCGGTCGGCGCCATGGGACCGGCACAGGACGGGGGATGTTGAAGATGGTGGTGAGCCGTTGGGCGACTGATCCATTGCTGCGTTTGGTGGTTGTCCTTGGCTTGGCCGCAGGAGGGTCGGCTGTTGCCGCTCCCCAGGATGATGGCGCCGGCAAGCCGCAGAAGACAACCACGGTCGCAGCGCCGACGCCGGTGAAACATCCGCCCTCCAAGGTTGCCACCGCCCTGTCTTCGGCCTGGTCGGCTCTGGCCTCGCCGCCGGCCCCCTGTCTTGACATGCACGATCTGATCGGCGGCGAAGGCTTGCGGTCGCTTCACTGCACGCTGCGTGGCGTTCTGGGGGTCGCGGAGCTGGAAGCCTTCGCCGGCATCCCGGCCTTCCTGGATGGACCGCATGGCCAGGGAGACCTGCGCCTCCACGCGACTCGTTTCGGTGCCTATAATCCGTCCATGGTGGCATGGGTGCAAGACGAGCTGTTGCCCGATGCGTCGGATACGGATTTCATCGGCAGAACCCAATGGATCTACGACCAATCCATCCGGAGCATGGCCCGCGCCTACCACCGGAGCTATGTCCAACTGTCCCACAATCTGTGGCACTTCGATCAGGAGCGGCGGTACCTGGTGGAGATGATCGACGGCCGGCGCCCGTGGGCCTCTATGGGTGCGCGGTTCCAGGAAGACACGTTGCGCGCCGTGCTCGATCTGGACATCCGGGCCGAACGCCTGAACTGGTACCATGTTGACACCGCGATCCGATACTGGCAGCGCCGCTCCATCGACGGGTCGGCCGACGAGGTGTTCCACGCTCTGGAATCACTGTTGTCGCTTTATGACCCCGATTTCCTGGATCACGCCCCGCGCCCAGCCGGAACCGCACCCCACCTGCCGCCACCGGATGTCGTGATCGCCCGACCGGCCGATCCAAGCAAACCCGGTTTGCCGGAACCTCGCTGACCCTCTAACAGGTCCGGCGAAGGGCACGGCAGCACGTCCCAGGTGACGCGAGGTCCGTCCAGCATTCGCCGACCTGCCGGGGCTGAAATCCCGGGCGAGCGGTGACCGCCATCCGGAAGCGCCACTCGGTCGTGGGTTTGGCCAGCGTCCGCCTGTATGGTTCGTGATGGATGAAAATGCGCAGCCGCTGCCGGACGACCGAACCGTTGGCGCTGTTCGTGATCGCGCTAAAGGAGAGACGCCATGACCCAATCCCTGAAGACCATCGTGATGACTGGGGGTATTGCCCTGAGCCTGGCGGCCGGCGTTGCCGTGGCCGACGACGTGGTCATCGTTACCGGGGACGACTACAAACCATTCACGGATCGTTCGCTGCCCAATGGCGGCTTTGCGACGGATTTGGTGACAGAGATCTATACGTCGGTTGGGCACTCGGTGCAGTTCGTTTGGCTGCCTTGGAAGCGTGGCCAGAACCTGACCGAGGCCGGGGAATACTTGGCGACCATGCCCTGGACCATCACCGACGAGCGGGATGAAACCTTCGACTTCTCCAAGCCGCTGTTCGAACTGATCGAACGACTCTTCGTGAAGTCGGGAACCACGATCGCCGCGGCCGAGGACCTGGACGGCAAACGCGTTTGTCTGCCGCTCGGTTATGGGCAATTCGGCGTGCTCGACGCGATGATCCAAAGCGGCGCGACGCAGCGTCAATCCCCCAAGGACATGGAGTCGTGTTTTCAACTTTTGTGGGCCGGCCGCGTTCATGCGGTCAGTGCCACCGCTCTACAGGGATGGGACCAGGTCAATGCTCTCCGCCCCGACATCCGATCCCAGATCGAGATCGCCGACCTGGTGGTCAGCGAGTCCCAAATGGCAATGATGTTCAGCGAGCAACACCCGGAGACCGCCTGGCGCATCGAAGAATTCAACCAGGGTCTGAAGCAGGTGATCGACGACGGCACCTACCAAGCACTGCTCGAGAAGCATGGTCTGGCCGAAGCGTTGTCGGCGCCCGACCTCGGCGATTAAGCCGCCGGTAGACTGGGGCCTGCGGCGACTGCGTCCCGAGTGTCCGGTGTCCTTCGGCCGACGACGATCGTCGGTCGGGGCGGTTGCGGGACCGGACCTGGCCAATGGTCGCAACATTGGGCGCAGTCGCCCCGGCAAGCTTTGGAGCGGCATGCGGAGCCACCGTCTCGTCGTGGCAATGGGCCCACCCAAGGAAGGTGTTGAAAGCAACGCCGCGACGCGGCCCATTGCCCTCCCAATCATTCGGTTCCGCCGTGCCCGTCATCGTGGTAGAGGCCGAGGTCTCAGGCCGGTGCCAGGTGACGGGAACACGGGACATGCACGAGGACACAGGCAGCCGAGGCGCCGCAGCGAACGGCGAGACCAAACCGAAGCTGGTCGTTCGCCCGGCGCGCATCGCCGACATGCGCGCGATTCAGGAGCTGTGCCGGCAAACCTATCCCGAGGAGTCGCAGCCCTATACCCAGGCGCAACTGCGCGGTCATCTGCAGAACTTTCCCGCCGGACAGTTCGTCGCCGTCCTCAACGAGGACGTGGTCGGTTACGCGGCCACCTTTGTCATCGACGGGACGACCGCCCTCAAGCCGCACACCTGGTCCACGATCACCGGCAACGGCTTCGCCAGCCGGCACACCGCCCATGGCGACATGCTGTACGGCATGGAGGTGATGGTGGACCCGGCACACCGCGGTCTGCGCATCGGTCAACGGCTCTACAACGCCCGTAAACGCCTGTGCCAGGAGCTGCGGCTCAAGGGCATCGTGTTCGGCGCGCGCATGCCGGGCCTGCGTCGGCGCATGCGCCGCGGCGAGGTGGACGGACCGGAGACCTATGTCGAACAGATCCGACAGCACCGCCTCAAAGATGCGGTGTTGAGCTTCCAGATGCGCAACGGCTTCGAGCCGCTCGGCGTGCTGCCCGGCTATCTGCCGACGGATGCGGAAAGCCTGGGCAACGCGGCGCTCATGGTGTGGTGGAACCCGGCGGTGCCGCACGACGAGCCGGCCCCGGGCACCCCTGCCCGGCATCGCCCCGCCTCCGTGCGCATCGCCTGCGTGCAATACCAGCAGCGCCGGGTCGCCTCGTTCGAGGAGTTCGGCCACAATGTGGCGTATTTCGTCGACGTGGTGGCCGATTACCGCGCCGATTTCGTCCTGTTCCCGGAGCTTTTCACGCTGCAGCTCTTGTCGATCGAGAACAAGCGCATTCCCGCCGACCAGGCGATCGCCGAGCTGACCAAATATACCGAGCCGCTCAAGGAGCTGCTGTCCCGGCTCGCCGTGGAATACAACATCAACATCATCGGCGGCTCACACCCGATGCGCGATGCCGACGGCGACATCATCAACGTGTCGTTCGTGTGCCTGCGCGACGGCTCGGTGCACCGGCAGGAGAAGCTGCATCCGACACCGAATGAGCGCTACTGGTGGTCGATCGAGGGTGGCCATGAGGCGCACACCATCGAGACCGACTGCGGGCCGATCGGCGTCTTGATCTGCTATGATGCCGAGTTCCCGGAGGTGGTGCGGCATTTGGTCGACCAGGGCGCGCAGATCCTGTTCGTGCCGTTCTGCACCGACGAACGGCAAAGCTACATGCGCGTACGCTACTGCTGCCAGGCGCGCGCCGTGGAAAACCAGCTCTATGTCGCCATGGCCGGCAATGTGGGCAACCTGCCGGGCGTGGAGAACATGGACATCCAATATGCGCAGAGCTGCATCCTGACGCCGTGCGACTTTCCGTTCGCGCGCGATGGCGTCGCCGCCGACACCACGCCCAATGTGGAGATGGTGGCGCTTGCCGATCTGAGCCTGGAGACCTTGGAAGAGGCGCGCACCCGCGGCACCGTGCTCAATTTGCGCGACCGGCGCTTCGACCTCTACCAGGTGACCTGGAAGAAGGATGCGGAAGACGCGTGAGCCGGCCGCTGACATGCGGTCTCAGGGAAACACCCCAGCCTTCATCTCCCAGTCCTGACCCTACAGCCCGACGCTGCGGGCGGCGTCGACCCCGGGTCGGTCCGACCCGGAACGGCGCCGCATCCGTCATGCCTTCAAACTGCCATCCTCGGACGTCCTCTTGATCGACCATCGGCGTTTCCGCTACGCTTTTCGTCCGCTGGTTTGCAACAAGACGTCGGTAATGGATAATGAAGGTCACCCGGACCACACCGCCGGGATGGAGCCGATTTCTGCCCTTCTTGACCACGTCGGATCGCTATCGCCAGAGCACCTTGCGCATTTGATCCAACAGGCGACGCGCGGTGGTCTCCTGGGGGTGGAAGCGAGACCCGACGGCGCCGATCTCGCGATCGAAATCGCCGACGAGGATGGCGCCCTGGTCTATGTCAATGCGGTGTGGCGGTCGGCCTTTCCGAAGTCTGAGTGTGCCATCTGGCACGATTGGCGCAAGATCGACCACCGGCCACGTCTGGAAAGCAGCCACGCCTCGGCGGATTACTTCATCCCGATCAACGTGCATTGGCACGAGGCGGACATCCGCACCCTGGACCTGGGCCGCCGCGATCCGCCGGGCCGCAACCGGGTGTTCGGCCACGTATCGCACAGGATCTCCGTCTCCGATTGCCGGTTGGTCGTCACGATCTACATCGACGAGACGGCCTATGTTCAAAACGGCATCGATGTTCACCTGGCCCTGGAAACAGCCGGGGTGCTGCTTGACGGCATCTATTACCGAAAGTCGCACCGATCGGGGCGCTTCGCCCATTACAGCAAACCCTTGATGGGAGTCGGCGGCGATTTCGTCTACTACCGCATGACGAAGACCGCCATGGGCCGCGTCGATTTCGTCGTGGTCGGCGACTGTGCCGGCAAACGCATGTCGGCGGCCCTGCAGAACGCCATGGTCGGCGCCGGCCTGTCGCGTTATCTGGACGACACGGCGACGGACGACTGGGACGCCGCCGACGCCCTCCAAGCCATCGACAAAACCCTGTGCGGCCTGGTGCTCCAACCCGAGCGCGGAGCCAAGACGTCCGGTTCGACGTTGAAGAGTCCGGACCTGTTCACGATGGGGGTCGACGCCTGCGCGGTCGTCGTCCGCGAGCACGACGGCTCGGTGGACTGCGCGGTTGCCCAGATGCCGGTGTATCTCCTCACGCTGCCCGGCCGCAAAGCGAAAGGACCCATGCGCTATCGGATCGAGCAAATCGGCTCCGAAGCGGAAATCGGCAAGAATTTGGGGCCGGCGCGATTGAAGGACGGCGACGGTCACTGGCAATGGCAGCCAGTCAAGATCGCCAAACAGCGCTTCGTCCTCGACAAGCCGACCTTCATCATTGCGTGTACCGACGGTTTCTCAGACCGCCTGCCAAGCCCGGACACACCGTTAAACGACGGCAAACCGATCGAACGGGCGATTCATGCCGCCTTGGCCGCGTGCGAGCCTTGGACGGCGTCGGAGGTCGTCGCAACCCTGAAGGCCCGATGGGAAACCGCACCGGAACAACCGTCGCAACAGGATGATGCGCTTGTGGCGGTGCTCGCCTGTCAACGACAATCCCGCAAGAAATAGCGATCAGCCACGCGGTCGGCGAGGTTGACGCGGCGATGGGGGATGCCCATCAGTAATACCCATGGCCCGCATTGACGACAGGTTCGGTTTCGGCGCTGAACGAGGAGTGCCGGCATCTTGGCGGCCGGCCGCTGGGCGTGGTCCGGGCCGGCTGGAAGCCGGCGGTCCAGCCGGCAAGGAGGCCGGCGCTCCGAAACAGGGCGGCCCGAGGATCGGTCATTGTTTCGGGCCGTTGGTATGACCTCGGCCGTGCTGTCAGTGTGGGAACCGCCAAAAGAGCAAACGAGCGCCATTCTCCGGTCCCCAGGCATCGCCCGCAATTGTCGGAGTCTTCATGCCGAGGACGCAAGCTTCTCCGGCAAGCGTCGTCGGGATGGCGGAGCGGTGGTCAAAGCGCCGCTTGCTTGTCGTCCAGCCAGGCGCGGATGAGGGCGTGGTGACGGGCGCCGTCGTAGCTGGGGAAATGGCCGCCGTGGACCACGCGCACCGGCAGGTCGAGGAGGCGGACCATGGATCGGTGATAGTCGGCCGCATCCGAATGGTAGGTGTCTTCGATCAGGGGGCCGTCGTAGACGATATCGCCGGAAAACAGGATGCCGCTCGCCGCTTCCCACAACGCGATGCCGCCGGGCGAATGCCCGGGGGTGTGGATCACCGCGAAACGCCGGTCGCCCAGATCGATCGTGTCGCCATCGGCCAGCAGGCGCGTGGCCGGCGCCGCGCGCACCCCGTAGTCTCGCGATTCGTAGGGTTCCGGCGGCAGGCGGTCCTGGAAGATGTCGTCGGTGACATAAGGGTCGGCCAGCGTGGCGGGGCGACCCGGGTTGGCCAGGATCGCAGCCTCGGCGGCATGCACGGCGCGGTCGGCGAATTCGTGGTGTCCTCCGATGTGGTCGAAATGGGTGTGGCTCGCAACAGCCGTGAGCGGCCGCTCTGTGACCAGCGGCACCCAGACGCGCAGCGGCACGACGCCCATGCCGCTGTCCACCAGCATGTCGCGGTCGCGCCCGCGCACATGCCACACATTGCAGCGGTAGAATGGCTTGATGAAAGGCTCGGCGATCAGGGTGACGCCGTCGCCGACGGCGGTGGTGACGTACCAGTCTTCCGGGCGGGCGCGGATCATGGTTTGTCCTCCGCTGGAAACACGCACACCTCGGCCGGGTCGGCAAACAGCTCCAGCACCGTGTCCGGCGCCGGTGGCGTCTTGGGGGGCAGGTGGGCGATCAAGGTGAGGTCGGGGGCGGCGTCGGGCACGACGTGGGCCCGGCAGTGGGTGCCGAAGAAGGCGGCGTCGGTGACCCGGGCGGGGCCGAGACGGACGGCGCCGACGCCCGGGTGGATCGCCTCCGGACGCAAACACAGAACCAAATCGGTGCCCGCCCGCTCCGGCGCCGCCACCGGCACGGGGCCGAACGGGGTGTCGACCCCGCCGTCGACCCGTCGGCTGGCCGGGATGTGGTTCATCTCGCCCATGAAATCCGCGGCGAACAGGCTGGCCGGGCGGCGATACAGGCGGTCCGGCGACCCGTGGTCCTCGATGCGGCCGCGGTTCATCACCACGATGCGGTCGGCGATGGCCATGGCCTCTTCCTGGTCGTGGGTGACATGGACGAAGGTGGTGCCGAGCCGGCGCTGGATCGCCTTCAACTCGTCCTGCATGGCCCGGCGCAGCTTCAGGTCGAGGGCCCCCAAGGGTTCGTCCAGCAGCAACACGTCCGGCTCCACGGCCAGAGCCCGGGCCAGGGCGACGCGCTGGCGTTGACCGCCGGACAGTTCGTGCGGGCGCTTGTCGGCGGCGGCCTTGAGGCCGACCAGGGCGAGGCGCTGCTCGGCGCGGTCTGCCCGCGCACGCCGGCGGACGCCGGCCATGCGCAAGCCAAACGCCACATTGTCGCGCACGCTCATGTGCGGGAACAGGGCGTAGTCCTGGAACACGGTGGTCGTGGGGCGCTTGGCCGGCGTGACCGCGGTCATATCCCTGCCGTCGATCATCACCCGGCCTTCGCTGGGTTGGATAAACCCGCCCAGCACGGACAACAACGTGGTCTTGCCGCAGCCCGACGGGCCGAGCAGGGTGACGTAAGTGCCGGCCGGAATCGCCAGGTCGATGCCCTGAAGGGCCTGGAACGGCCCGAAACGATGGCTCAGGCCGTGCAAGCGGATGTCTGCGGTCACCGACGGCGTCTCCCGAACACGATCAGCTCCGCCGCCAGCACCACGGCGACGGACACGAGGAACACCAAACTGCCGACGGCGTTGGTCTTGGGCGACAGGCCGGAGCGCAGCAGGCTCCAGATTTCCACCGGCAGGGTGACGTCGAAGCGGGTGAGCAGGAAAGCGATGATGAACTCGTCCCAGCTCAAGGTCATGGACAGGAAGAAAGCGGCCAGCAGCGCGGGCGCCAGCATGGGCACGGTGACGAGCACGATCACGCGCACCTCGTCCGCGCCCAGGTCGCGGGCCGCACGCTCGGCGTTGTGTTGCTGGGCGCCCATGGAGGCGAACACGATGGCGAAGCACAGCGGCAGGTTGATGACGGCATGGCCCAATCCGGCGGTCCACAGCGACACGCCGACGCCGAGCCGGTTCAGCACGATCAACAGACCCAAACCGACGATCAGATAGCTGACGGTCATGGGCGCGATCAACAGCCCGCGCATCAGGCCGGACGCCGGCAGCGCGTGCCGCGCCAGCCCATAGGCAGCCAGGAACCCCAGAGCACAGGCCAACGCAGACGAACCGACGGCGACGACAAGAGAGTTGAGCAAGGCCTCCATCAGGTCATCATCGGCCAGAACCGCGGCGTACCAATCCAGGGTCGGCCCGGTGAACGGCGGTACCGGGACGCGGCCGTCCTGGAACGAGAACAGCACCAGGGTGCCGACGGGCAAGTAGATGAAGGCGAAGGCAAGCGCCAGAGCGAGCCAGGGCAGGGCGCGCATCAGAGCCGGTCCAGTCGCAACCAGCGGGCGCAGGCGAGATACGCCAAGGTCACGATCCCCATCAGCATCAGCGACAGGGCGGAGGCCAGGGGGAAATCGGCGCGACGGCCGAGTTGCACCATGATGACCTGCGGCACGGTCAACTCGTTGTTGCCGCCCAGAATTTGCGGCGTGATGTAGTCGCCGATGCACAACACGAAGGTGAGAAAGGCACCGGTGACAATGCCGGGCAGGGTCAGCGGCAGGATCACGTGCCGGAAGGTCTGCAGCCCGCTGGCACCCAGGTCGCGGGCGGCGCGGGCATAGTTGGGCGAGAGCTGCACCAGATTGGCATAGATGGTCAGGGTCAGCAGCATGACGAAGAAATGCACGAAACCGGTCACGGTGGCAAAGCGCGTGTTGGCCAGGGTGAGCGGTTCGGCGATCAGGCCGAGCGCCAGCAGCGTGTCGTTGACCACGCCTTCCCGGGCCAGCACCAGTAGCCAGGCGTAGGAGCGCACCACATAGGAGGTCCAGAACGGCAGGATGGTCAGCAGCAGGGCCAGGCGCTGCCAGCGTTTGGGCACGTGGAAGGCGATGATCCAGGCCAGCGGATAGGCCAGCAGCACCGATACCAGCGTGACCGTGACCGTGATTTCCAGCGACACCGCCACGGCGCGCAGAAGATACCCTTGGCTGAACAACCGGGCATAGTTGTCCAGGTGAAGGCCCCAGACCAGGCTGCGGCCTTCCAGCGTCGCCAGGCTCATGGCGGCCATGACCAGGAAAGGCGCGACGAAGAACGCCGTGGTCCAGAGCAAGGCCGGGGCGACGAAGCCCCAACCCGCCCGGGTTTCGGTGCCGAGGCTCACTGCTGCAGCATCTCCAGCCACAGGTCTTGGAAAGCGAAGTCCAGCGCGTCGTCGGGCGCCGGGTAAAGCTGGCTGCGCGCCAGATAGGCGGCCTGCTCGTCCCAGCGCAGGATCGCCTTCTGGTCGTCGGTCAGGTGCGCTCCGGCTTTGGCATTGGCGGGCATGCCCCAGAAGCAGGCCGAGGTGGCTAGCTTGGCCTGGGCCTCGGGGCTCAGGATGTATTGGACGAAGGCCAGGGCCTTGTCCTGGCGCTCGCTGTCGGCCAGCACGCCGATGGATTGGGCCCAGCGCACCGCGCCCTGATCGGGGATGGTCCAGGTCAGCTCCGGCTGGTCGCCGGCCAGCACCGCGGTCAACCATTCGCCGCCGCCGACCACGATGTCGACCTCGCCGGTGGCCAGCGCGGTCTGGCTTGCCACCACTTCACCCACCGAGCGCGCACGGGCCTTCATGGCGAACAGGGTGTCGCGCAACGCCGGCAGGTCGTCGGCCGACAAACCGGCCGTCTCCAGGCCGTTGGCCATGGCGGCCAGCCCGATCACCGGCAGATAATAATCATAGATGGCGATGCGGTCTTTGTAGGTATCCGACCAGACCTTGGTCAGGTCCTGCATGTCCGCCGGCTCGACCTTGGCGGCGTTGTAGGAGATCGTGTTGTAGCCGAACTTCTCCGTGACGGCGTAGGGAACGCCGTCGCGGGTGGTGCTGTCGGCCATCACCACCTCGGGGAACAGGTCCGCGATCGGCAAGTCTTCGGCCGGCAGAGGCGCCATCAGGCCGGCGTCGACGGCACGCGGCACATCGATGCTGTCGATCACCAGAACATCCCAATCGCCGGGGCGGGATTGCTCCAGGATCGCCAACGCCGCCCCTGTGCCCTCGTATTCGCGCAGATTGACATCGACACCATGCGCCGCCTCGAACGGTTCGATCAGCGCCGGATCCGTGTGATCACACCAAACCAAGGCATTCAGCTCACCGTCGGCCTGGGCCATGGCGGGCAGCCAGGCAGCCAGCAGGGGGGC
Organism: Azospirillaceae bacterium; assembly: GCA_028281465.1. Taxonomy (GTDB): domain Bacteria; phylum Pseudomonadota; class Alphaproteobacteria; order Azospirillales; family Azospirillaceae; genus JANQJV01. Next base: position 7,680 of record JANQJV010000370.1, on the reverse strand, counting down.
GGCCAAGAGGCCGTTTCGCAATGGGGTCATGGACGTGTCTCCCTCCGGGTTTTCTTTGTCGAAATTGCGGCCATATGGGCGCATGGATCGAAAATTCTTGAACACACTCAATTTTATAGTCAACCTAAAAGATGAGGCGTTTCACTTTTGGGGGTACCTTGGCGGGGCTGCGGCATCGACAGAAGGTCGACCGGGAACGGCGCATCCTTCAGGCGGCGATCACCCTGTTCCGGCGCGACGGCTATCGGGCGGTGCGTATCGAAGACCTGGCCGAGTTGGCGGGGGTTTCGGTCGGCACTGTCTACAACTACCATGCCACCAAGGGTGATATCCTGATCGCCATCGTTGCCCTTGAGGTGGAGGAGGTGCTGGAGGCCGGCGCGCACACCGTCGCCAACCCACCGGTTGGCGTGGAAACGGCGCTTTTGACCTTGATTTTCCAGTATTACGACCACTCGCTGGAGTATTTGACCAAGGAGATGTGGCGTAGCGCCATGGCGCTGGCGATTGAGACGCCGCATACTCCCAACGGCCGCCGCTATGCCGATCTGGACCGGCAGCTTGCCGCGCAAGTGGGCAGCCTGATCGAAACCCTGCAGCGTCGCGGCGAGGTCCACCCCAGCCTGGACGCCCATGTTCTGGGTGACCTCGTGTTCAACACCCTCAACATGATGTTCATCGACTTCGTCAAAGACGACATGGCGAGTCTCGCCGTTTTGAAGGGGGCCGTCGCCGTGAGAACAGGGCTGTTGGCGCGGTTGATCGCGGTGGGGCAAGGGGAGCCGGCGTGACGCGCCAAAAGGGGACATGGAAGCCGTCGGCCTTGGCGCGGCGGATCGCCTACCAGCCCACGACCCGTCGCACCAGCAAACGAATGTCTTGTTCGACCATGTAGAGGCACGGCAGCAAGACCAGCGAGATGACGGTGCCGGTGAGAACGCCCCAGAGGATCACCATGATCATGGGCGTCATGTACGGGTTGGCCCCGGCCACGCCGTAAGCGGCCGGGGCCAAGGCGGCGACGGTGGTGATCGAGGTGATGACGATGGGGCGCAGGCGGCCCATGGCGCCGTCGGCGACGGCGGTCATCCGGTCCCGGCCCGCCGCGACGGCCGAGCGGGTCTCGCGGTTGACGTGGTCGATCATGACCACGCTGTCGTTGACCAGCACGCCGGCCAGGCCCAGAACGCCGATCAACGACATCATGCTCATCTCAAGGTTCTGCAGCACGAAAGCCAGCAAAACACCGACGACGCCGAACGGGATCACCGCCATGATCAGCAGCGGTTGGGTCACTGAGTTGAACAGCACGATCAACAGCATCAACATGGCCAACAGGCACAGGAGAAAGGCCCCGCCGAAGTTGCCCAAGGCCTCTTCCTGTTGCTCCAGCTCACCGCCGTACCACAGACGCACGCCGTCGAACTGCTGCAACAGGCGTTCTTCGCGTACGTGATCGGCCAGCCTGGCGTTGATCGCCGCGGCCGACACCTGCGCACGGTCGATCTCGGCAAAGACGGTCACCGTGCGGTCGCCGAAATAGTGTTTGATGCTCGCTTCGCCGGGGCGGCTGTGAAACTCGGCGACGGCGCGCAACGGCACCGGCACCCCGGCGGCGTTGACCACGGTCAATGCTTGCAGCGTTTCCAGGCGGCCTTGATCACCCGGGCGGTACTGCAGTCGGTAGTCGATGTCCTCGTCGATCGTGCGCAAAGTATCGACGATCTCGCCATCGAAGGCGACGCGCACGCTGTGGATGACATCACGCACGGTCAAGCCGCGGCTGGCCATGGCGGTGTGGTCCAGCGCCAAGCGCACCACGTCTTTCCCGGGTTTGAAGCTTGTCCATACCTCGGTGACGCCGGACTGCTGTTTCAGGAACGCGTCCAGCCGGCGGGCGACCGCATGTCGGTCGGTGTCCGCACCGATCACTTCGACTTGTACCGGCTTGCCGGCGACAGGTGTGTCCTTGAGCGGTGTCAAGACGATGCTCTTGTAGCCGTCCAGTGCCCGCACTCGGCTGCGCAGGATCTGCATCATCTCGTTGGAGTCGACGGTGCGCTCGCCCTGGGGGCGCATGTAGACGGCAACGCGGGCCCAGGTCGGGCTGCGCCCCTCCGTCGGCGTCAAGAGAACGGTGTCGTATTCGCCGATGGTGGTGGCGATATTGAGGAGGTCGTCTGCCGGGACGATGCTGCGCACCAACGCTTCCAGTTCGCGTGTCTTGTCGGCGGTGTAGGCGAAGGAGCGGCCCTCCGGCAGTTCGACTTTCAGATAGAAGGTGTCGATGTCCACGTCCGGGTAGAGGGTGAAGCGGAGCTGTTGTGCCGACCATACGCCAACGCCGGCGGTGACGAGGAGGAAGGCGGCGACGGTCCCATAGCGGTACCGCAGAATACCCAAGATTGCCCGGTCGTACTGCGCCTGCACCCAGGCGAACCAGCGTTTCGGTCGATTGACCCGGGCGCCGTGGGCCAGGTGGCAGGGCAGCATGAATTGGCATTCCAAAAGCGAACCGCCCAGCATCAGGGCGACCATGACCGGCATCATCCACATCACAGCACCTTCCAAGCCGCCAAGAAATGCGGCCGGTGTGAAGGCGAGAATCGTGGTGGCGGTGCTGGTGACCACAGGCCGGGCCACGGCTGCGGTCGCGGCGGCGGTGGCCAAGCTGGACCGCTCCCCCGCCTCATGCCGTCGGGCGATGCTTTCGCCGGTGACGATGGCGTCGTCCACCAGCATGCCCAAGACCAGGATCATGGCGGTCAGGGTCATCACATTGATGCCGAGGCCGACCAGCGGCATCAGCGACACGGTGATGGCCAGCGCAATGGGCAGGCCGAAAGCGATCCAAAAGGCGCTGTGCACCGGAAGGAACACCAACAACACGATCAACGCCAAGGCGAAGCCGATCACGGCGTTGCCGATCAGCACATCGAGCATGTCGTAGGTGAAACGGCTCAGATCGTTGACCACGGTGAGGCGCACCCCGGCCGGCAGGGTCGGGTGCAAATCGGCGACGAAGCGTCTCACGGCTGCCGCCGTGGTCAGGCCATCGGCGCTGCGGGTCTTGCGGACGGCAAGCGTGATGCCGTCGACGCCGTCGAGCCGGCTGCGGACCTGCCAGTCCTCATAGTCCAGCACCACGTCGGCAACGTCGCGCACCCGCACCACGTCGCCCAGTGCGCCGGTGCGCACGATGACCTCGGCAACCTCCTTGGGATGGGCGAACTGGCCGACCGTGACCACCTTGCGCTCGGTGGTAAAGGATTCGATCGAACCGCCGGAATCGCGCACATTGCGCTGCCGGATGGCCGCTGCGATGTCCGCCGGTGCCAGGCCGAGCCGGTGCAGGCGGTCCGGGGAAAGCAGGATGCGAACCTCGCGGTCGCGGTAACCGATTTTGTCAATGCCGGCCACGCCGTCGATTTCGCGCACGGCATCGGCGAGTTGGTCAGCCACCCGGCGCAGCGTGGCTTCGGGGACCGAGCCGGAGACGTGGAGCTCCAGCACTGCGATGGATTGCGAGGAAACCTCTTCCACCCTTGGCTTTTCGGGCAGATCGGCCGGCAGCCGGGCCGTGGCACGGTCCACCGCCTTCTGCAACTCGGCGCGCACACGGCCAGGGTTGTCGCTGTCCGGATCGATGCGCACCGTGATCACCGACAGCCCCTCCATGCTGTTGGAGGTGACTTTGGCCAGTTCGTCGGTCTTGAGGATTTCCTCTTCCAGCGGCACGGTGACCGACAGCTCCATGTCTTCCGGTCCGGCACCGGGCCGCGTCGTGATCACGGTGACCAACCCCAGTTCGATCTTTGGGAATGTGTCGTATTGGACCGTGTTCAGCGCCAGAACGGCGGTGGCCAGGAAGAACACCACCGCGAGGTTGACGAGCAGCGGCCGAGTGATGAAGGCGTTGTAGACCGCCGTCATGAACCATCATCCGGTGATGTCGGGCTCGCGATTCCGCCGGCGTCCGCCGGGTTCTCAGGATGGTCGGCCAGTCGCGCGGCGCGCACGGGGCTGCCGTCCACCACGCGGTCGACGCCGCCCACGATGATCTCATCACCGGCTGCCAGGCCTTCCAGGACCGGCAGCGCATCGCCCAGAACGGCGGCAAACAGCGGTTCCACGGCGCGGGCATACCCGTCAATAACGGTAAACACACGCCGACGGCGGTCACGGTCGGCGATGGCGGTGCGTGGCACCAGCAAGGCGGTTTGGTCGACAAGGCCTGTCAACGTGACGCGCGCGGTCATGCCCGGGCGCAGCAAGCCGTCATCGTTCGGCACGGCCACCTTGATCTGGAAATTGCCGGTGCGCGGGTCGGCCATGAAGCCGACCACTTCGACGCGGCCAGGATAGACCCGTCCCGGGACGCCCGGGCTCGTCACCTCGGCATGGGAGCCGATTGCCAGGGCGTTGACGTCTTTCTCCGTGACATAGGTCAGCACACGCATGGTTCGGGTCGCGTCGATCACCGCAAGCTGCGTACCGGCGAGAACGGTCTGCCCCGGATCGACCGTGCGCCGCATGACGGTCCCGGCCGCTGGGCTGACCAGGGTGGTGTCCTCCAGATTGCGCCGGGCCAGGTCCCGCGCCGCCACGGCCTGCGCCACCCGGGCGCGGGCCCCGCGCACTGTCGTCTCATGGGCCCGGAAGGTCTCGACGGAAACGGTCCCGCGTTCGAGGAGGACGCGTCGGCGTGCCAGGGTTTCCTCCGCTTCCTCGAGATCGGCGCGGGTCACCGTCAGGGCGGCTTCCGCCTCATCCAATCGCAAGGTGCGCTTGGCCGGGTCGAATCGGATCAACACTTGGCCGGCGGCCACCGGATCGCCGGCTTCAAATGCCACCTCGACCACCGTGCCCAGGAAATCCGGCGCAATCACCACCTGTTCGGCCGGTTCGACCACGCCGAAACCATGAATGCGCTGGACCCAAGATTGGCGCGCCAGCACCACCGTTTCCACCACCGGCACGCGCGCCGGTTCAATCGGTGCCTCGACGGCCGGTTCCGAACAGGCGCATAACACCGACAGCAGCAGACTCAGGGGCAGCCTGCACGCCCGCTGGACCATGGGGCCCTCCACGCATCGATGGGCCAGCACCTGGGCATCTGACGACGCGGTACAACAGTGGCAGGGCGCCGCATGGGCGCTGGTTTCCGGAGTCCGAGGGTGTTCGGACCCTTTGGTCCGCGTCTGTGGACTCAATCGGCAATCGCCGCGACCGTTCCGATTGGTCGCCAATCCCGAGCAGACGGTGGATCAGGAGACCGGACCCGGACGACGGTGGCGTCGCCACAGCACCACCGTCGTCAGCATGCAGTCCGATGCGCCCAGTCTGATGCGCCCAGTCTGATGCGCCCAGTCTGATGCGGTGTGCAGACTTGTTGGCCGTCTCCAATGCCCGGGCATTCGAGGCTGGCCTGCACAAAACACTGCGGCGAAAGCGCACGGATGCTGCCATAATGACTGACTGTCGATGGGGGGCATGCCGGCGGTCGACGCAAACGGGCGGAGACTGCCGCCAACATGCCGTCCCATGCCGTGCTGAGATTTGGTCCTGCCATGACCCCGATTCTGTCCATCCAGTCGCATGTCGCCTACGGTTATGTCGGCAACCGGGTTGCCGGCTTCGTGTTGCAACGGCTCGGCTTCGACGCCATGGTGGTCAACACCGTGCAGTTCTCCAACCACACCGGCTATGGCACCTGGACCGGCCAAGTGTTTCCGCCCGCCCATATCGCCGAGGTGATCGACGGCATCGCCGCGCGCGGCGGGCTGGAGGGGTGTGCGGCGGTGTTGTCGGGGTACACCGGCGACGCCGGCGTGGGTGACGTGATTCTGGATGCCGTGGACCGGGTGCGCGCCCAGAACCCGGATGCGGTTTACTGCTGCGATCCGGTGATGGGTGATGTTGGCCGGGGTTTCTTCGTGCGCCCCGGTATTCCGGACTTCATGCAGGCGCGCATGGTGCCGGCGGCAGACCTGGTGGCTCCCAACGCCTTCGAACTGGCCTTTCTCACGGGTCGCACCATCAACACGCCGGAACAGGCGGCGGAGGCGGCCCATGCCCTGCGCGGCGGCCGGCCACGGTGGGTGCTGGTGACCAGCGTGCCGCAACCGCCGGAACGGGCCGACCGTATTGGCATGTTGCTCGCCACGGACACCGGCACCTGGTCGGTGACGACTCCGTTGTTTCCGCTCGACCCGCTGCCCAATGGCGCCGGTGACGGGGCTGCCGCGCTGTTTCTGGCGTGCCGCCTGCGCGGGGCCTCGGCCCCGGAGACGCTCGCGCATGTCGCCGGCGCGCTGCACGCTCTGTTTGCCCAAACCCATGCCGCCGGCACGCGCGAATTGCAGCTCATTGCCGCGCAAGATGCGCTGCTCAGGCCGGATCGGGCGTTCGAGGTCGAGAAGATCGGGTAGATCTCCGAGGTCGGCGGATCGTCTGCCGGCGGGAACGGCTCACGCCGGGCCGTTTGCACCGTCCGCCAGTTCGACCAGCTTGAACGGAACCGATGGCGGCAAGAGCTCGCTCAGAGTCCGCCCATACCCGATGATCCGCTTGGCGGAGCTTTCAGAGGACCATGTTACAGAGACGTGCTTCCTGTCCGCTATGCTGGATATCAACTGAAAGAGTTTCCTGAAGTTGATCAGACTCATCGACCCGATGTGATTTGTGCTGATGCACACCTTGAGCACCGGAAAATCTGTATTCTGTCTAAAGTCGACCAGCCAGGCATTCACCGGCCGAAAAAACTCATCTGGATTATCCGGATCGCACGGCCCGATTATCGAAATGGTCTCGTCAATATACCGAAAATCAACCTCGGGAGTCTTTGTTGTCTTGAGAACATGCAGTTCTTGAACCGACATGATACCCTCTTTGCTAAATGACAGCCTCTATCCGGCATCTCAGATGCGGTCCGGTGGTGCCAAGTTTGGTGATGCCAACCCGGTCGGAATCGCTGACGACGATCAAGAGGCCAAGACCCATGCCGCTCGAGGTCCGCTCCCGCCGATCGTCGAGTAAAATCGCGCGCTCTTGTGCCGCCAGCATCTCCTTGGATGTTTGCGAATAGTCGGACAGAGCTGTCCTGACCGCTTCAAAATCCTCTTCCGTCATGGCCGCCTCGGTGGCGATGACGACGAGGCCGTCCTGAAAGCGGAGTTCGAATCGACCTTTGGGATGGTGCAGGGCGGTACCGGTCGGTCTACGGCCATGGTTGGTGATATTCTGCAGGAGTTCCGACGCCACGGTTGCTGCGCGGTACTGGCGGTCGCGGTTGATGTAGTTTCTATCCCCTAAACAATGGGTAATAAACTGACGGCAAACCGCCCGTGTATCGTCCGTAATCTCGCTATCTATCGAAAAGAGCATCCCATCCACTGCCCGCCCATCCACTGCCCGCCCATCTGCTGCCAGCACAGTCTCTGTGGGCACAACCGACCCACCGCCGGCGTTTGGTGACTGCCGCGCCATCGGTCAAACTCCCAGGTTTCTCGGCCGAAAAACGAGTCTGGGACCTTATACCAACGGCCCGAAACAAGAGCCGGTCCTCGGGCCGCCCTGTTTCGGAGCGCCGGCCTCCTTGCCGGCTGGACCGCCGGCTTCCAGCCGGCCCGGACCACGTCCAGCGGCAGGCCGCCAAGATTGGCGGCGGTCCAGCCGGCA
>JANQJV010000349.1 GCA_028281465.1 Azospirillaceae bacterium | reverse complement strand
TGCCGCAGATGCGCGCGGTGATGTCGGGTACATCCGTGTACGGTCGGCCGCGCAGCAAGGCCTCGAAGAAGCGCGGTGGCTCGAAGATGCGGAACTTGAGGTCCTGGACTTCGTCGTCCTTGACGCGCACGTAAAGGGCTCCCTCGCCTTCCACACGGGCCAGCGCATCGACCTGGATGATGCGCTGCGGCGCCAGTGTTTCAGTGACGCTCATGCCGATCTCCCTCGGTGCGGAACGCTTCCGCATTGGCGTTGAAGGACCGGAAGGCCAGCCCAATATCGGAATCGCTCATGCCAAGACGGGCCATGCGTGCCGCCAGGCTGGTGGTGTTCGGGTCCTCGCTTGGGCCGAAGCAGCCGTAACAGCCGCGGTCATGGGTGGGGCACAAGGTGCCGCAGCCAGTCTGGGTGACCGGGCCGAGACATGGTGTGCCGTTGGCGACCATGACGCACACCGTGCCAGCGAGCTTGCATTCGATGCACTGGCTGTAGGTCGGGATCACCGGCTTGCGCTGATTGAGCAGCGCATTGAACATTTCCAACAGTTGGCCGCGGTCGATCGGACAGCCGCGCAGTTCGTAGTCGACCGGCACGTGGTCCTTGATCTGGGTCGAGGTCGGCAGTGTGTCGATGTAGTCCGGCCGCGGGTAAACATAGTTAATCATGTCGTTGACGTCGCGAAAGTTCTTCACCGACTGAATGCCGCCCGCCGTCGCGCACGCTCCGATGGTGACCAGATAGGTGGACATGTTGCGGATGCGTTTGATGCGTTCAGCGTCATGCTGATTGGTGATCGAGCCCTCGACCAGCGAGACGTCATAGGGTCCCTCGATTTCAACCCGGGTCGCCTCCAGAAAATAGGCAATTTGTACCGATTCCGTGATCGCCAGGAGATGGTCTTCCAGGTCGAGAATCTTGAGCTGGCAGCCGTCGCAGGAAGCAAACTTCCACACGGCCAATTTGGGCTTGGCGTGACCGGTGCCGTTTCCGTTGGCCGCTTCGTTTTTGGTGCCGGTGCCGTTTGTGTGGTCGCTCATGGCTCAAATCTCCCGCACGGCGAAGATGTCCTGGATGCGATCGAAGCGGAACACCGGCCCGTCGCGGCAGACGAACTTGGAGCCGAACTGGCAGTGGCCGCACAGGCCGACGGCGCATTTCATGTTGCGCTCCATGGAAACGTAAATGCGGTCGTAGCTGATGCCCTGTTCGCGCAACATTTGCACGGCATACCGCATCATCACTTCCGGGCCGCACACGAAGGCGATGGCCTGGTGTCGGTCGAAGCCACCGCCCTTGATGAGTTGGGTGACCACGCCGACTCTGCCGCGCCATTTGCTGGTGGCGCGGTCCACGGTGACGCGCACGCTCAGGTCGAAATGCCCGCGAAGCTCCCGTAACTCATCACTGAATAGAATATCTTCCGGCGTGCGTGCGCCGTACAGAAGTACCACGTTGCCGAAGCGATGGCGGTCGGCGACGATCTGGTTGATTGCCGGGCGCAGCGGGGCCAGGCCGACACCGCCGCCGATGATCAAGATATCGTGCCCATGTGCCTCGGCCACCGGCCAGGGTGCGCCAAAGGGTCCGCGTACACCCACCAGGTCGCCCGGTTGCATGGCCACCAGCGCCGCCGACACTTTGCCAACAGCACGGATGGTGTGGTGCAGGACTCCCGGGTCGTCGGTATTGCTGGAGATGGAGATGGGGATTTCGCCGACGCCGAAAGCGTACAGCATGTTGATCTGGCCGGGCAGGAAGCTCGTGGGCGCGCCGTCCAGTGGCTCGAGTGCCAGCGTGAAGGTATCGGACAGTTCGGGCTTGACTTCGCACACCCGGAACAGCCGCGGCACCATGGGATCGGTCTGTTCGGGCACCACCATTTTGGTCTGATAGGTCATGGCCGGCTGTCTCCGCTCAGCTCGCTGTTCGGGGGGCATAGAGGTCGAGCATCTGAACCCGCGAAGCGGTCAGTCGGGCAGCCATGACGCCAAGGAAGCGATGCAGGATCTGGTAGCCGAACTCATGGTCGGCCGTCATCTTCTTCAACAACAACGCGCCGTCGACGGCAATGGTGCGCACCAGCGTGGTGGCACGCCCGTCGAACGCCCAGCAGTGCGGCGCGATGAGCCACGACCATCCGAGAACGTCGCCCTCGTGCAGGGTCTGCAGGATCAGCCGGCCATGCGGTGGAGCCGCCAGTTCCACGGCTACAGTACCGTGGCGCAGGATGTGGAAGGTGTGGGCGGGATCGCCATCGCGGATGATGAAGCTGTCCACCTCGAAGGTCTGAAAGCTGGCGTTGGTGGCGACGGCTTCCAGCATCGGTTCGCCCAAACCCTTGAGGAGTGCGGTTTCCTTGAGGGCTTCGGCCATTTCGGAAAGCGCCGGCATTAGTGTTGTCCTTGTTGGCTGTCGCGGATCGCGCGGGTTTCTTCAGTGATGTCGATGCCGACGGGGCACCAGGCGATGCAGCGACCGCAGCCGGTGCAGCCCGAGGTGCCGAATTGCTCATGCCAGGTCGACAGCTTGTGCGTCATCCACTGCCGGTAGCGCGAGCGCGTCTCGCGCCGCACTGAACCACCGTGGATGTAGCTGAAATCCATCGTGAAGCAGGAATCCCACTTGCGGGTGCGGGTGGCTGAGCTCCCGTCGAGCACCGTGGAGTCTTCCATGGTCGAGCAGAAGCACGTTGGACAGACCATCGTGCAATTGGCGCAGCTCAGGCACCGCTTGGCAACCTCATCCCAGCGCGTGTGGTCTCGGTTCGCTTTCAGTACCGCTGCCGCCTCCGGCACCAGAGCCCGTCGGTTCTGTGCCACAGCGCGCGCGACTGCCGCCTTGGCTGCTTTGGTGTCGGCGATTTCGACCGGCCGATGGGGCAGCCTGCCAAGCAGAGCCCGTCCGCGTCGGCTGCCGACCTCGACGAGGAACTCGTGCCGGCTGTCGCCGGTCAGTTCGGTCAAGGCCAGATCGTAACCGTCCTTGGCTTTGGGGCCGGTATCCATGGACACGCAAAAACAGGTGCTGGCCGCTCGGCCGCAGTTGACAGCGACGATGAGAGCCCTCCGCCGGCGGTCCGCGTAGCCGGGGTCGACGTAGGTCTGCCCGTCCGGGTGGTCGATCGGATCGTAGCCGAACACCTTGTCTTGGACGCGCATGGCAGCGAGCTCGCAGGCACGCACACCCAGGAACGCGTAGGGTTTCCGTTCCTCGGCGAAGTCCGAGACCACGGTCATGCCATGTTCGGTTTTTTCGGCGTGCCAGAGTTTTTGGGTCGGTGGATAGAGGTAGCGTTTCCAACTGTGCGGGCCGACGACATGGGCGAACAGGGCGTCACCGGCGGCGCGCACCAAGCGGTAGCTCCCGGCGTTCTGTTCGTCGAGCCAGCCGGCCGGCAGATCTGCGCTGCTGGTGATCCGATCGAAAATGATTGCGTGATCGGATTGTCGAGGGCCGATAACTTCATGGCCATCGTGTTCAAGTACTGAGATCAATGTGTCGAGACCATCGACACCAATAACGGCCTTGATCTCAGTGAAATCGTCTTCTTCGAGCATGTTTCCATCCCGTTCATGGCCATATTCGAGTGGCGCCCATTCGGCGTTTATCGGTACAGGGGCGATCAACGCCGTCCCGTTGAACCGGGACTTCGGTTGCTTAGTCTGTTCAAGTCTATCGGAGTACCGTCAAACGCGCCAGGTGCGGCGCCGGCCGGTGCGCGGGTTTTGATCGAGATCAAGTGCACCGGCGACCGGTCCCTATCGTTGGGACCGACGTGGGGTTGCGGCACAGATAGTTCGTGCGAAAGTTAGCGTGTGCGGAATACGGATGGATGAAGATTATATTTTTTAAGTAACTGGTATACTCTTGCCCGTGATAATTTAAACTCCGAACAAACATCCCTGACCATACCTTTATGCCGGGTCAGAGCATCGATCAACTGATCGCGTTCGGCACGATCGCGCAGGCCGCGGAAGCCATCGCCCTTGGCCGACGGCTCCGTTGGCACGCCCGCCTTGACCCAAGCTTCGGTATAACGGCGCGGCAAGTCGCGCAGCCGAACCGGACTGCCGTTGAAAACAAAGGCGATGTATTGGGCGATGTTCTTCAATTCGCGAATGTTTCCTGGAAATTTGTATTGCCGAACCAGGAAATCATATAGCGTCGGGTCCAGTGATGGCACGGGAAGGTGATTATCAGAAGACACTTTCTTGATAAAGAAATCCAGAAGAAGTGCAATTTCATCACGCCGCTCTCGCAGTGGAGGAATGAGAAAATGGCATACATTAAGGCGAAAATAGAGATCTTCACGGAATTTTCCGTCTGTCACCATGCTTTCAAGGTTGCGATTTGTTGCCGCAATGGCGCGCACGTTAACCTTCTGCACCTTATCTGAACCAACCCGCTGAATTTCACCGGAATCCAAGGTTCGCAGCAGTTTTGCCTGTGCCAGAGGTTCCAATTCACCAATCTCGTCGAGAAAAATCGTTCCTGCGTCGGCCTCTTCAAATCGACCCTTTCGGTCCGACGTCGCACCTGTGAAAGCGCCCCGGACATGGCCAAACAGCTCAGATTCTATCACTCCGCTGGGCAGGGCGCCACAGTTTACAGGAACAAATGTATTTCTCTTGCTGTTAAGATGGATAATCCGTGCGAACAACTCCTTACCTGACCCGGTCTCGCCTTCCAGCAGCACCGTGAGGTTGGACGGGGCTATGCGCGCAATGCAGTCCAGGTTTTCAATGATGACCGGATTGTTGCCAAGAATGCCTTCTAAAGCGAGGCCTGGCCGGTTTGGCGCGGCCGGTAGCGCGCTGTCGGCGGTGGTCACCGAACCCCGCGCGGACAGTGTACTCAAGTGCAGGTAGGCTGCCCGCAATGTGTTTAATTCACCCAGGAATTGGGTGCGTTCATAGCCGTCGATGTGCGGGTTGCCGAGGATTTTCAGCTTAAGCGTCTCGATGCGGGCAATCACGTCGTTGATGTGTTCGTCCGTACTGGTGGCGAAGTCGCCCAGTGCCGCGCCGACGGCATAGGGTGCTGGTTGCCGGTAGTCGTTTTCCATGCGACGCCCTGCCCCCTTTATTGAAAGGCCGTTTCGCCCTCTCGCCCCGCTGCGTGGTCGGTGGCCATCGTGATGATCGGAGATGACCGTCCGCAGACGAACCGAGAGGCTTGGCAGCCCCATTGTTCGCGCGCTACAACCACGGTGGCAATGCATGTTTGGCCTTGTCCGCCGGACTGCACCTGCGGGACCCGGTGCCAGGTCTAGCCGGTTCCAGCACGCGCCCGGAGGCAAGTGTGTCGAGGAGGGGCGACGCCCCACCCTTGGTCATTGGATAGATTTGTCGTGATGTTCCTTGGGTTACTTGATTTCGTCGCCGTGGGCCAACTGGGCGTTTCAACCCCCGGTGCAGCAACCGGCGACCGGCGACCGCCAGCCAAACCGCTCCTGCCCGGCCAGGGGAGGTCGATCGGCCAATGAATTTCGAATCTGTGGTGACGACGGTCAAGGGCGAGCCGATTATCGTCCGAGATATCATTTCACATTTGAAGCTAAAAGGCTTTTTCCGTCAGGCGATTTATGAGCTGATTGAGCGGTGTGTGGTGCGCATGGCACTCAAAGACCGTGATCTGGCCATCTCCGAAGCGGAGATGGCCGATCGTGTCGCCAAAACCCGACAGGCGCTTGGTGTCGAAGACGAGAGCAATTTCAGTCGCTATTTGCATTTTTATGGCTCGACAGAAGAGCAGTGGCGCGATTTCGTGCGTAAGGAAGCCGAGTTCGAGCTGCTGAAGCAAAGCCTGATCACCTCGGATCGTGTCAATGAGTACTTCCGGCGCGATCCGTTACGGTTTGCGTCCGTGTCGATCGCGCGGATCGCGTGTCGGGCACGCGAAGAGGCTGAGATGGTGGTCAGCGCTGCCCGGGATGGTCGGCGCGATTTCGTGGAACTGGCCAAGTGCTTTTCGGCTGATGACAGCACCCGGCTCAGCGGTGGCTTTATCGGCAACGTGAAACGCGGCATGCTGCCACCACAGGTTGAGGTGGCAGCCTTCGCGGCGACGGAAAACCAAATCCTTGGCCCGTTTCATGAAGTCGCCCTCTGGACAGTGTATAAGATTCACGCCGTCAATGTCCCGAAACTCGATGATACCCTGCGCAAGGTCATCCGTGATCAAATGTTCAGTGAGTGGTTGCGTGAGCAAGTCCTGACTGTTCCCGCCTGATAACGACACATCCACGAACAAGCATAAGTGAGAGTCGACATGGCGAAAAAGAAACCAGATCAAAAAACCAAGACCGCTCCGGCTCCAAAGGAAGCACCAAGAAAGGCACAGCCAGCTCCGGTGCGTCATCCTTTGAAAGCCGCTGCTTTGCTCTATAGTGCACCGCCTTATATACTTCGCGGTCCAATTTACATGATGTTTGTCACCCTCATCTCCATGCTTGTGTACTCGATTGTCGCAACAAGCGATGTGCTGGTCTCCGCACCGGCACGTCTGCAGCGCCAGTCGGTCACTGTCCAGGCGGTTGGCGGTGGTCTGGTCGAGGCCATGGAGGTGTCGGAGAACAGCGAGGTCAGTGCTGGCTCGCCCATGGCCGTGATCCAGGAACGGATTCGTGCCGCCTCGACACCGGAACAGGAAGCCATTGATCGGCAGTTGCGCGATTACGATGAACGTCGGGCCCAGTTGAACCGCGATTACCAGTTCCGACGTCAGCAACTCGAATCGCAGCGTGACGAACTGGCGCGCCGCTTGTCAACGGGCCAGGACACGCTGGTGAACCGGGTGGCCCAGTTGGAAATCCAATTGCGCACGGCGCAACGCCGGCGCGGTAATCTTGAAGAAGATCTAGGGTCGGCGGAACAGAATGCCGCGCGCTTGCGACCGCTGTGCGATCGACGTGATATCCCACGCGTGCGTTGCGAACAAGCGGACACCCGGGTGAGCGAGTTGCGACGCGCGCGCGATAACACGTTGGCCGATATTGAGAATATACGGTTGTCGATCCAAACCACGCAGGGACAGCTCGAACAACAGGGCGATCAGGCTACTCTGGAGCGCTTGAATGCAGACTTGGCCAAGCTGGCGCAGGACTTCGAGACCGAGAGAGCGCAGATCGAAGAGCGTATCGCCGATCTGGAGGAACGCCGTGACGAGGCCCAGGTGTTGGTACCCGGCGTGCGTCCCGGCCGAACCGACGAGGACCGTGACAAAGTCTACTACTTTAGCACCGTCGACGGAATCGTGACGGCAACCCACGTTGAACGTGGCCAGCTCATCAACCCAGGTAACCCGATTGTCACCATCGTGCGCAATGCGGCGCCATTGGAAGCGCGTGTTCTGGTGCAGAACCAGGACATCGGCCAATTGAAGGTGGGCCAGGACGTCAAGCTGAAATACTATGCCTACCCGTATCAGGAGTACGGCATCCAGGGCGGTACCATAGCCGACATCAGCACGCGGCCAAGCGCCGAGCCGGGCGAACAGTCGCTCTACGTTGTCAATGTTGCCCTGGCCAGTGAGACCATCCGGGGGCCGTCGGGCGTGGATCGGGCCTTGGAGATCGGACTTCAAGGCATCGCCGAGATCAAGACTGGCCAACGGCGGTTCATCGAGATCCTGTTCTCCCCTGCGGCCAAGTTCTTCCGCGGCGGTGAGGGCGACGACCGGGATGGTGAACCGGCTTCGGACCAGACGACGACCCAAACCGCCAGCGCCGGCTGATCGCCGGGCGCGACGCTCGCATGTTCCATGCGCGGAGACGACCGAATGCAACAGGTAACCCTGCAGCCCGATTCCAACAACGCCGCCGCCGAAGCCTTGCGTCAGGTGTTGTCGACTCATGTTCTTTTC
Organism: Azospirillaceae bacterium; assembly: GCA_028281465.1. Lineage (GTDB taxonomy): Bacteria > Pseudomonadota > Alphaproteobacteria > Azospirillales > Azospirillaceae > JANQJV01. The sequence continues at coordinate 5,360 of JANQJV010000349.1, read as the reverse complement.
AGTGTCTTGCCTCTCACCGAGAAAGAACAGCTTCGCCCCTTGCTTGAGGTGCGCCGCTATGAAGCCGGCCAGACCATATTCCGGCAAGGGCAACCGATCGAAGGCATGCACATCGTGTGCAGTGGCCGGGGCCGTCAGAAGGAGATTGTCAACAGGAAGGTGGTCAGCATCGGCGCAGTGACCGAAGGGGCCACCTTGGGGGAAATGTCACTGCTCGAAGACAGTGAATGGACCCATGACCTGGTCGCCGAAGACACGTGCCTGATCGTCGTGCTACCGGCCTACCGGGCTCGCGAACTCACCGAGCGTAACAAGTTCATTGACGAGCATTTCCGCAAGTTTGTCGGCAAGGTCAAAGTCGGCGAGCGCTTGCGCACCCTTCTGGGTGAGAGCCGGTACTCTCCAGAACAGTTTTCCGAGCTGTTGAACGAACTTGGCGTCAAGCGAATTCGCGCCGAAGGGGCTGTGTTCAAACAGGGCGATAACGACCCACGGCTTTACTACATCGAGAGTGGTACGGTCGAGCTGTTGCGCCAACCGATTTCCGGCGACCCGATCACCTTGGGTGCCCGGCTCGGTCGAGGGGACCTTCTGGGCGCTGCCGGTGCCCTTCCGCGCTCTGGCGGCGCTGGCGTCCAGCCGCACACGGCACGTGCGGTCACCGAAGTGACGGTGATCGTCATCTACCAGCAGACGGTGCAGAAGCTACTCGACCTCAACCCCCTGTTGGGCGACCAGCTCCGCAACCGTGTGCGCGAGCTGGAGCGGTTCGAACGGGACGAATTGGCCATCCGCAAGCGGACGGAAGGTCTGGATCTGCGCATCAAACTGGCCGATGCCATCACCGAGGACGAATTCCGGGCGACGGAGAAGACCAAGGATCCAGTCCGTTTCAAAGTGATCAAACAGGAGACCGAAGCGGGTAACGCGCTGGCCTGCTTGACCATGGTGTTGAACCACTACGACAAGAACTTCCCGCTCAATGCAGTGCGCGCCAAGGTCGGCCTGGAAGGCGTCACCATCACCATCGACGACATCATCCGCGCTTCCGAAAATCTGGGTTTCCGCTCCAAAGGCTACGCCATCCGGTTCGACCAACTGAAGACCGCCAAGCTGCCCGGCATCGTCAACCTGGAAGGCTACCATTACGCCGTCCTGGTCAGCGTGGGCGAAAACTCTGTCCAGCTTGCCGATCCGCGCGAGACCAAGGTCAAGCGCATGGCCAAGGACGAGTTCATTCGGCTGTGGACGGCGAGCAGGGTTAGTGGCGTCACCGACAACCGGCCGGACGCCGGTGTCTTCATTGCCCTGGAACCGACGCAGATCTTCGAACTGGACGGAAAGAAACAAAAGAATCCGATCAGTTACTTTATAAATTACATCTTGCCTTACAAAAAGTACTTCGGCGAGGCCATCCTGGCCGCCGTGGTCATCAACCTGCTCGGCCTGGCTTCACCGCTGTTCATCCAGAGCATCGTCGACACCGTCGTGGTGCACCACGATAGAAGCCTATTGAACATGATGCTGGCCGGCATGGTTCTCGTGGCGGTGCTGACCACACTCATGCGCGTCGTCCAATCCATGCTGCTGGCACACACGACGACGCGGCTCGACATGCGCATCATGGCCGAGTTCTACCGGCATATTCTCAGTCTGGGCATGCCGTTCTTCTTGAGCGTCAACAAAGGTGAGATTCTGTCGCGTTTCGGCGAAAATCAGAAGATCCGTGCTATCCTGACCGGATCCAGTATCACGACGGTCATGAACACGTTGATGCTGGCCATATACTTCATGATGATGTTTGCCTACAGCGCACAATTGACGCTTATCGTGCTGTTATTTCTGCCCGTGTTCATCGGCATCGTGCTGTACTTCACGCCGCGCCTGAAGCGCATCAGCCAAGAGATTTTCCAGGCTAACACCCAGGCCCAGGCGTCGCTGATCGAATCCCTGAATGGCATCGAATCCATCAAGGCGACCAGCAATGAGTACTTTGCCCGAGCCCGCTGGGAAAACTCCTTCGTGGAAAACGTCAACCGCGGCTTCCACCAGCAACGCCTGGCGCTGATGAACACCAGCTTCATGCAGATGGCGATCCTGGGCATGACCACGGCCGTGCTGTGGTTCGGCGCCACCCAGGTGATCGACGGCACGATGACCATCGGCGAACTGATGGGCTTCAACATGCTGATGGGCCTGGTGACGGCTCCGACTCTGCAGATGGTCGATCTGTGGAACCAAGCCCAGGAGGTGCGCATCTCGGTCGATCGCGTGGCCGAGTTCCTGGACAAAGACCCGGAGATGGAAACGGCAACCACGCCGGAGCGCATGCGCACGGCCGTCGATCGGTTGGAGGGCCGCATCGAGTTCAAGGGTGTCAACTTCAGCTACCGTGCCGGCAAGGACACCAAGAACATCATGCAGGACTTCGATCTGACGATCGAGCCGGGCGATCGGGTGGCCTTCGTCGGGCCGGCCGGCTGCGGCAAGAGCACCATCGCCAAGATGGTCTTGGCGTTCAACATCCCGCAGTCCGGCGAGGTGACCATCGACGGGCGCAACATCAACCAGATGGACTTGGCCAGCCTGCGCCGGAACATCGGGGTGGTGCTGCAGGACAGTTTCCTGTTCGCCGGCTCCGTGGCCGAAAACATCGCCTTCGGTGACCCAGAACCGGACATGCAGACGGTGCAGGAAGTGGCCCGCCTGGCGGGGGCTGAGGAGTTCATCCTCAATCTCCCGCTCGGCTACCAGACTCCGATCGGCGAAAAGGGCCAGGCGCTGTCAGGCGGCCAGCGCCAGCGCGTGTGTATCGCGCGAGCCTTGTATCGCCGGCCGAAGATCATGATCTTCGACGAAGCGACCAGCGCGCTCGACAACCAAACCGAAGAGTTGATCATCAAGCAGTTGGAAGAGAAGGTGCTGCCGGGCCGCACGTCGATCTCCATCGCGCACCGCCTGACGACCATCATGAAATCGGATTACATCTGTTACATCCGCGACGGCCAGGTGCAGGAAAAGGGTTCACACAACGAACTGATTGATCCCCTCTATATCCACGACATGGGCTACAAGGGCTACTACTACGATCTGGCACAATCCCAGTTCGGCCTCCTCCCATTGCCCGAAGCCATGAAGGAAAAGGGTATCAACTGGGACGCCCAGAACCGTCGCGGGATTACCGACGTATGACGCGCCCGCAGGGGCAGAGGGTGGTGTGAAGAGAACGCCCAGCCTGCCCCGGTCCCATCATGCGCCACCGCGGATGAAAACGGGGCAATGGCATCGCCGGATCACGCAGGACACCGGCCCCTCTCCCACCGAACCTGGGAGAGTGTGGCCGCGCAGTGACTGGGTGAAGGGGGGCCGCTGGACGGATGGGTGACCAACGCTCGGGCGAGTCCCCCTCACCCCCCATCGTCCCAAGGGAGAGGCACTTTCCCCTGTCACCGGCGCATGGAGTCGGTTTCTGATGTAGAAAGTACTGTCCGTCTAGCAGCCTGTCGGACTTAGTAGGAGGGGCAAACTGGGTGGCAGATCATGATGGTGCCGAAAGGATGCCAGAGTTCTTCGAGCCCAATCAATGGGGTGTAGGTTCAGCAAATCGTCATCTTGGGCCATTGCCACCCATTTGTGCCCCTCCGACCATAATCTGGGTCAGGTCTTTATTTTGTCGCATTTTCGAACCGCCGAACCGCATACACTTCGGCTGAAAAAAAATGCTCTAAGGGGTCGTGGATCAATAAGTGCTTGGACGCACGTGCCCAACAGGTTGAGAACATGAGGGTTTACTCAGTGAAGCGGTTCGGTTGTTTCCCAACGATTCCTAAGTGACGACCCTCTGTGCACCGAGGGGGGCTCGGTGCGCCCGGATACGCCACCGATCCGGTAGTCAGGAGACGTTGATAGCCGGCAGTTTGGCCGGGTCGGACAATGCGAAAACCAGGGTGTCGACGCGGGTCTTGTCGGGCATGGTTTGGCCGAGCGGGGTGCGGGCGATCGGTTCGAAGCCCAGTTTGGTGATCAGCGCGATGCTCGCGTGGTTCGGGGCGGCGCAGTGCGCGGTCACGCGTTTGGCCTGCAAGGCGCCGAAGGCGGTGCGCGCCAGGGCCGTCACCGATTCCGACCCATAGCCCTGCCGATGGCGGGATTGGCGCACCCAGTAGCTGAGCGCCAACCCCGCGGGACACCAGTTCGGAATAATCTCCGCGAAGCCGATCAGGGTCCCAGCGCGATCCCATGCCAGGAACGGCAGGCGTTCGCCGGCCTGGAACTGGGCGCGGAACCGTTGGGCGACGCGTTCCTGCCAGGCGGGATCGGTTTCGACGGCCCAGCTTCCCATGCCGTCGTGGAACCACGGGTGCAGGGTGGCCCAGCTCTCGGCCACCGCGTCGGCCAGAGGACCACCGTCACCGGTTTCGCATGGGCGCAGCGTGAGGCGCGTCGTGCGGATCGGAAGCCGCGCGGCGGGTAAGCACGGATCAGGATCGGTTGGGTTCACAGGCTTGCCCCCCATTTGGTCTTCCATACCGGTGCCCTCCGAAAGCCATCACGTGCGATGAATGATGAACCGGCACGGTTCCCCCCACCGCCCTTGTGGCGTGCACCGTATTTCGCCAACGATGCCCTGCCGCCGCGGCCCTATCTTGATCCGATCGAGTCCGTAGGGTGTGGCGATCTGCCGGCACGGTCTCCCGGGTATCGTGGGCTTCGGCGCAGATCGCCACACCATCCGGCCTATTGAACAGCGGAAACGCCAGATGTTGGGGCACGGCGCCTCTCCGCTTGTCCTGGAACTCCAAGATTCGTGCGCGCCGTGCCCCACCCTTGTCTGATTGGGCCATGCCATAGTCTGGGTGCTTAGGAGATGCGGACCGGCCCGCAGCGAGGATGAGACGCCGTCCCCAACCAAGAGCCAAGCGCTCGTTTCGGAGTAGGGTGCCGTCCTCGCGCTTCTGAGTGTGATGTCGAACAGTTGATTGGCGCCCGACGCCGCAGACAAGGGAGACACGCATGAGCACGAGCCAACCGCCTCACCGTCGGACGCACCGACCATAGTGGGCGTCGATGTCGGCAAAAACAACCTGGATGTTCTCGTCTTCCCCTCTGGCAATCGCTGCCGTCTTGCCAATACGCCGGCGGGTTTGACGGAGCTTCTGGCGCGGTTGTTGTGCCGTTTGGATCGTCCGCCGTTACGCGTTGTATGGGAGGCACCCGGTGGCTATGAACGGCTGGCTCACGAGACCATGACCCGCAACGGTTTCAACGTGTCGATCGTGAATGCCAAGCGGGTTCGGGATTTTGCCAAGAGCCAAGGCCGCCTGGCAAAAACCGATAAGATTGACGCCCAAGTCATCGCC
>JANQJV010000297.1 GCA_028281465.1 Azospirillaceae bacterium | reverse complement strand
CGGCCGGTGGCAGCCGTTCGCGCACGAAGGCGTCCGCATTGCCCGGCTGGTCCAGGATATGTTTGGCGAATTCGTCGTGGTGCTGGATCAGTCGCATGGTCATGGGCGTTCCGGTCCAAAAAGCAAGCGATCGGGCCTCGGCAGCCTAGAGCAAATCCCGAGCAGATTGATTCGATCTGTGACGACGATTTGCTGAAAAATCAAGTGGCTAGAGCGTTTTCCGCGAACCAAAGTGAGCGGAAAACGCTCTAGCATGATGCGGCTCACCGGGACGTTCCCGGCGTGATGGTTTTCAGGACTTCCGAGCCGCCAGGGCGTATGCTCGGTGGACAAAGCCGGATAGGGAAGCCCTGGTTGTCGGCTTCCCGCGTAAGAAGGGAGCAACGTCCCATGGACTGCAGCGTTTTCAGCGGGGTGATCCCAGCCCTGATGACCCCGTGTACGCCCGAGCGCGCGCCGGATTACGGGGCTTTGGTGCGCAAAGGCCGGGAGCTGGTCGAGCTCGGTATGTCGGCGGTGGTGTATTGCGGGTCCATGGGGGATTGGCCGCTGCTGAGCACGGAGCAGCGCCAGGAAGGGGTCGCGCGGCTGGTGGCGGCCGGGGTGCCGACCATCGTGGGCACCGGGGCGGTCAATTCGGCCACGGCCGTGGCGCATGCGGCGCATGCCGCCCGCGTCGGCGCGCACGGGCTCATGGTCATCCCACGCGTGTTGTCACGCGGCCCTTCGGTCGCCGCCCAGCACGCGCATTTCGCGGCCATCCTGGCGGCGGCGCCGGATCTGCCCGCAGTCATCTACAACAGCCCTTACTATGGCTTCGCCACGCGCGCCGACCTGTTCTTCGATTTGCGCAAGGATCACCCGAACCTGGTGGGTTTCAAGGAGTTCGGCGGCCCGGCAGACCTCCGCTATGCCGCCGAGCACATCACCAGCCGGGACGACGGCGTGATTTTGCTGGTCGGCGTCGACACGGCTGTCTACCACGGCTTCGTCCACTGTGGGGCGACCGGCGCGATCACCGGCATCGGCAATGTTCTGCCCAAGCCGGTGCTGCATCTGGTGGCGCTGTGCGAAAAGGCTGCCGCCGGTGATGCCGTTGCCCGAACCCGGGCGCGCGAGCTGAACGACGCGCTGCAGGTGCTGTCATCCTTCGACGAAGGCGCCGACCTGGTTCTGTACTACAAGCATTTGATGGTGCAGAACGGCGAACCGGAATACATGCTGCATTTCAATAGCGCCGACCGACTGAGCGAGAGCCAGCGTCGCTATGCCGAGGCGCAGGCTCGGCTCTTCCGAGCCTGGTACGCCGATTGGGCCGAACCGGCGGTGGCGGTCGCGGCATGCACGTGATCGACAGCCACACCGCCGGTGAGCCGACGCGGCTGATCCTGGAGGGCGGACCGGAGCTGGGCATGGGGCCGCTGGCAGAGCGGGCCGCCCGGCTGGCGCGCGCGCATGCGGATTTCACCCGCGCTGTGTTGCTCGAGCCGCGCGGCCACGATGCCATGGTGGGGGCCTTGCTCGTGCCGCCGTCGGCGCAGGACTGCGTGACCGGCGTCATTTATTTCAATCCGGCTGGTCCTTTGGGCATGTGCGGTCATGCAACCATCGGGACGGCCGTGACCTTGGCCCATCTGGGCCGGATCACGTCCGGCCGGCACCGCATCGAGACGCCGGTGGGGGTGGTGGCGGTGACCCTGCAGGACGCCCACACGGTGTCGGTGGAGAATGTCGAAAGCACACGGCTATACAAGGACGTGCGTCTCGAGATCGACGGTCTGGGCCCGGTCACCGGCGACGTCGCTTGGGGCGGCAACTGGTTCTTCTTGACGAAGGACGCTCGGGTGGCGTTGGACTTCGCCAATATCGCCGTGTTGACCGCCGATGCGCTCCGCATCCGCGCGGCGCTGGAAACGGCCGGACTCACCGGGCCTGGTGGGGCCGTCATCGACCACATCGAGTTCACCGCACCACCGCATCGGACAGACAGCCACGGGCGCAATTTCGTTTTGTGTCCGGGCGGCGCCTACGACCGGTCGCCCTGCGGCACCGGCTCATCCGCCAAACTCGCCTGCCTCGCCGCCGACGGCGTTTTGGCTCCGGGGGAGACTTGGGTACAGGAGAGCATCATCGGCAGCACGTACAGCCTGACCTACCGCCCGGGCGACCACGGCGGCGTGATTCCGACCGTGACCGGGCAGGCGTTCGTGACCGGTCGTACCGAGCTTCTGTTCGATCCGCGCGATCCTTACATTGGCGGGATTCGTCCCGCACGCACCAGGGCGTGACCATGTCCCACGCCACGGCCATTGTCGTCGGTGCCGGCATCATCGGGATGAGCACGGCCTTGGCGCTGCAGGCACGCGGTTTTGCCGTGACGGTGCTCGACCGAGAGGGCGTGGCGGCTGGGGCCTCCTTCGGCAACGCCGGCGCCTTTGCCTTCACCGACATCGTACCGCTGGCCACGCCCGGCATCATGCGCAAGGCACCGGCCTGGCTGCTCGATCCGCTCGGACCGCTGTCGATCCCACCGGCATACGCGCTTCGGATTCTGCCCTGGCTGCTGCGCTTCTGGCGCGCGAGCTGGCCAGACCGGTATGCGGCGTCGATGGCGGCGCAGATCCGGCTGATGGCACACGCCCGCGCAGCCTTGGAACGGCAGATCATGGATGTGGACGGTGAAGGCCTTATGCTGCGTCAGGGGCAGGTGCAGCTTTACGAAGGGGAGGCCGCGTTCCGAGCCAGCTTGTCGGAATGGCAGGTTCGCAAGGATCACGGCATCCGCTTCACGCTGCTGCACAGTCACGGAGAAATCACCGAGCGTCAGCCGGGCATTCACCCGCGCTTCACCCATGCCGGTTTCACGCCGGACTGGATCAACACCGTCGATCCGGCGCGCTGGACCCGGCACCTGGCCAGCCGCTTCGTCGATCGGGGCGGAACGATCGATCGCACCGCCGTGACCGCCGTGACCGGAGAGGAGCTGGGCGTACGGCTTGCCACCGGCGCCGGCGACCGGCGCGCGAACGCCGTTGTGATCGCCGCCGGCGCCTGGTCGCACCATCTGGCCCTTAGTCTCGGTGATCGGCTGCCCCTGGAAACCGAGCGCGGCTACAACACCACGTTGCCGGCCGGTGCCTTCGATCTGCGAATGCAAGTCACCTTCAGCGGTCACGGCTTCGTGGTCACCAAGCTGAACGACGGTGTACGCGTCGGTGGTGCCGTCGAACTGGGCGGCCTCACCATCGCGCCGAATTACGAGCGCGCCCGGGTGCTGCTGGACAAAGCGGCCCGCTTCCTGCCCGGCCTGGAGACCGGAGGCGGTATCGCGTGGATGGGGTTCCGCCCGTCCATGCCCGACAGCCTGCCCGTGATCGGGGCGTCCCCGCGGTACGACCGTGTTCTGTACGCCTTCGGGCATGGCCACCTGGGCCTGACCCAGGCCGCCGGCACGGCCGAGCTGATCGCCGATCTGGCGGCGGGAACCACGCCAGCCATCGATCTGACTCCCTTCGCGCCCCACCGTTTCGGGTAGGGGCGTTGCATACGTCCGAGGGCCCTTTGCGCCACTCATTCCCAATTGTGCGCCGTTGATCGCTTCGTCGAAAATGCGGTAGAGCGTGAAGGCCACGGCAAGGAGGAGGCAGGTATGGGATTTGCGCGCCAAGGAGCGGCGGGCCGTGCGGTTCAGGCGGTGGTCATGGCCGCCGGTATTGTGCTCGGGATGGCGCCGGCATCGGCGCAGGCCGACGAGATCCGCGTGCTCAATTGGCAGGGCTACGGCACGGACGAAGCCTGGGCGGTGGAAGCCTTCACCGACAAGACCGGGATTGGCGTGGTGCACGAATACTTCAACTCCGAACAGGAGATGCTGACCAAGCTGCGCACCAACCCGGGCGCGTATGACGTGGTGCTAATCAACAGCGCTTACACGCGCCAGGCGGCCGGCGAGGGGCTGATCCAGCCGATCGACGCCGACGGCATGGCCCATGTGGCGGATCTGGCCGAAGACCTGGGCAACCATCCCAATCTCGTCTTCGACGGTGCCACCTACGGTGTCGCCTGGGTTTGGGGTCTGACCGCTTTCGCCATCGACACGCAGGACTTCGCCGAGGCGCCGGCCAGCATCGAGGTGCTGTGGTCGCCCGAGCATGCCGGTCGGGTCGGCTGGCGCGACGATTCCGTGGAAGCGGTGCAGATGTCGGCCATCGCCACCGGGCAGGACATCAACGACCCGACCGACTGGGACGCCATCCGCGACCGACTGCGCGCCCTCAAACCGCAGATCCGCCTGCTGTGGTCGTCGGAGAACGAGTGGAACCAGTTCCTGGCCGCCAACGAGTTCGACCTGGCCACCTATTGGAGCGGCTCCGCCGCCCGGTCGGCCCGCGAGTTCGGCCTCCCGGTGCGGTTCGTCATCCCCGAGGAAGGGGCGATCGGCTGGCTCGACGGCTTGTCCATCCCCGCGGGCGCGGCCAATGTGGACGGCGCCAAGGCGTTCATCGACTGGATGATCGACCCGGCCTTCTACGTCCCGTGGGACAACAACGTGGGCGCGCCGGCCTCGGCCAACGCCAAGGCCAACGCCCAATTGCCGGAAGAGGCGTTCAACCGGGCGGTCATGGGCGATGCCGGCAAGTTGGCCAACGTGCAGATCATGGGGCCGATGGACGAGCCGCTGCGCGAGCGTATCCTGGCGCTGTGGCAGGAAACCAAAGCCTATTTCCAAGAGTGATCCGGGGATGGCGGCGCAATCGGCCGGCGGCGGGGGCCGGCCGACTGTACGGACCCTCGCCACCCTGCTCGGGCCGGCCTATGTCTGGCTGCTGCTGACGATTTTCCTGCCGCTGTCGGCCATGCTGTACTTCAGCTTTCTGTCCGACGTGCCGGTCGGCGCGCGCGAGGCCGAGCTTACGCTGGAAAACTACGCGGCCTTTTTCGAGCGCGACTTCTACCGCTCGCTGATGCTGCGCTCGTTCCAGCTCGGTGCTGTGGTCACGGGGCTGTGCCTGCTGATCGGCTTTCCGTGCGCGTACATCCTGGCCAAGAGCATCAAGGGCCGCGCCCGCGAAGCACTGTTTCTTCTGGTCATTCTGCCGTTCTGGACCAATGCGTTGGTGCGTGTGTTCTCGTGGACCATGGTGTTGCGCGGCAACGGCGTGCTGGAGCGCGCCGTCAACGCGGTGTTTCCGGAGGTGGGGCCGCTCGGCCTCATGTTCACCTATCCGGCCATCGTGGTCGGCCTGGTCCATTCGTATCTGCCCTACATGATCCTGACCTGTTACGTCTCCCTGCAGGCGATCGACGATGATGTGATCGACGCGGCGCGCGCACTCGGTGCCGGTTGGGGCACCATCCTGCGCCGCCTGGTGCTGCCGCTGGCGGCGCCCGGGATGATCGCCGGGGCGGTGCTGATCTTCGTGCCCGTGATCGGGTCGTTCATGGAGCCGCGCATTTTGGGCGGCACCCAGGGCACCTTTATCGGCACGGTGATCGAAGACCAGTTCACCGCCGTCTTCAACTGGCCGCTTGGGGCGGCGTTGTCCTTCCTCATGCTCGGCTTCGTGCTCGCCTTGTTCGCCTTGGCGGCCCCCGCTTTTCGGAGGTTGGACGGGTGAGCGGTGCGCGCCGTCTGGCCCTGCTCGGCCGCGCCTATCTGGCGCTGGTGCTGCTGTTCCTGTACGCGCCCGTGATCGTCATGGCGCTGATGTCGTTCAACCGGTCGCCGTTCTACACGCTGCCGATCCGCTGGACGACCGACTGGTACGTCAAACTGGCCGACAATGACGCGCTGATCGCGGCCGGGCTGAACAGCCTACTGATCGCCGTGGTCACGGCCGTGCTTGCCACCGTTCTCGGCACGGCAGCAGCGCTGGCCTTCCGCCGCTACGACTTTCCCGGCAAGCGGCTGCTGCAGATGCTCCTGCTGCCGCCGATTGCCATCCCCTGGTTGATCGTCGGCACGGCCATGCTGGTGTTCTTCTTCTGGATCGGGCTGGGTCGAGGGCTGCACGCCATGCTGCTCGGCCACGTTGCCCTGGCTTTGCCCTATGTGGTGGTGGTGGTCTCGGCCCGGCTCAGCGCCTTCAACCCGGAGTTGGAGGAGGCGGCGCGCGTGCTCGGCGCCGGGCCGTGGCAAGTGCTGCGCCATGTCACCTTGCCGTTCCTCGCCCCCGGCCTGGTCGCCGCGGCCCTGTTCGCCTTCGCCGTATCCTTCGACCAGTTCGTCATCTCGTATTTCTTGGCCGTGCCCGGCGTCTCGACCCTTCCGGTGGAGATCTACACGGCCATCCGCAAAGGCTTCACACCGGAGATCAATGCCATCTCGACCATCGTGATCGCCGTGTCGACGCTCGTGCTGGTGGGTGTGGCGCGCGTCTACCGCTTCGGGAGTGCCCGCTGATGGCGGCGGTGTCGGTCAGCGGCGTCAGCAAGCGTTTCGGTCCGGTGCAGGCGCTCGACGGGGTCAGCCTCGACTTTGCCAACGGCGGGTTCTTTGCCCTGCTCGGCCCTTCGGGCTGCGGCAAGACCACGCTGTTGCGCCTGATCGCCGGTTTCGACGCGCCCGATGCCGGGCAGATCGGCATCGGCGGCGAGCGGGTCGACGGCACGCCGGTGGAACGACGCAACGTCGGCATGATGTTCCAGAGCTATGCGCTCTTCCCCAACATGACGGTGGCCGACAATGTCGGGTTTGGGTTGCGCGTACGCAGTGTACCATGGCCGGAGCGGCGCCGTCGCGTCGGCGAAGCGTTGGATCTGGTCCATCTGAGCGGGCTTGGGGACCGGCGGCCGCACCAGTTGTCGGGTGGGCAGCGCCAACGGGTCGCCTTGGCCCGTGCCATTGTCATCGCGCCGCGCGTGCTGTTGCTGGACGAGCCGCTCAGCGCGCTCGACAAGGCGTTGCGCGTCAGTATGCAGGTGGAACTGCGGCGCATCCAGCGCGAGGTCGGCATCACCACGATCTTCGTCACCCACGACCAGGAGGAGGCGCTCAGCTTGAGCGACCGCATCGGCATTCTGCGCGATGGTCGCCTGGTGCAGGAAGGCCCGCCGCGCGCGCTCTACGAACGGCCGGCCACCGCCTTTGCCGCCACCTTTCTGGGCGAGGCCAACCTGTTTGCCGGCCCGGTCGACGGCGGAAGGATCAGCCTCGGAGACGGCGCGGCGCTGTGTCCGTCCGGGCCGCCGGACCCTGGGGCCGCGACCGCGACCGTGGCCGTGCGACCGGAGAAGATGCGGGTGACCGCCGCCGCGACGGTGCCCGAGACGGGCTGGAACTGGCTCGACGCGGTGGTCGAGCAGCACATCTTCACGGGGTCCAGCCTGACTTATCTGCTGGCTTGGCGCGGCGGCAGCCTCAAGGTATTCGAACAGACCTTGGGTGAAGCGGTGGCGGTGCCGGGCGAGGCGGTGCGGGTGGTCTGGCGGCCGGAACACACCGTGCCGGTCATGCCATGAGCCTGCGCTTCGGCCCGCTCGATGGGCGCACCTGGTTCGTCTGCGTCGACATGCAGCGACTGTTCCTAGAGCCGGGACCGTGGTTCTGTCCTGCCGGCCTAGCCATTCTCCCGGCGTGCAAGACTCTGTCGGCGGTGGCCCCCGGGCGCAGTCTGTTCACGCGCTTCGTCCCGGCGCGTCGGCCGACCGAGGCGCAGGGCGCCTGGCGGCGCTACTATGCCCATTGGACTGCCGTGACGCTGGACGCCGCCGGTACCGACGCGATCGGCTTGCATGCCGATCTGGCCCCCTTCTCGGCGGCCGGGCAGGTGTTCGACAAGACCGGCTATGGGGCGTTCGGCGCACCGGCGTTTCGAGATTTCATCACCAGACAAGCCCCGAGCGCGCTGGTGATCTTCGGCGTCGAGACCGACGTCTGCGTGCTGGCGACGGTGCTGGAGGCGATCGATCGCGGTCTACGCACCATCGTGCCGGCCGACGCCGTGGCCAGCGGCGATGCCGCCGGCCATCGCGCGGCGCTTGACACGCTCTTGCCGCGTTTCGACCAGCAGATCGAAATCACCGACAGCGACACCATCGTCGCAGAACTGGCAGGCCGATGAGACCGGATCGATGGTGGACTTGGGAGGCCGAACGCCCGGCTGCGCTGGTGCATCTGGCGGCTGGCGCGCGTGTGACCCCGATCCTGTTCTCCGCCCGCGCGGAGCGGGCTTGGCCGCTGGCGCCCGGGCCGGATTTGCGCTTCGGTCCGCGCGCTTGCGATGGCTCGTGTGCGGTGTTCACCACCACGTTCCAGGATACCCGGCTCGCCTGGCGTGCCGATCTAGGCGAGGGCGGTGCAGCGACCCTGTCCTGGCAACTGGACGCGAGCGGCGAATGGGGGCTCCGGTACTGGGTGCTACTGTGTGTCGAAGCCCCGGACGGGGTGACGCTGCGCAGCGATCGCACCACCGGCCGGCTTGTGGCCGAGGCTGTTGATGCCGGCAAGACTCTGGTGATCACCCCCGACGCGCCGCCGGCCATGACCACCTTCCATGCCTCGGTGCCGGCGGTGATCGCCGAGATCGAGGCCAACGGCTACTTCTTCCTCGGCTCGCGCGGCGTTGCAGGGCGGGTCGCCGCCTTGCGCTTCAACCTTGAGCAGGCGCCTGTGATGCGCGTCGACCTGTCCGTCGGAGGCGCGGCAGCACCCGAACCGGCCGGTCCGGCTCCGACGGTCCCGCCCGAGGGAACGCCGCAGGCGGCGCTGCAGGCGATGTATGACGTCATGGCCTGGAACCATGTGTTCGACGACGTCAACCAGCGGCCCTACACGGCGCTGACCCGGTTCTGGAACCGGCGGAAGTTCGGCGGGTTCGGCGTCTGGCTCGACGACGTGCTGTTCAACGGCATGATGTGGAGCCTGTTCGACGCCGACAACGCCCGCCTCAACGTGGCGGCGGTGGCCGCCTGGCAGACCGAGCAGGGCAATTTTCCGTGCCTGGTCACCGGCAACGATGCCTGGCTCGACCGGTCACAGATCCCCGTCGCTGCCTTCGTCACCTGGCAGATATTCAAACGCACCGGTGATCGGGATTTCCTGGCCTGGGCGTATCCGCGCATGGCGCGGAACAACGCGTGGTGGCGCCGGCGGCGCAGTCTGGGGAACCAGGGGTTCATTGCTTACGGCACGAGCCTGGATGTCGGTGATGGCCTTTACAAAGGCACCAAGTTCGCCGCCAAGAACGAGTCCTCCATGGACAATTCGCCGGTGCACGACCCGGCCCCGTTCGATGCCGAAACCGGACTGCTGCAGAGCTTCGACGTCGGCCTGAACAGCCTGTATGCGCTCGATTTCGAGATGCTCGGGCACATGGCGACGGCGCTCGGCGACGAGGCCGCGGCGACCCGGCACCGGGCCGACCACGTCGCCCTGGCGCAGGCGATCCAACGGCTGCTGTGGGACGATACGCGCGCGGTGTTCGCCAATCGTTTGCTCGACGGCATCTTCATTCGGCCGATCGCACCGACCTCGTTCTATCCGCTGGCCGCCGGGGCGGCGACGCCGCAGCAGGCTGCGGCCCTGGTGCGGCACTTCCTGGACGCACCGGACAAATTCGGCGGCCGCTTCGGACTGCCGTCGATCAGTCGCGACGACCCGGCGTTCCAGGACAATGCCTATTGGCGCGGCCGCATCTGGGGGCCGATGAATTTCTGGACCTATATCGGCCTGCGCCGTCAAGGGTTGGACGAGGCCGCCACGGCACTGGCCGCGCGCGGCCAGGCCTTGTTCGACCAGAGCTGGCGCGACCGGCTGTGCGGCGAGAACTACAACGCCGATACCGGCGCCATCTTCGACCAGCCGGATTCCGACGGCTTCTACGCCTGGGGTGCGCTCTTGCCCTGGATCGCGGTCGCCGAGGTGGTGAGCCTGGATCCTTGGTCGGGGTTGAGCGTGACCCCGTCCAAAATCGCCGGCGATTTCGGTCCGTTGGCCACGCCGCTTGGGACGCTGCGCATCATTGCGCGCGGCGACGCCTGGACCCTTGCAATCGACGGAGCGCCGCTGCTCGCCGGCGACGTGGCCGGTCGCCTCGGTGATCTGGCGGTTGGGTGCGACGAACTCGCCGTCACGTTGCCGGCGACCCGGTTATCCGATCGGATCGGAACACCCGGACGCCCGCTTACGATGGCTTGTCTGGACGGGGCGCCGATCGCCCATGACGGCGAGACGGTGCGACTCCCGGTACGGACACGACAGGCTCGCCTTGCGCTTCGGTTCGTTGGCACGACATAAGGCAACCAGCGGCAGGCCGTTCCTATCCGCGCGGCGACACCAGTCGGTGCGCCAAGCGCCATTGGCCGATTTGATGCGCTGGACCAACGCTGTTCTGGATGCCCGATCCCTCGACGATGTCTTCGAGAGGACCTGATGCAAAGGGTCATAGCCGTCCGTCGGCCCTGATCAAGATCGATCGACGGTCTGGAGAGTCCGGCGCACAGTGGCGACCGCGACGCGCGCGAGCCCGGATGGCGGTGGCATGAAGGTCAGCCACCCGATCGGCAACGGAGCGGAGCGGGACGTTGGTCGTCAAGATTCTGGTCATTTGCCTAAGATGCGGGCATTTTCATCGACAGACCTCAGATTTCCGTGTGGGCCGAAAAAGACCCGCATCCGATGGTCGCCAAACTTCCTTATGCCCGCGCACCGCGGTCACGGTGATGGCCGGAGCGGCGGCATGGGCTTTGCTGTCAGATGCATTCATGGTTCAAACCACAACGCTCCCGGAGGACCGTCGCCCCATGTCGATTTCACCGCTTGGCCGTTTGGCCGCCCTGGCCATTGCCGTTCCGACCGCGCTCGCCGCCGCGTCGGCCGGCGCCGAGACCGCCGTCCGGTTCACCCTCGACTGGAAGTTCCAAGGCCCGACCGCCGCGTTCCTCCTGGCCGAGGAGAAGGGCTACTTCGCCGAGGAGGGCATCGCCATCACCATCGACAGCGGCAACGGCTCGGCCGGTGCCGTGACCCGCGTCGCCGGCGGCGCCTACGACATGGGCTTTGCCGACATCAACGCCATGATCAACTTCCGGGTCCAGAATCCCGGCCAGGCGGTCAAAGCAGTGATGGTGGTCTACGATGCGCCGCCGTTTTCGCTGTTCACCCTCGCCGGCCGCAGCATCGAAACACCGGCGGACCTGGCGGGTAAGTCCCTGGGCGCGCCGGTGTTCGACGCCTCCTACCAGCTCTTTCCGGCCTTCGCCGAACAGGTCGGCATCGCCTCCGACGGGGTCGAGCGCATCAACATGGACCCGCCGCTGCGCGAAGTCATGCTGATTCGCGGCGACGTCGACTTTATCTCCGGCCATTACTTCACGTCGCTGCTCAACCTGAAGTCCAAGGGTGTGGCCGAAGACGACATCACGGTCTTCCTGTATCGCGACTTCGGCATGGACTTCTACGGCAACGTCATCATCGGCTCCGGGGATTTTCTGGACGCCAACCCGGAGGCGGTGCGCGGCGTTCTGAACGCGCTGGTGCGCGGCTTCAAGGACGTGATCGCCGACCCAGAGGCCGGCGTGGCGGCGGTTGCCGGCCGGGACCCGCTCATCGACCGGGGCCTGGAGCTGGAGCGCCTGCACCTCGCGACCACCGTCAACGTGCTCACCCCGGGCGTGGTCGAAAACGGCATGGGCGACCTGGACATCGCGCGGCTGGAAAATGCCATCGCCCAGCTCGCCATCGCCTACGGCTTCGAGACCGCGCCGGCCGCCGAGGACATCTGGACCGACGCGTTTCTGCCGCCGCTGGAAGACCGCATGGTGGCTCCGTAACGGAAGGACGCGAGAGGGCATGCGACCTTTCGTCGAGCTTGACGGTGTTTCTCTGACCTATGGCGGCGGTGGCGGGACGCTTGCCGTCCACGACGCCAGCCTCAGCATCGACCAGGGCCGGTTCATTGCCCTGGTCGGGCCGTCCGGATGCGGCAAGAGCTCGATCCTCAAGCTGGTGTCGGGGCTGGAACCCGCCACCTCCGGCCTGGCACTGGTGGATGGCCGCGAAGTATCGGGTCCGCTCAAGATCGTCGGCATGGCGTTCCAGAACGCCACGCTGCTGCCGTGGCGCTCGACCCTGGAGAATGTGCTGCTGCCGCTCGAGGTGAGCGAGGCGACCCGCCGCACCTTCCGCCGCGACAAGGCGGCCCATGTCGCCAAAGCCAGGGATCTGCTGGCCAGCGTCGGCCTCGGTGACTTTGCCACCCATGCCCCGTATCAGCTTTCCGGCGGCATGCAGCAGCGCGCCTCGCTGTGCCGGGCCCTCGTCCACGACCCCAGACTGCTCTTGCTGGACGAGCCTTTCGCCGCTCTCGATGCCTTCACGCGCGAAGAGCTGTGGGCCGTGGTGCAGGACCTTTGGATGCAAAAGCGCTTCACCGTGATCCTGGTCACCCACGACTTGCGGGAAGCCGTGTACCTGGCCGACACGGTGTATGTGGTGAGCAAGCGGCCGGGGCGGATCGTGCACCGGCGCGAGATTGCGGTGCCGCGACCGCGGACCTTGGAGATGACCTTCGAGCCCAACTTTGTTGATATCGTGCACGAACTGCGCGACCAGATCAGCCAGGTGCGAAACGCATGACCACACAGGCCGTGACCGACCCGCCCGGTGCCGGCACCCGGCTGCCGGTGTTGACCGCCAACCGCGTTGCCCCATGGATCGCCACCCTCGCCCTGTTCATGATCTGGGAATTGGGCTGCCGCGGCTTTCAGGTTCCGGAATTCATCCTGCCAGCGCCCAGTGCGGCGTTCCAGGCCATGTGGCAGTTCCGCGATGCCATCTGGTTCAACGCATCGTTCACGCTGTACGTGACGCTGCTGGGCTTTGCCATCGCGGTCGTGTTCGGCCTCTTGCTCGGCATGCTGACCGGCTCCTCCGCGCTCGCCTATTCCGCTCTCTACCCGCTTCTCATCGGTTTCAACAGCGTGCCCAAGGTGGCCCTGGTGCCGGTGCTGGTGATTTGGTTCGGCATCGGCTTCACCCCGGCCGTACTGACCGCCTTCCTGATCTCCTTCTTCCCGATCGCGGTCAATGTGGCGACGGGCCTGGCGACTCTCGAGCCGGAACTGAAGGACGTCCTGCGCTCCTTGGGCGCGCGCAAGCTCGATATCCTGTTGAAGGTCGGCATTCCGCGCTCCATGCCGTATTTCTTCGCCTCGCTCAAAGTGGCGATCACGCTCGCCTTCGTGGGATCGGTGATCTCCGAGACCATTGCCGGCAACCAGGGCATCGGCTATCTGATGTTGAGCGCCTCGTCCAGCTTCCGCATCCCGCTGGTGTTCGCAGGTCTCCTGGTGATCGCCGCCATGGGCGTGGGCATGTACGCCATCTTCGCCGTCCTGGAAAAGCGTATGACCGGCTGGGCGTTCCGCTCGGGCGCCGGTGGGGGGTGAGCTCCAGGCCATGAACCGAGCCCTGATTGGGGTGACTGGCCACTGCATCCGACGTCAGTTGGCCACCATCAAACCGGGCGTCGATCCGCTTATCACACAGGGGGGACGGATGTGGGAGCGCGGGCGTCAGTTCACCCATGGTGGGTGGGCCTCCTTGACAACCACACGACCTTCGTCAGCACCGAAATATTTCTAATTTTCAACGGATTGCGCTATACTCGGTAACACTCATACATATCCTAGGCTAGCTACGTGTCCAGAAATTGGAGTCCACCTCAGACAGTTTCCCCGTCCATAGCGGTGTCGCCAATGGTGGAACTTGGATTGGGCGATACCAATCCAGTCCACCAGGCTGTATGCCGGGATGCCGTTCCCATGTGCATCGCCATTTTTTTTCTGAGGTCCATGAAATCGCGCATGACCTCTCGGCGATGACCGTATTCTTTTAGGCGCACTTGGCCTCGAGATTTGACGATACTTCGATCCTGAGCCTGACCACCCTCATCGCCTCGTCCACGATGACAGTACCGCGTCGAACAGGACCATTGACCAGCGGTAGAACACGGGTCTGGGGGAAGTCATGATGATCACACAGGCCTGAGACCGGACCATCATCGACAAGATAGCCCCGGAACATCGCTGTCATCTCTTGT
Organism: Azospirillaceae bacterium; assembly: GCA_028281465.1. Classification (GTDB taxonomy): domain Bacteria; phylum Pseudomonadota; class Alphaproteobacteria; order Azospirillales; family Azospirillaceae; genus JANQJV01. Next base: position 77,472 of record JANQJV010000297.1, on the reverse strand, counting down.
CCCACATACTTTTTTTGCGGATGATCCATCGGCCACGTCTTATCTTGGCCATCGCTTGTCAGTCTAAAAAAGTTCCAAGTTCAACTGAGGTAAAAAACGGCCCCGCGTTCAAGTAACATTAACCAACCACCTCGATGCTCGATGACGGTAGCAATCGTTACTGTATCCAGCGTACTGCCCAGTCTTGATTCAGCCTGCCACGGCCAAAAGAGGCGAGCCGATGGTCAACTGAAATGGTCGTGCTCTTTGGCGATACCTGAAAAGTGAGACCAGCCGCCCACCATGCTGATGGCACTCCGGGACCGCCGTAACATCGACTTTCTTCGGTCAGTTTGCCTGGCATCATCATCCGCCGTCTGAGACACCATTGAGGGAAGGACCGTGTCACTCCAAACAACATTGATCATACTCGTCTGTGCCTTGGCGGTGTTCGCTTGGGCCGCTGTTCTTGATCGTCGACCGATCGATTTGGCGCGGCCTCATCTGATTCCTCCGATACCAGTCATGATGCTGTCCGCACTCGTGGCCATACTCATGTTGGGACACCTTGTGACATTACTCACTCACAGACCTTTTACTGGGCGTTTTGGATTATGACTATGTGGCCTATTTCCAACAATTTGTTTATGATTTGGCTGAGATGTCAGCAAACTGGCAGCGACGTGACTTGCCCTCGGCGTGCGTGGTGCTGTGTTGCCGGATCGGTTCGTTGATCCGGTTGCAACGCCGCCAATCGGGGCACCGGGCACCAACGCCGGGCTCAGGGCCGGTGAGACCACGGCATGGATAAAACTGCGTGATCGGTGACGCAGGAGCGTTGGACGATGACAAAAGGTGCGGATGCGTTGACCACAGCCATGGCGGATATCCCTATGGTTGGTCAGTCAGGACAGCGCGGCATGGGCGTGAGCAACACGACCAATGCGGATATCCGATCGGCCGTAGTGTGCCAGACGGTGCAAGACGTGTACGGCCAGGCCAGTCGCACTGCGATCAACCAACTCCTGCGCACCTACCTCGACGCCCACACCACCACGGCGACCGAGGTTCTCCATAACTATAAGGCCCTGAAAGCTCTCATTGGGAATCCCGCGCTGGTTGACGACGCGGTCAAGCGCGCGACCGCCGCCCAGGCCCGACTGCCCGGTCAAGACAGCGCAGGTCGCCGCCGCTTCATACAAGAGGCAATAGACGAAGCGATCGCCCGCACCATGCGAACCGATGCCCTGCTTAGTCGCCTGGCTGCGAAGGGTGACTGTGTCGCCATGGTGCTCAGGGCTGGCGGCGATGGACCCGATCAAGAATTCGTCTTGTTGAGCGCGCTGTGTCGTGAGACGCAGCCGCTGCGTAGCTTCGCCACAAAGCTGGATCACGTGTTGCGGAGGGCGCATGGCTTGGAGGACCGTGATCGCCTGATGCCTCTGCTCGACGGTTTTGTTGCTGACATCCTTCAGGCAACCACCGTCGTGCAGGATATCTTCGGCATCCGGACATCGCTGGGGGAGACACTTCGTCGTCAGGTCGAGGTGACAATCCGCGATGTGGGAGCAGCCGCGCTGCCGAGAAGCGGAGCCCACGCGCTCAACCAACTTCTGGTCGCGGATCGATTGCCGCAATCTAAAGCAGTACTCCTCGACCGGGTGCGCCGGCAACTGAAGTCGTCGCAACCTCTGACACGGGGTCGCTCGGCCGACGAGCACGCGTTGTTCGGCGCCCTGCTTGACGACCTGGTGACGGTCGATGGTGTTCTGGGAGGTCCGCCGATGGCCGAAGCGCTCACCGTGCGCTTCGCCCGACGCCTCGAGCAGGGGGGCGCCGTCGGTATGCTCCTCGCCATGAAGGGAATGACCGATGTTCTGCCGTCGTTGTTGACCAAACTGCAGTACCTTGCCGCAGTAGCAAGCCTGGAAATTGGGGCGAACAATGCCGATACCATCGAGACACTGGTCGATGAACTACTCAAGCGCGATCCCTTGATCGAATTGGCCCTATTCAAGCCATTCCAACCCCAGGCACTCTCGGAACGCTTGGTCACCCTTGCGGCTGCGTTCAGCGACTGTGGTCTGCCCCAGGATGTTGGTGTCCGGTTGAGTCGGGGAATCAGCCATGTCGTTGATGACTACGTCCTGCGCGGGCGCTTGTTTGCCCGGCTCGACAAGGCGGAGCCGTCGCTCGGCAAACGGGCCCAACGCTACATCGAGTTCGCCAGATCCGGTCTCGTGCATCAGGACGGTGCAGTACCCGTGCTGCAGCAAAAAGCTCTGAGTTTGGCGAAACACCCTGATTTCCAGAAGGACGTGGAGGCGATTGCGCAAAGTCGGCACGAAGAACAGCGGCGCACCCAACAATTCGATGCCCTGGCCGCCCAGATGGCGTTGGTCGCCGGTGGTCCCTCTCAATCTCGCAAGCAGACGATGGTGGAGGGGGCGAGCGCCGGATCCGGGGCGGCTCAGTGGACCACCGAACGCCCATCACAGAGTTTCGGACTCACTGTAGCACCAGAGCCAACCACGGACGTGGATGGCCCTTGTCCCAATTGTTTCCAGGCTTGGAATGCGAGCAGCTCTTGTCCGCAATGTGGCTTTGATGTCGCCGAATTAAGGCAAAGCCCGATGCATATCGCGCCCGGGACCGTGTTGACTGACCGGTATGTGGTAGGCCGTCTTCTCGGACAGGGCGGTTTTGGTGCGACCTATGTCGGCTGGGATGAACGGCTGCAGGTTCGAGTCGCTCTCAAGGAATACTTCCCATCCAGTCTTGTCTCCCGCGTCCCGGGGACGAGCCAGGTCATGCCACTCTCCGATACGCATCGGACCACCTTCACGGAAGGTGTCGATCGCTTCCTCGACGAGGCGCGTATTCTAGCCAAACTGCGCCAGATCAAAGAAATCGTTGAAGTTCTTGATTTTTTCCAAGAGAACGGCACGGCATATTTCATCATGGAACTACTCGAAGGCAACACTTTGCAAACCGTGATCCAAACGCGCGGCGGCCGGTTGCCGTTCCACAATGTTCTAGCCGTCGCCTTTCCAATCATGAAAGCCGTACAAGCCGTCCACGACATGGGGTTGGTGCACCGCGACATCAGCCCCGACAACATCTTTCTGACCAACAGCAAAGACATCAAGCTGCTGGATTTCGGCGCAGCGCGCCATTCGCTCGGTGAAGCCACGGGCATCTTGACCGTGATCCTCAAGCGCGGATTCGCGCCGCCGGAGCAGTACGCCACGGAAAGTCGACAGGGGCCGTGGACGGATGTGTATGCGCTCTGTGCCACCATGTACGCCGGACTCACCGGGAAGACACCACCCGATGCCAGCGGACGATGGGAAACCGACAGTCTGGTGCCACCGTCGCATGCCGGCGTCGATATTCCACCGGCGGCTGAAGCGGTTTTGCTCAGTGGGCTATCCATGCGTTGGCAGGACCGGCCGCAAAGCATGAAGACCCTCTATCAGCAGTTCAGCCGTTCGCTGGGATAACGGGTGCCGAGGAAGGATGCGCCGCGCCGATCGCGTTTTTCCCGATCGCCCGACAGGGATCAGAAGTCAAACAACTCGCTCAGGAAAGACTCCCTTTTTTTGGGCTTGGAACCCTTGGTGGAACCGCCGCCCCAGGCCGGGCTGGAACCTGAGCGAGGTGTGGTGGCAGTGTGGGCGTCGGCTGACCGTTCGATGATTTTGTCCAACTCACCGCGATCGAGCCAAACACCGCGGCATTTCGGACAGTAGTCGATCTCGACGCCACGGCGTTCGGTAATCACCAAGGTCTCGTTGTCGATGGGACACTTCATCGGGTTGCCTTTCCCCTTCCACGATCACGCTCCCGTGGCAGGCATATTGGCACGCCTTTCTCTTCGACAAGTCGGGAACCGAACGGATCCATCGGGTCGCCCTCGTGTTGGCGGCGGCGGTTCGAGGGGCCGGGGGATCAGCGTTCAGTTCCCAGGAACCGGCGGGTCTGGGTGATGACGGCTTCCGGAGCATCGACGTGGACCCAGTGGCCGGCACCGTCGATCGTTTCGATGTTGGCTGATGGGAAACGCGCGCTTATTGTTGCCCAATACTCGGGTTGAACATACGCTGACTGACCGCCACGCAGAAACAATGTCGACCCGTCGAAGCGGTGATTGGGCGGCAGCTCCGGAAAACCGAGAAGATCGCCCAGCGCCATATCGATGGCCGGCAGGTTGATTCGCCACCGCCAACGATCGTTTTCGAGGATCAAGTTACGCAATAGAAAGTCGCGCATCTTGGCGTCTGTGATGATCTCGGCCAGATGGTCATCAGCATCACTGCGCTTTGCGATCGCCTCGAACGGCAGGGCCAGCATGGCTTCGATGAAATCGTGGTACCGCCTTGGATACCGCACTGGCGCAATATCCAGCACCAGCAATCGGTCCACCAGCCATGGGTCGTTGAGGGCCAGCATCATGGCGACTTTGCCGCCCATGGAGTGACCTAGCAAGGCAACCGGGGCACCACCCAGGTCTTCGATGAAACCGGCCACGTCTTCGGCCATGATTTGGTAGTCCATGGCGGCGCTCCACGGGGACGCGCCGTGGTTGCGCAAATCCACCGTATGCACTGGCTGCCGCTGCGCCAGACGCTTGGCAAGAGAGGCCCAGTTGCGGGCGGATCCGAACAGACCATGGAGAATGACCAACGGTGTGCCCACTTGCCCTGCGCCATAAACGGAAGAAGCCAGCAGCATTGGCGGCCACACTCCTCATTGTCTGCGATGGGGTGCGGCGGTGCCGCGGTGAATGGGTGTTGCCTGAAGCGGCGGGACGCTCTTAAGCATGGGGTTCAAACACGTGGCCGGCAACCGCTCCGGCTTGGGCCATCGTTAGGGGAGGATTTCGGGGTGCTGCAGGACCGACTGCGCGGCAAACGTGCCGTGATCACGGCGGCCGGCCAAGGGATTGGCAAGGCCACGGCCGAACGTATGGTCGCCGAAGGTGCACACGTGATCGCCACGGACATCAATCCCACTGCTCTGGATCGTTTGTCCGGAGTCAAAACGGCGGTCTTGGATGTGACCGATCCGCAGGCCATCACAACCTTTGCTGCGGAGACGGGATCGGTGGACATCCTGTTCAACTGTGCCGGCTTCGTTCATCACGGCAGCATCCTCGATTGCACGGACGAAGATTGGGAATTCGCATTTCGGCTGAATGTGCGAGGCATGTTCCACATGACCAAAGCGTTTCTGCCGGGCATGCTGAATCAAGGCAATGGTTGTATTGTGAATATGTCGTCGGTGGCATCAAGCTTGAAAGGCGTGCCCAACCGGTTCGTCTATGGCACCACCAAGGCAGCGGTGATCGGCATGACCAAAGCCGTGGCGGCCGATTACGTTTCGCGCGGCATCCGCTGTGTTGCGGTTTGCCCCGGCACGGTGCAGACGCCATCGTTGAACGACCGGATCGCGGCCCAAGGCGATACCGAAACCGTGCGCGCTACCTTCGTTGCCCGCCAACCCATGCAGCGTTTGGGAACGGCTGAGGAGATAGCCGCCCTCATCTGCTATCTCGCGTCGGATGAGGCGGCCTACATTACTGGCGTGGCGTATCCCATCGACGGTGGATGGATGATCTGAGGTCGGTTTTTTGCGGCAAAGAGGGGCCATCTGCGGCGAAGATTTGCTCAGAGGACAAGGCCGGTGCGTCCATTGCGAATCACCATGAGCGCAAAAGCTTCTGTGGCATTTTCAGCGGTAGCGAGCGCCGGTTCCGCAGTTGGAAATTGGCTCAAAACAAGGGGCCGGAGCGGTTTTTCCGGCACCATCGAGTGTGCCGCCGGTCTGGCCCTGCCGAGCGGAGGGAACCGACCATGAAACTGTTGCGGTTTGGTCCGCCTGGGGCAGAGAAACCCGGGATGCTCGATCCCCAGGGAACCTTGCGTGACGTCTCGTCCATCGTGACCGACATTGCCGGCTCGGTGCTGCTGCCCGAGGGGCTGGACCGGCTGCGCTCGCTCGATGTGGCGACACTGCCGGAGGTTCATCCAGTACCGCGCCTGGGGCCGTGCGTTGGTGGTGTCGGAAAGCTCATCGGTATCGGCCTGAACTATTCCGACCATGCGGCCGAAACCGGCGCATTCTCCCCGCCAGAACCGGTGGTCTTCTTCAAGGCGACGAGTGCCATTTGCGGCCCCAACGACGATGTGCAGATTCCGCGCGGGGCCGACAAGACCGACTGGGAGGTCGAGCTCGGCGTGGTCATAGGCCGGCCGGCTCGCTATGTCACGGAGGCGACGGCCATGCACCATGTGGCCGGATTCTGTATCGTCAACGACGTGTCGGAGCGCCAGTTTCAGTTGGAGCGGGGCGGGCAGTGGGATAAAGGCAAGAGCCACGACACCTTCGCACCTCTGGGGCCCTGGTTGGTGACTGCCGATGCCGTGACCGACTGCCATCGCCTCGCGCTTTGGCTTGAGGTCGACGGTCACCGGTACCAGTGTGGACACACGGCCAACATGATCTTCCGCGTGCCGGCCTTGGTTGCGTACCTCAGCCAATTCATGACCCTTTGTACCGGCGATGTCATCAGCACCGGCACCCCCGCGGGCGTCGGGTTGGGTCAGAAACCGCCGGTGTTCCTGCGTCCGGGTCAGACCATGCGTTTGGGCATCGATGGGCTCGGTATCCAGGAGCAGCGGACCACGGCTGCGTGAGCGCCCTCAGGGCGATTGCTGTTCCACCTACGGCCTGCCGTGGGCAGCGGTTCGGGCCACCTGCTGTTCGCGCAGCACGATGTACAGGGTCGACAGAACGATCAAGAGAGCACCGGCGAGAGTCGACGGCGAGGGTACTTCCGCAAAGACAACGAAGCCGAACACGGCGGCAAAAACCAAGCGGCTGTAGTCGACCGGCGCGAGAACGCCTGTCTCGGCATGGCGAAAAGCCGGAATCAGACACCATTGTCCAAGGGTGCCGAACAAAGCAACCAACCCCAAAAGGTGCATGTCGTGCCAAGTCGGCGTGATCCACGTAACGAGGGCCGGGCCCAGGCTTCCCAGAGCGATCACCACAGCCGGATAGCCCATCATGCTCACGGTGGTTTCCGTGCGCGCCAACAAGCGGATGCAGATCGACGCCAGCGACGCCAAGACAGCGGACAGGATGGCGAAGGTCGCGGCTGGGCCAATACCGTCAGCACCTGGACGCAGCATGATCAGCACGCCCAAAAATCCGATGGCGATGGCGCTCCACCGACGCGGCCCGACCACTTCGTGCAGAATCACAATGGCCATCACCGGCATGAACAGGCTGCGGGTGAAACTGATTGCGGTGACGTCGGCCAAGGGCAACAGCGCCACCGCATAAAAGCCGCAACTCATACCGGCCAGCCCCACGACACCGCGAAACACGTGCAGCATGGGCCGCTGGGTTCGCCACACGTCGGTGCCGTGGCGAACAAATAGGGGGGCCAGCAAAGTCACCGCTAAGCATTGACGAACGAAGATGATCTGAAAGACGGAGATACGCCCATCGAGCAGTTTGATGAACACCACCATTATGGAAAACAGCACCGACGCCAGCAGAAGCCAGAGCGCGCCACGGAGATTGCTCGACAGGATAGACCCCTTGATGCGGTTTCGATCGGCCACGCCGTGGCGCCGTCAGGTCCGGCTATCACCCTTGATGGGTGGGGTGACGGGCACCGCGGTCAATGGCATCATGCCCAATAGTGGGCTGTTTTGCCGCAGGGGGGTATGCGGTTTCTGGAAAGCACCCATGCTGTCACACGGGCCCCTATTCGGACCTGGGTGACAGCAGGGCATTGACAGGTCTATCGTTTTGCGGCCCGTTCAAGATGACGGGTCTTTCACGTAACGCAGATAAGGTTTTTCAGCTCGCCATCCGTCCGGGAACTTCTCCTTGGCGGCGCTGTCACTGACCGATGGGACGATGATCACGTCATCGCCGTGCTTCCAGTTGACCGGCGTGGCGACCTGATGTTGGGCGGTCAGTTGAAGCGAGTCGACGATCCGCAATACCTCGTCGAAATTACGACCGGTGCTCGCCGGGTAGGTTAGGGTGAGTTTGATTTTTTTGTCCGGCCCGATGACGAACACCGAGCGTACGGTCAACGTGTCGTCGGCATTCGGATGGATCATGCCGTAACGGTCAGAAATGGCGCGATCGTCGTCGGCGATAAGCGGGAAGTTGAGGGCTGCACCCTGGGTTTCCTCGATGTCCTTGGCCCAACCGTGGTGATCGTCGAGTGGATCCACCGAAAGGCCCACCACCTTGACATTGCGCTTGTCGAACTCCGATTTCAGTTTTGCCACGGCTCCGAGTTCCGTGGTGCAAACTGGTGTGTAGTCCTTCGGATGTGAGAACAGGATTGCCCATTTATCACCGATCCAGTCGTGGAACTGGATTGTGCCTTCGGTGCTCTCGGCTTTGAAATCCGGAGCGGTATCCCCCAGTTGCAGTGCCATGGTGCTGTCTCCCGTCGCTTGATGAGCCCCTTTGACATAATTAGCAGCGACAAATCGTGCAACAAGAATTAAAAACTATGTTTTTCTGTGAAATTAGATTTGGATCACATGACGTGATCCTGAGGGGCCAACGTCATGTCAGCCCCGTCTGATTCCCTGTCCGGAAGTGGAGGTGCCCCAGGTCGCGCTGCCGGATATCCTGACGGTGCGCATTGCAAGAGTGCCAGGGGCCGGGGGGGGGCGCCGTCAGATGCGGGTCGCACGCATGCGCGGTTTGCCGGCGCGGCGCCGCTCGAACGACCGGGTGGCAGCGCCAGGCGCCAATGCAAGCCGATCTGGGTCCCGCGACGGCGCCTCCGTTGCCCGGCGCTTGGCGTCGGCGATCTGGGTCTCCAAATCAGCGATCTTGGTCTGTAGGGCGCGCTTGAGATCGTCTGCAACCATCCGGTCAGCCAGACGCTCGTAGTCCTGCCGGCATTGCATGAGTTGGGCGCGCAAATCCTCCAGGGTGGGCTTTGCAGCGGATTTGCGATAGATCCGTTCGTCGTATTGTTTCATTTCCAGTTCCAACTACCAAGCGAGAATACCGCATGTGCGACGCCCGTCCAAGCGACCATCACCCCGGCTACGCCGAACGGTGCTGCTGTGCACATCGGATTGTTGTGAATGAAAGAGTCTGCCAGCATTGATAGACCTGCAGACCCACAAATCCGCCCATCGCTCCTTCAGCGACCAAGCAAGATGCCCGTAATATGGACCTGCCATCTGGCAAAATCCAGAGACGCGTGCACGCAGTCAGCGATGATTTCCGCTACTCTGGATGAATGCCGCACATCTTCGCTCAGGCGGTCAGCAACTATGTCGTCGCTTAGAACCCAATGGGGTTCCTCTCAGTAGGGTGTCGTGCGGACTCCGGCATGACGACTGCCATCCAAGAGAATCACCATCTCGTCTGGGTGAGAGTAGTTCAAGACCAGGCGGGCCCGCTCTTCCAACATGTCCTGATCAAGCCGATCGGGTCGGAGCAACCCGGAGCGATGCTCCAATCGCAACCGTTCCAGCCGCATATCGGCAAGAAGCGTCCGCGCTTCTGTAACTTCCCCCTGAGTCTGCCGCAAAGCCAATAGGCCACGGTCGCCGTATACACCAAAATAGGCAAAGTAGGCGACCAAGCACGCACCGGTAACCGGGCCGATGGTCCTGCGCAGCGCACGCAGTATCGCGTGACGTATATCGTGCATCCTCGTCATGCGTCGATAAGAAACACACATGCTGCGATCCGGTCAATTTCCATATCAATAATCGGATCAGGTCCGGTGACTTTTGGCATTGAGCTGTGATTCCTGCATCACACCGCGGAGTCGCCAAGGATTCTCGCGCGCCCGCCGCAGCCCATTGGTTCGGAGGCTCCCCCCAGGCCCTACTTGTCAGCCGGAATTGCAAGCTCTTATGATCCGCGCCGAGTTCATCCCGTGGTTGAGTTGCGCCGTGCCATCACCCGAGTATTCCGCGCATGACATCGAGGTCCTTGAAGGCCTTGAGCCGGTGCGCCGACGTCCTGGCATGTATGTCGGCGGCACCGATGAGGCCGCGTTGCACCATCTGGCTGCCGAGGTTCTCGACAATGCTATGGACGAGGCCGTGGCTGGGCATGCAAGTCGCATCGAGGTCACCTTGGAAGGTGATGGCACATTGGTGATCCGCGACAACGGTCGCGGCATTCCGGTCGATGATCATCCGCGCTTTCCTGGCAAGTCCGCGCTGGAAGTGATCCTGACCACCTTACACTCCGGTGGTAAGTTCAGCGGCAAAGCCTACAAAACATCCGGCGGTCTGCATGGCGTCGGCCTGTCGGTGGTCAATGCCTTGTCATCGCATCTGAGCATCGCGGTGGTGCGCAACGGGACTTGCTTTCGACAAGCTTACAGTCGTGGCGCCTTGATTGAACCGTTGACGCCGGAACCGGCGGATGGTGCGGAACGCGGCACCACCGTGCGATTCCAACCAGATGCCGATATCTTTGGGACCGCTGCACGGTTCCAGCCGTTCCGGCTGTATCGGATGGTGCGATCCAAAGCGTATCTTTACCGCGGTGTTCACATCAGATGGGAGTGCGATGCGGATTTGCTTGAGGCGGGGGAATCCACGCCCACCAAGAGCGCTCTTCATTTTCCCAATGGGTTACGGGACTTCCTTGACTCTGCCTTGCATGGGCGGGCAACGGTGACGCCGACAGCATTCGTGGGCGAAGCCGGCATGCCTGGCGACAGCGGCCGGGTGGAATGGGCGATCACGTGGCCCGTCGATGAAGAGGGCTTTGTCCATTCCTACTGCAACACCATCCCCACTCCCCAGGGCGGCACCCATGAAGCCGGTCTGCGTAATGCTTTGACCAAGGGCCTCAAGGGATATGGCGATCTGCTTGGAAGCCGCCGGGCCGGTCAAGTCAGCGGTGATGATGTCTTGGGTGACGCCGCCGTCCTGCTTTCGGTGTTTCTGCGCGAGCCGCAATTTCAGGGGCAAACCAAGGAGAAGCTGGCATCGTCGGAGGCCACCAGGCTGGTTGAACAGGCGGTAAAGGATCGGTTCGATCTTTGGCTGTCCTCGGACCCGGCGGCCAGCGGCATCTTGCTCGAACGGCTGATCGAGAAAGCGGAGGAACGCGCCCGCCGCAAGCAAGCCAAAGAGTTGCAGCGCAAGACGGCGACACGAAAGCTGCGTCTGCCTGGAAAGTTGGCCGACTGCGCGCGCTCCACAGCGGACGGCACGGAGATTTTCCTGGTCGAGGGCGATTCGGCCGGCGGCTCGGCAAAACAGGCGCGTAACCGCGACACCCAAGCGATCCTGCCGTTGCGCGGTAAAATTCTCAATGTTGCGAGTGCCACTTCGGAAAAGATGCGCGGCAACCAGGAGTTGAGTGACCTGGTTCAGGCATTGGGCTGCGGAACCGGTAGGGACTTCAGTAGCGACAAGTTGCGCTACGAAAAGGTCATCATCATGACAGATGCCGATGTCGACGGGGCACACATAGCATCCTTGTTGATGACGTTCTTCTACCGTGAAATCCCAGGGCTGATCCAACACGGCCATCTGTATTTGGCGTTACCCCCGTTGTATCGCTTGTCGGCCGGCGGCAAGAGCCTTTATGCGCGCGACGACGAGCACAAAGATCAACTCATGAAGACGACGTTCAAAGGCAAAAAAACGGTCGAGATCAGCCGGTTCAAGGGATTGGGCGAAATGCCGTCGGCTCAGCTGAAGGAAACCACCATGGATCCGGCCAAGCGCTCGCTGCTGCGCGTCGTGACGCCGGACCCAAAGGACCCGGACCTCCGTGCGGATATCGAGCATACCGACTCCTTGGTCCAGAAACTGATGGGTCGAAAGCCGGAGCTGCGTTTCCGGTTCATTCAGGAGAATGCCCGATTCGTGCGGGAAGAGCTGGATGTCTAGATCCCGCCGGCCTATGCTGGATGATTGGATGGTATGCCGCTGACTTACAAAGGTAAGCGAACCAAGACTCGCAGACCGCCGCGTGGGCTCTCATGCAAGCTCAATTCGCCTCCCATGCCGCGCACGGCGTCCCGGGCGATCGTCAGCCCCAGTCCGGTGCCGCCCGTTTCCACGTTGCGTGAACGGTCCAACCGATAGAACGGTTTGAACACATTCTCGCGTTCACTGGGCGGAATGCCGGGACCGTCGTCGTCCACAATGATCTCGATAACGCCCTCGTGGCGGTTTCCAGTGACCCAGACGTGCCCGGCGTGACGCCGGGCATTGGCCAGCAAGTTGGAGAGGCCCCGACGGATGGCATTGGCACGCAGCGGTAGAACGAGGTCGTCGTCAATGTTGAGGACGACTTGTCCACCAGACCGGCGAGCGCCGGCCACGACATCGCTCACCAATGCGGCGAGGTCGGTTTCTTCCACGGGCTCGGCCCCTTCGCCGCGGGCGAAAGCGAGGTAGCCGTCGATCATGGCCTCCATTTCGACCACATCGGACTTGAGATCTTCGATTTCTTGGCCTTCACCGAGCATGGCGAGTTGGAGCTTCATGCGTGTGAGTGGCGTGCGCAGATCGTGGCTCACGCCCGCCAGCATGGCTGTGCGCTGGCCGATCTGGCGTTGCAGTCGGGCACGCATGACGAGGAAGGCATTGGCGGCCTGGCGGACTTCGGCAGCTCCCTCAGGGCGAAACTCTGGCACATCCCGCCCTTTGCCGAAATCGTCGGCCGCCGCGGCCAACCGTCGGATCGGCCGGATCTGATTGCGCATGAACACGATGGCGATCGCAAACAAGACCAAGGCACTGCCGACCATCCAGAACAGGAAGATATAGGTCGTCGGCGTGTAGAGCCGCCGTTCCGGTGACAGCACCTGCATGACGCCACCCTCTAGTTCGACTCGAATTTCATACCACTCGTGGGCAATACGCGTGTTGATTGTGAAGCGTCGATCCACTTTGGAGCGCAGTTCCTTCGCCATGGCAGGTTCCAGCAGTCCACGCAGGGGGCGAGGCGGGGTCGGCAGTGTCTGCCCGGGCAGAAAGGTCACAACCAGATCCATGGTCTCCTGGGCTTGGCGTAGGATTCGCGCTCGTTCCGCTTCGTCCGCGGCGTCCGCCCAGCGCTTGATGATGAAGGCGGTTTCCGCTGCCACGCTGAAGGACAGCCGGCTGGTTATGGTCTCCCAATGCCGGTCATAGAAAATCCACGCGGCGACCAGTTGTGCGAGGACAACCGGTGTGACGATGATCGCGAGCGAGCGACCGAACAAAGTACGCGGCAGGTAGCGCTTAAGATGCCAGCGCCGGTAGGTGGGCCTGGAGCGAAGGGGCGAGGCATCCAGTTCTGTTGCGGTCATCCGTCCGGCCTTAACACATAACCCTCGCCGCGTACCGTGTGCAGGTAGCGTGGCTGACGCGGATCGTCTTCGATCTTACGGCGCAACCGGGTTACCTGCACGTCGACAGCACGGGCATTACCGTCGATGCGGCTCAGATACGTTAGGTCTTCCCGACTGAGGGTCACGCCGGCATGTTCCGACAAGACGCGCAAGAGGTTAGCTTCGGCCGTGGTCAGTCGAATCACGGTTTCGCCATGGCGCAATTCATCACGGGTCGGATCGAAGACGGTCCGGCCGAGTTGGACCGTGCGCAACGGCCGCTCTTCGGCCTTGGGCAGGCGACGCAGGATGGCGGCCACACGTAAAAGCAGTTCCCGGGGTTCAAATGGCTTGGCCAGATAATCATCAGCCCCGGCCTCCAAACCTGCGATGCGGTCGTTGGGTTCGCCCCGGGCCGTGAGCAGCAGAATGGGTGTGGCCTGCATGCGGCGCAACGACCGGGTCAAGTCCAGTCCATTCTCTCCCGGCAGCATGATGTCGAGTACCACAAGATCGACATGGAATGATTGGAGCCGGGCCCTTGCTTCCTCTGCACTGGCCGCCGAGGTCACCAAATACCCATGATCGACCAGGTAGCGTCTCAACAGTTCGCGCAGCCGCGTATCGTCATCCACAACCAGGATATGCGAGGTCTGATCGGTCATACGCCCTCCGCCTGGCAAGGGGTCAGGCACCTTTACCGGCCAACTGGGTCAGCAACGGCGAGTTGTCGCGTTCACCCGAATCGGCACCCAAGCTTGGGCGCTCCAAAAACATGCGCTTGTCAGCGTCGCGCATCAAACCCAGCAGCACCAATCGGAACCCTTCCACCGCTTCCGCGCCCGCGCTGCGATAGGCCTTGGCCACGCGCTGGCGCTGTGTCTCAGACAGTTTGCGTTCCAGCTCGACTCCCTTGTCCGTTAGGCGCAGCAGCCGCTGGCGTCGATCCTTGTCGCCCGTCGACTGGAGGATGAAGCCCTGGCGGACCAGGTCGCCCAACACCCGAGATAGACTCTGCTTGGTTATGCGGAGAATCGATAACAGCTCTGAGACCGTGATGCCGCTATGCCGGCCCACGAAGTAAATGACGCGGTGGTGGGCTCGGCCCAGGCCGATCTCGGCAAGGATTGCATCGGCTTCGGCTGTGAACTCACGATAGGCGTAGAAGAGCATCTCAATGCCTTGGCGAAGCTCCTCCTCCCGGAGGAATAGCTGATTAACACCCGCTTTTACGTCAGCCATGTTGACACGTTCACTGCCCAAATGTTACAAGCTTCAGGACGCAGGAGAAATAAACCAACAAGGATTCAGACACTATGGTCCCCAAACCGTTCCATGACCGTGATGGCGACATTTGGTACAATGGTGTGTTCGTGCCCTGGCGGGAGGCCAACCTGCATGTCCTGAGCCACGGCCTGCATTATGCAAGCTGTGTATTTGAAGGGATACGGGTTTACAACGGTTCCGTGTATGCCTTGACCGAGCATAGCGCGCGCTTGGTGCAATCCGCTGAATTGATGGGGTTCACGTTGCCGTACGGCGTCGGCGAACTCGATGCGGCGACTCAGGCGACCGTGGCACGCCAAGGCATCCGCGATGGCTATGTGCGTCCGGTTGCCTGGCGTGGCAGCGAGATGATGGGGGTTTCGGCACAGCAGAACGCCATCCATGTGGCTATCGCGGTTTGGGAGTGGCCGAGCTATTTCTCACCGGAAGCGCGAATGGCCGGCATCCGCTTGCAGACGGCGACATGGCGTCGGCCATCCCCGGAGTGTGCACCGACACAGGCAAAGGCAGCCGGGCTGTATATGATCTGTACACTGAGCAAGCACGCGGCGGAGGCAGCAGGCTGCCATGACGCGTTGATGCTTGACTACCGAGGACTGATTGCCGAGGCAACGGGCGCCAATGTGTTCCTGGTCATCGACGGCAAGCTGCATACGCCGATTCCGGATTGTTTTCTGGATGGTATCACTCGTCGATCGATCATAAACCTGGCCAAACGCCGTGGTCTGGAGGTGATCGAACGCGCCATTCCGCCGGACGACTTGCGGCTGGCCGATGAGGTGTTTCTGACCGGGTCAGCCGCGGAGGTCACTCCGGTCGGGCAAATTGACGCGCTCCATTTCACGCCGGGACAGATCAGCCGTACGCTCATGGAAGACTACGATGCCTTGGTACGCAATGTGCCAAGCCAGGCGGCTGCATGATCATCTGAGTCGCACGGGGCGTGGCGTGATGCCGTCCCCGTCCCGTCGCGTTCTATGCATTGAATGCGGGCAGCAAGCACGACACTTGTGAGCCTTTTTGTCTGCCCTCTTGATGCGATCCCATTTCAGCGCACGAGGCTCATATGGTACGTCTTCATCAATCCGACACCGATTGACTCGTGGCTACACAGGCTGAGGATGCCGGGGTTAAGGTGGGCAGAACCGGAGACGGCCGGTGACGGTGGTGTGGACCAGCGACGCCGTGTCACTTTCTGTTGCGATGGACGGCCATGTCCGCGGTGCTGGATTTGACTCCTGATTTGCTTTTACGCGCCTATGCCGCCGGTTACTTCCCTATGGCGGAAAGCTCGGATTCGGCCGAACTCTATTGGTTCGATCCGAACCGTCGCGGTATCCTGCCCCTGGATGATTTCCACGTTCCGCGCCGCTTACGCAGGACCGTGCGCAGGAACAGATTCGAAGTTGTGTGCAACCGTGATTTCGCCAGCGTGATTGCCGCTTGCGCCGAACCGACCGACAAACGCCTGAATACCTGGATCAACGAGGAGATTTTCCGCCTTTATACCTCGCTACATGCCAAGGGGTTCGCCCATAGCATCGAATCCTGGCGGAACGGGGCGTTGGTGGGCGGCCTCTACGGTGTCGCCCTGGGTGGAGCATTCTTTGGTGAGAGCATGTTCAGTCGCGAGTCGGATGCCAGCAAGGTTGCTCTGGTTCATCTGGTTGCGCGCCTGAGGCATGGTGGCTTTACCCTTCTTGATGCTCAATTCGTCACGGACCACTTGTCCCAGTTCGGCGCCATCGAGATTCCGCGCACCATCTACCGGCGCCTCTTGTCGCGAGCGATCGGCCGTCGCACTGATTTTGCCGGGATCGATGGTGTGGCCGCCATGGCGACCTTCCAGAAGGCGCTCGGAGATTAGGCGGCCTGTACCGGTCGTCACGACCTCCGCCGATCATCGTGAGGGGTCGTCAGCCGTCGGTGGAACCGGGTCCCGGCAATCGGTGACCAAGATGTCGTAGACGGCATGTTGCATGGACGACAGGGCCGGACTGGAGGCAAACATCCATCCGGTAAAGACGGTCGCTGTTGGCTCGTCCGGTCGCATTTCCAGTATTTCGAGGAAGGCTGCCGATTCTGGCGGTTCGATCGGTTGCGGTTCCCGGCAAGCCCGTGCTGTGATCGACAACGCACCAAATGAGACCGTCCCGCCGACCGGAACCGTGAGCGTTGAGACGCGGGCCGTGATTTTATCCAAGGCCTGCAGAACAGCCTGGCTGCGGTCAATCATCTGTTGACCGGCTGCCGGCCTGGGTATGGCAACAACAAATACATGCACGGCACAGACGATCGCGGCGGCGATGGGCAACCGGTGCCTGGTCTGGTGACCGGAGATGGTCGTGATTGACGGCATGCGAAACACCTTTGGCGTGCTTTGATGGCGGCGGGGGCGATGCGGCTGGGCACAAACACCCACGAAGGCCCGGGAACCCGCGCTGCTTTTGGGTAACGCGTTGCCGTGGTTCGTTCAAGGCGCGGTGCGGCAGGGAGCACAGCAGGGAACGTCCCGTGCAATGGCCGGCGTCGCCATCCGGACCGTGTTCGATCGGATTTGGTTTCATAACAAACCAGCCAGGACGCCTGCCTGGTTGCGTCCCCGCCGGCGCACGGCTAGGGTGAGGGAAACGGTGTGAGGTGGTCCATCTTCAGGACTTCACGCCGTTTCTGCATTTCGGCCCAGTGCGTTTTTTGCAGCGCACCGAACAAGCAACGAACCTTTCGGGGGGAACCAACGTGGCCACCAGTGCGCAACGCGTCAGCAACGAGGATGGCAAAATATCTGACCCCGCAGAGACCACCGAGGTCCTGCTGCAGTATTACCGCGACATGCTGCTCATCCGCCGCTTCGAGGAAAAGGCCGGGCAACTGTACGGTATGGGGCTGATCGGTGGATTTTGCCATCTGTATATCGGCCAGGAAGCCGTCGTGGTCGGCGTCCAGGCCGCCCTGAGCGACCGCGATTCCGTGATCACCGCCTATCGGGATCACGGCCACATGTTGGCCTGCGGCATGGATTCCAAAGGCGTGATGGCCGAACTGACCGGTCGGCGTGGCGGTTATTCCAAGGGCAAAGGCGGCTCCATGCACATGTTCAGCCGCGAGAAACGCTTCTTCGGAGGCCATGGGATCGTTGGCGCCCAAGTGCCACTGGGCACAGGCCTTGCCTTTGCGCACAAATACCATGGTGATGGCGGCGTTTGTGCCTGCTACATGGGCGATGGAGCGGTCAATCAGGGGCAGGTTTACGAGTCTTTCAACATGGCGGCACTCTGGAAGCTGCCCGTGCTGTATATCATCGAAAACAACAAATACGGCATGGGGACCTCGCAGGAACGAGCGTCAGCCGGCGAATTGCACCAGCGCGGCAGCGCCTATGGCATTCCCGGGCGTCAGGTCAACGGCATGGATGTGACGGCTGTGCGCGCGGCTGCCGAGGAATGGCTGGCGTTCATCCGCAACGGCAATGGCCCGATCATTCTGGAGATGATGACTTATCGTTACCGGGGTCATTCCATGTCCGACCCCGCCAAGTACCGCAGCAAGGAAGAAGTATCGAAGGTGCGGACCGAATCCGATCCGATCGCCACGTTGCGCAGCCGTATCCTGGACAACGGGCACGCGGATGAGGATACCCTCAAGGTGATCGACCGCGAGATCAAGATCATCGTCAACGATGCGGCCGAATTCTCCCAGCAAAGCGAGGAACCGGACCCGGTGGAACTCTACACGGATGTGCTGCTGCCGGCTTGACCGAACACCGATCGTTACACCCCATGTTGCAAACAGGAACCAGAAAACGGGCGGCGGATGCCCGGGCCTGCGCCACGTAGGCCTGATCGCCGGAGGAAGGGAATGCCGATCGATATCTTAATGCCGGCGCTGTCGCCGACCATGACCGAAGGCAAGCTTGCCAAATGGTTGAAGGCGCAGGGCGATAAGGTGAGTGCCGGAGACGCCATTGCCGAGATCGAAACCGACAAGGCGACCATGGAAGTGGAAGCGGTGGACGAAGGCGTCTTGCACCAGATCCTGGTCGCGGAAGGCACCGAAGGAGTGGCGGTGAATACGCCGATTGCACGGCTGGTCGGTGAGGGTGAGGATGTCACGGCTGGGGCAACCTCGCCGACTCCCATGACAGCGTCTGCGGCAGGCGAGGCGACAACGGCCGTGCCGCCAGGTTCGGCCGGCGGTGTTGGGGCAACGCCGATCCCGGCGGCACCGGTCGCGACGGATGACGAAGCGCGCTTCTTCGTGTCGAGCAAGCAGCAGTCGGTGCGCGAAGCACTGCGCGATGCCATGGCTGAAGAAATGCGGCGCGACCCAACCGTCTTCGTGATGGGCGAGGAAGTTGCCGAATATCAGGGCGCTTACAAGGTCACCCAGGGTCTTTTGGCCGAATTCGGGTCCAATCGTGTCATCGACACCCCGATTACTGAGCACGGCTTTGCCGGCCTTGGTGTCGGTGCGGCGTTCGGGAAATTACGCCCTGTCGTCGAGTTCATGACTTTCAACTTCGCTATGCAGGCGATCGACCAGATCATCAACTCGGCGTCCAAGACTCTTTACATGTCGGGTGGGCAAATGGGTTGCCCGATCGTGTTCCGTGGTCCAAATGGGGCGGCGGCACGCGTGGCGGCGCAACATTCGCAATGTTACGCAAGCTGGTATGCCCATTGCCCAGGCCTGACGGTTGTGGCCCCCTTTGCCGCCGCCGATGCCAAGGGATTGCTCAAATCGGCGATTCGGGATCCGAATCCGGTGATCTTTCTCGAAAACGAGATTGCCTATGGCCAGAGTGGGCCGGTGCCGGAAGACGAAGAGTTTATTGTGCCGATCGGTCGGGCCAAGATACTGCGCACCGGGCGCGACGTGACCATCACCGCCTTCTCGCTCATGGTGGGTCATGCGCTGAAGGCGGCGGAGCACTTGGCAAGCGAAGGCATCGACGCCGAAGTCATCGATCTGCGTACGCTACGTCCACTGGATGTCGCGACGCTGGTGGCCAGCGTGGCCAAAACCAATCGTCTGGTTTCGGTGGAGGAGGGCTGGCCGTTCGCCGGCATCGGTTCCGAACTGTCGGCACTGATGATGGAACACGCCTTTGACCATCTGGACGCGCCCGTGGTTCGGGTCACCGGGGCTGATGTGCCGCTGCCCTATGCTGCCAATCTTGAGAAGCTCGCCCTGCCACAGCCGGAGGTCATCGTCAAGGCGGCGAAAGACGTGTGTTACCGCACCTGAGACCCGTCCGCCGATTCCGCCTTCACCCGCCCGGGGACCAGACCCATGCCGATCGAAATTCTCATGCCCGCCCTGTCGCCAACCATGACCGAGGGTACCTTGGCGAAGTGGCTCAAGACCGAGGGCGACGCCATCAACGCCGGCGACACCATCGCTGAAATCGAAACCGATAAGGCGACGATGGAAGTGGAAGCGGTGGACGAAGGCCGCCTCGGCAAGATTCTCGTCGCGGCCGGCACACAGAACGTGGCGGTCAACGCACCGATCGCCCTCTTGCTGCTGGACGGCGAAGACGCTACGGCGCTGAGCGGCGCTGCCACTGCCGGCTCCGCGTCGTCGTCGCCCCCAGCATCCGCTGCGCCAGCGGCATCTCAGGCATCTGCACCACCGACCACAGCCACTCCCGCGGTGGCCGTGTCGGCAAGCGGCACGGACAGGCGGGTCTTCGCCAGTCCTTTGGCACGGCGTATGGCGCACCAAGCAGGCCTGCCTCTTTCCACCATTGCAGGAAGCGGTCCGAACGGCCGCATCGTCAAAACCGATGTGGAACGAGCGATCGCTGCGGACGCGACTGCTGCAGTGGTACCGGGTCCCCAGCCGGCGGCCGCGGCGTCTGCGTCTGCGTCTGCGCCCGCCGTGGCCCCGGCTGCGGCCGTGAAGCCGCCGGTGGTGGCTTCCGGGCCGGACGCCAAGACGCTGTCGGACGTTTTTGGCTTGCGTTACGAGGCCAAGCCGAACAGTTCCATGCGCAAGACCATCGCCCGACGCCTGACCGAGGCGAAACAGACCATCCCACATTTTTATCTGACTGTTGACTGTGAGCTGGACACGCTGCTTGCCATGCGCAAACAGCTCAATGACCGCTCGGATGAATACAAACTCTCCGTCAACGACTTCGTCATCCGGGCCTGCGCGCTGGCGCTGAAGGCCGTGCCGCAAGCCAATGCAGCCTGGACTGAGGACGCCACACTGTTCTACGAGCATGCTGATGTCTCCGTTGCCGTCGCAACACCGGACGGCCTGATCACCCCAATCATCAAGCAGGCCGAAACCAAGGGACTGGCCACTCTCTCCAACGAGATGAAAGGCCTGGCCAGGAAGGCGCGCGACGGTAAACTTAAGCCGGAAGACTACCAGGGCGGCAGTTTCACCATCTCAAACCTGGGCATGTTCGGTGTGCGGGAGTTCGCCGCCATCATAAACCCGCCACAGGGCTGCCTGCTGGCCGTGGGGGCCGGCGAGCAACGGGCCGTCGTGAAGGAGGGCGCGCTGACGATCGCCACTCTGATGAGCTGCACTTTGTCGACCGACCACCGTGTCGTCGATGGCGCCATTGGTGCCCAGTTCCTGGCCGCTTTCAAGAGATTGATCGAGGACCCGCTCACCATGTTGTTGTGAGAAGGGCGCGCAACCAGCGCCCGGTGATCGCATCATTTCGAACGACGCGCGGGCGTCGCGAACCTGGTTGAAAACGTCGAAGCGACGAAGCGAAGCGAACCGGTTGGGGGAGGATCAGGTGGCGGATCAGAGCTTTGATATCGTGGTGGTCGGTGGTGGGCCAGGCGGGTATGTGGCGGCAATCCGGGCCAGCCAATTGGGCTTGAAGACCAGTCTCGTCGAACGCGAGCATCTGGGGGGTATCTGCCTCAACTGGGGCTGTATTCCGACCAAGGCGTTGTTACGCTCATCGGAGATCCACCATTTGTTGCATCACCTGGATCAGTTCGGCTTCACCGCCGACAATGTCCGGTTCGACATCACTAAAGTGGTCAAGCGCTCACGTCAGGTGGCCAGCCAGTTGTCCGGCGGCGTCAAGCATCTACTGAAGAAGAACAAGGTGACGGTCTTCGACGGGCACGGTCGGCTCGCTGGGGCCGGCAAGGTCGCCGTGACCGATGCCAAGGGAACCGATGTCGGCACTTTGACCAGCAAACACATCCTCGTGGCGACCGGTGCGCGGGCCCGTACGCTGCCGCCGCTCCTGGTGCCAGACGGCAAATTGGTTTGGACCTATAAGGAGGCCATGGTGCCGCAGGCCATGCCGAAGTCGCTGTTGGTTGTCGGCTCCGGCGCGATCGGCATCGAGTTTGCCAGTTTTTACCGCGCTATGGGAGCGGCGGTAACGGTGGTCGAGGTGCTCGACCGCATTCTCCCGGTAGAAGACGAGGAGATCTCCGCCTTTGCCCGTAAGAGCTTTGAGAAACAGGGAATCACGATCAAGACGGGGGCCCAGGTGACGGGCCTGACCAAGGGCCCCGACACGGTGACCGCCACCATCGTGGCCGGCGGCAATGGCAAGACCGAAGAGATCACCGTCGATCGCGTCATCTTGGCCGTCGGCATCGTCGGCAATGTGGACGATATTGGCCTCGAAGATACCAAGGTGCAGGTGGAGAAGACCCACATCGTCACGGACGAATGGATGCGCACGAGCGAACCCGGTGTTTATGCCATTGGTGACGTGGTCGGTCCGCCCTGGCTGGCGCATAAAGCCAGCCACGAAGGGGTGGTTTGCGTTGAGAAGATTGCCGGTGTCGCGGGTGTGCACCCACTTGATGCGCGCAACATCCCCGGCTGCACCTATTCAACGCCGCAGGTCGCCAGTGTCGGCCTGACCGAACGGGCCGCAAAGGACGCTGGCCATCAGGTCAAGGTCGGACGATTCCCTTACATCGGCAACGGCAAGGCCATCGCCCTCGGGGAGCCGGAAGGTCTTGTCAAGACGGTATTCGATGCCAAAACCGGCGAGTTGCTCGGTGCGCACATGGTCGGTGCCGAGGTGACAGAGATGATTCAAGGCTATGGCATCGCTAAGACACTGGAGACCACCGAGGCGGAACTCATGCACACCGTCTTCCCGCATCCGACCTTGTCGGAAATGATGCATGAATCCGTCCTTGATGCGTACGGCCGGGCCATCCATTTCTAAGTGTTACAAGTCTAGGTAGCTTGAGGATCGGGAGCGACATGGCAGGGTCGGAAACGGCGATGGTTCGGCTGCGGCATCCGGAAAAAGCCCACCGGCCGGACAATCCGGTGCAGCGCAAGCCAGCATGGATTCGAGTGAAAGCACCGGTCAGTCGCGAGTACAACGATCTCAAAGCCCTGATTCGTGGCCATAACCTGCACACGGTGTGTGAGGAGGCAGCCTGTCCAAACATTGGGGACTGTTGGAAGCATCGCCACGCCTCTTTCATGATTCTGGGGTCGGTATGCACGCGGGCCTGTGCATTCTGTAATGTCGCCACAGGCCGGCCCGACCGCCTTGATCCGCATGAACCGGAAAACGTCGCTCATGCGGTGGCCGACATGGGCTTGGCACATGTGGTGGTGACCTCGGTCGACCGTGATGATCTGGATGACGGCGGAGCCGGACATTTTGCCCGGACCATAGCGGCGATCCGGCAGGTCTCGCCGGCCACGACCGTGGAGGTGCTGACGCCTGATTTTATGCGCAAGCGAGGTGCCGTCGAGACCGTGGTTGCAGCGCGTCCGGATGTGTTCAACCACAACATGGAGACGGTCCCGCGACTCTACCCATCGATCCGTCCAGGCGCGCGCTATTTCACGTCGTTGCAGCTCCTGGCCCGGGTGAAAGAGTTGGACGCCGGCATGTTCACAAAATCTGGTATCATGGTTGGCTTGGGTGAGTTAGGCGAGGAAATCGGCCAAGTGATGGATGATTTGCGTGCGGCTGAGGTGGATTTCCTCACCATTGGCCAGTACTTGCAGCCGACACCGAAACATGCCGCGGTCGACCGGTTCGTGACGCCGGAGGAGTTCGAGTCCTATGCCACACGGGGCAAAGCCAAGGGGTTTCTGCAGGTCTCGGCGTCCCCTCTGACCCGCTCGTCCTACCATGCCGGCGAGGATTTCGAACGCTTGAAAGCGGTGCGGCGGCAGTCCACGGCCGCCTGACGACCCCCGACCTTGTGCCCCCAACGCCTCAAGCCATACGGATTGCTGGTCCCATGCCAACGCACGCCGAACGGAGATTCGTACCGTACACGGCCGACGACATGTATCGTCTTGTCGCTGAGGTCGAGCGGTATCCGGAGTTCCTGCCATGGTGCCTGGCCGCCCGTATTCGGAAACGCGCGGTTACCGAACTGCACGCCGATCTAATGATCGGCTTCAAGATGGTGCGGGAAAGCTTCACCTCCCACGTGCGGCTCGATCCAGAGAAACGGCACATTGATGTGACCTACGCGGAGGGGCCGTTTCGCTACCTCAACAATCATTGGCGTTTCGAACCAGCCAACGGCGGCTGTATCATCGATTTTTACGTCGATTTCGAGTTCAGATCACGTATGTTGCAGAAGCTGATTTCAGCTTTGTTCAATGAGGCGGTCAAACGCATGGTGGCGGCGTTCGAAACCCGGGCTGGGCAACTCTATGGGCGACGCGATCTTCGGACCGCCGACAGTGCCAATGCCGTGAGTGCGGGATGGCAGCGTGGCTAAGGATGCCAGTCGCGGGGTCTGCTTCTGCATGTCACCGCACTGAGTGATACCTCTCTTTCTCAAGTCTTTGCGCCGCCATGTCGCATGCTGGTCGTGATCCACCGGGCAGATCAGCCGTGCAATCCATGCCATCACCGGCATGTTCGTTCTTCGCATAGGGTCTGGAGCGGACATCAGGTGGTCGATGGACCATGGGCCTTTGGGATGCGCCGTCGCCTGTAACCGCAGCCATTGGAGCAGCGTCTCTGTATGGAGAACCGCCTTGGAGGCCTAAACTCGGAAAACCGGTGCTGGCCACTGGCAGAGCGATCTGCCTTACGACGGCGATTTTCGAAAAACCTGGAACTCTGGTGCCTTTTCAGTGCGCCAAAGCACTGGGAAAGGGTTCAAGACCCGATCGGGGGAAGGAATGATGACGGCTGGCTGGTTTGTCAATCTAGGCGTTGGAACACGGATTACCCTGGGCCTGGCAACGATCCTGACCCTTCTGGTTGTCGTCGCAGCCGACGGGGTCTGGGGCCTGCGCGTTAGTGAGCTGCGCTTCAAGGAACTACAAAAAAGTTCCATCAATGCGCTTCGTGTGTCTCAGATCGAACGGACAGTGGCAATTTTACGGAAGCACCTCGTGTCGTATGTTGAAACTGGTCAATTGGATGACTTGTTGGCCATTCGGGAAATACAAGGCGATCTACGCGGAAACATTGCTGCAGCCGTGGCCGATATCGATGAGACTAGCTTGTTGGCACCATTCCAAACCATCGATCAGATTTTAGTTACCTTGATCGAGAACGTCGAGCAAGTGGCAACACTGCGTCAGCGCCGCGACCGCGTCTTGGAGCAGACTTTGCTCCCCGTCGGTGAGACGGTCACCACAACCATGTCGACGGTGCTCGTCGCGTCGATCGAATGGGCGGAATGGTCATTCTCCGGTCTTGCCGGTTTTGGTCAGCAGGAGTTCCTGCTCGCGCGAGCAATGGTTGGCCAGTTTCTGGACGTTCCGACGGCGGACTTGGCGGAGCGCATTCGTCGGCAGCTCGTGTCGTTCGACCGTTCCACCGGTGGCCTCAGTGCACAGACGGACAACGAAGAATGGAAGGCCCTGCTGGATGAGGCGTCGGCGGCTGGTCGGTCTTATGCGGAAGCCTTCAACCAGGTCGCTGCCGCCACGCTCGACATGCACGCCCTCGTGACCGGCGAAACCTATCGTCTGGCCGCCGAATTCGGGGACGCCGCACGTGCTTTGAGGCTGTCGTTGGTCGACGGTTTGACCAATCTGGGACAAATCGGAGTCGCGACGCTTGAACAGACCATCCTGACCACAGTGGTCATCGCCGCCGTCGCTCTGGTGGTGGGGATCGTTTTGGCTATCCTGATCAGCGGTAGCCTGACCGGACCGATCCGGCGCATGACCGCAACCATGAACAGTCTTGCACGCGGTGACCACACGGTCCCGGTGCCGATGCTTGGGCTGACTAACGAGCTGGGGCAAATGGCGCAGGCGGTCGAAGTCTTCAAGGAAAATGCGTCGGAAAAGCAACGCCTGGAACGGGAGCAGGAGCGCTTGGCGTCGCAGGCGGCTGATGAGAAACGACGCACCCTGCATACGCTGGCCGACGGCTTTGAGAGCGCGGTCAAATCTCTGGTGTCATCCATTGCCAGTGCAAGCAGCCAGATGGCACAAACGGCGCGGTCCCTCACAGACATGGCTGAACAGACGACGCAATGCAGCGTCGCCACAGCCGAGGCGGCCGAAACGGCGACAGGCAATGTCAACGCGGTTGCCGCCGCCAGCGAGGAGTTGTCGAGTTCCATCGGTGAGATCGCCCGCCAGACCGGCAACTCCCGCGAGATCGCCCGCCAGGCCGCCGAACAGGCGACGAACACCCAGAGTCTGGTCGATGGATTGCAGACGGCGAGCGATAAAATCGGCGAGGTCGTCGGTCTAATCTCACAAATTGCGTCACAGACCAATCTGTTGGCGCTCAACGCCACCATCGAGGCGGCCCGGGCCGGTGAGGCCGGCAAGGGGTTCGCTGTGGTGGCGAGCGAGGTCAAGAATCTGGCCGGCCAAACCGCCAAAGCGACGGACGAAATCACGGGTCAAATTGGTGCCGTGCAATCGGTCGCCAGTGAGACAGCACAGGCAATTGCCCATATCGCCGAGACGATTCAGCGGATGGACGAGATCTCCACGTCGGTCGCTGGCGCGGTCGAACAGCAATCAGCGGCGACGCAGGAGATCGGCCGAAGTGCCACGGATGCGGCGCGCGGGACGGGCGAAGTGACGCGCAACGTCGAAGAGATCCAGACCGCGGCCAATGAAACCAGTGGGGCCGCAACACAGGTGTTTTCGGCAGCGCAGAACTTGAATGACCAGGCCACCCAGCTCTTGTCCGAGGTCGACGCCTTTCTCACGCGGGTGCGGGCAGGTTGACGGCGGCGGTGCCGATAAGGATCAGCGCGCGCTGCACGGTTTGGGCCCGGATCTTGGCGCGGTCCCCAGAGAACTGGCATCGTTCCACCGTAGAAGGCCGATCGCGCCGCGCCACGCCAATGAAGACCAAACCGACCGGTTTGGTGGACGTGGCACCGCCCGGGCCGGCGATGCCGGTGACCGAGAGGGCCAGGTCGGCCGGCGAAACCCTCAAAGCCCCCGCTGCCATGGCACCTGCCACTTCGGCGCTGACCGCGCCGTAGTGCTCGATCAGTGCTGGCGGAACGCCAAGCTGATCGGTCTTGGCCGTGTTGCTGTACACGACGAAGCCACATTCGACCACCGTAGACGAGCCGGGGATGGCGGTGAGGGCGGCGGCAACCAGACCTCCGGTGCACGATTCCGCCAGGACCAGGCGCACGCTCTGCGCGGCACAGGTCGAGACCACATCTGCCGCCTGCGCGAGGATATCTGGACCGAGCATCACCGGCGCTTCAGGCAAAGATCACTGTGGCCGCCGCTTGCGCGGCAATGCCTTCGCGCCGGCCCGTGAACCCGAGGGACTCGGTGGTCGTCGCCTTGACGCTGACCCGGCTGACATCGATGTCGAGCAGGCTGGCCAGGCGCGAGACCATGGCGCTGCGATGCGGACCTATCCTCGGCCGTTCACAGATCAAGGTGACGTCGGCGTGGCTCAGACGACCACCGCGTTCGCGCACGAGATCGACAGCATGGCGGAGAAACAACGCGCTATCGGCTCCCCGCCACTGTGGGTCGCTCGGGGGAAAATGGCTGCCGATATCGCCCGCGCCGAGTGCGCCCAATATGGCATCGGTGAGCGCATGCAAACCGACGTCGGCATCGGAATGACCTTCCAGGCTCTGGCCGTGCGGGATCGCCACGCCGCATAGGATCACATGATCGCCTGGTCCGAACCGGTGCACGTCGAAGCCAGTGCCAACGCGGATGTCAGAGAGGTCGGCAGCCCGGCGGCTCAGGACCATTTCGGCGCGCTCGAGATCGGCGGTGGTCGTCACTTTCAGGTTGTCCTCATGGCCGGCGACCAGGGCCACTTCCAGGCCGGACCGTTCTGCCACAGCGGCATCGTCGGTCAGCTCTGCTCCGGACGCCGCCCGATGCGCCCCCAAGATTTCGGTGAAGTGGAAGCCCTGTGGCGTTTGTG
Source organism: Azospirillaceae bacterium (assembly GCA_028281465.1). GTDB lineage: Bacteria > Pseudomonadota > Alphaproteobacteria > Azospirillales > Azospirillaceae > JANQJV01. Next base: position 49,525 of record JANQJV010000297.1, on the reverse strand, counting down.
CCCGCCACAGGCTGGTACGATCCACCGTGCCCGCAACTATCCCATGATCGCCGCGTTTGAGCGTATCCACCACGGGGAGCGCAGCGATGGCGCCGGAGCTGGCTTCAAGCGCGGCGATCACCCGCGTGATGGTGTCGTGGTCGATCAACGGACGCGCTGCATCGTGGATCAACACCAAGTCCGGCGGCGCTGCGGTCAGCGACTCCAGACCGCGATGACAAGACTCCTGGCGTGTCGACCCGCCGGCCACCGGCTCGTCCACGGCAATCCCTCTGACCGCATCGGCGAACAGGGTAGCATGCACCGGCTGGATGACGACGCGCACCGTGTCGACGCCGGGGTGGCTAGCGAAGGCGGCGACGGTCCGGCGCAGAATCGGGACACCGGCCAGGGGCTGATACTGCTTTGGCATATCGCTGCCGAAGCGGGCCCCGTGCCCGGCGGCGACAATCAAGGCACTGCAGCGCGGCATGGTCTTCAGGTATGGTTCGGGGTGCCGTCATGGCGCGCCCACACTACGCGCCGGGACCGGTCGGGAAAAGGGCAATCCGGCCGCGGGGGCCGGTTGGACTCGGGTAATCCGGTCCCGGGCCGGCGGGGCCAGCGCATGGCTCGGTGGAGGTGGGGAGGAGAGGCGATGAGCGCAACCACCATGGCGACCCTGCTGGGTCTGGGCGCCCTGATGCCCTTGTCTTTGGCTGCATTCTTCGGCGGACGGCGTGATGACAACACACCGCCTGCTTGGTTTTGGGTGTTGATCAGCGTTGCCGTGGCTGGCTTGGTCGGGTGGACAGTGGAACGCATTGCCCTGGGGTGGAGTGCTCAGCTCGCTGACGCGTTGTGGGCGTCGGTGACCGCCTGCATGGTCTGCTTCGCCATCGTGTGTGGCGTGCGTCCAGCCGCCTGGCGGCTCACCCGATTGGTGATGGCGTATCTGCTCTGTCTCGGATTGGCCGCGACGTTGACGGGCGTGTTGACCCCGGCGCCATCAACCCCCGCACCGCCGACGCGCGTCGATGTCTGGATCGGCCTGCATATTGCCGTGTCTGTTGTAACCTACGCGCTCATCACCCTGTCCGCGGTGGCGGCCTTGGCTGCTATCCTTAAGGAACGGGCGCTCAAGCGCAAGCAGCCGCCCGGACCATTCGGTTTGCTGCCACCGGTTCTGGAGTGCGAGTGGCTTGAAGTCCGGCTCCTGGCTGCGGCGGAGGTGGTTCTGGCAACCGGGGTCTTGTCCGGCTTTGCGCTGCTCGCTGCGCGGCAGGGGTGGGCGATTGCATTGGATCACAAATCCGTCTTGTCAATCTCCGCCTTCCTGCTCATCGGTGTTCTGTTGTTCGTACGGGCACGCACCGGGGCACGCGGTCGCGGCTTGGCACGTTGGGTCCTGGTTGCCTATCTGTTGCTCACTCTGGCTTATCCGGGGGTCAAGTTCGTTCAAGAGGTGGTTCTTGGCCGAATGGCTTAGACCATTGATAAACCAGAAAAGCCCTCATGAGCTTGCCATGCTCTTCGCACTTGCAACAAATCTGACTTCATGATATTCAGCCCAAATAGGATGCACCTTACTATTTGCCTAAAACATGGGCATTGAGATCGGTCCTGTTCCCCTCGAAGATCCCGTCATTCTGGCGCCCATGTCGGGCGTCACCGATCTGCCCTATCGCCGTCTGGTGAAGGACTTTGGGGCAGGGCTGGTCGTGTCCGAGATGATCGCGAGCCAGGCTGCGATCCGGCAGAACCGTCAGACCTTGCGCATGGCCGAGACCGCACCGGAAGAAGCGCCGATGGCGGTTCAGCTTGCCGGATGTGAGCCTGCGGTCATGGCGGATGCGGCTCGTCTGAACCAGGATCGCGGTGCTGCCCTGATCGACATCAACTTCGGCTGTCCGGTCAAGAAGGTGGTGAACGGCCACGCCGGTTCCGCTTTGATGCGCGACGAAGTGCATGCCGCTCGCATTTTGAAGGCCACCGTGGAGGCTGTTTCCTTGCCCGTTACGCTGAAGATGCGTACAGGCTGGGATGATGCGCACCGCAATGCGCCGAACCTGGCGCGCATCGCCGAAGACTGTGGCATCCGCATGGTCACGGTGCATGGTCGTACGCGGTGTCAATTCTACAATGGCAAGGCCGATTGGGTTTTCATCCGCAAGGTGAAGGAGGCGGTCGATCTCCCGGTGATCGCCAACGGCGACATCGAAACGCTCGACGATGTTGCCGCTTGTCTGGCCCAATCCGGTGCCGATGGCGTGATGATCGGCCGCGGGACGTATGGCCGGCCGTGGTTTGTGAGCCAGGCCATTGAGTTCCTGCGCACGGGCCGGCGTCTGCCAGACCCGCCACTCGACCGCCAGTTCGATGTGCTGATGCGCCATTACGAAGCGATTCTGCTGCATTACGGCGTCGAAGCCGGGCTGCGCATCGCACGCAAACATATCTGCTGGTACAGCAAGAGTCTGCCCGGCAGCGCCGGTTTCCGTGCCGACATCAACCGGCTGACCATTCCCGACGACATCCGTCGGCACATTCGTGCCTTTTACCTGCCCCTGATCGAAAGAAAGGCGGCCTGATGCCGCGAGCCGCTGCCAGCGTACCCCGCCGATCGCCGAAAACCGCCGGGCGGGTTTCCTTGCGAGTATCATCTGCGGATATGGATGCAGCCCAGATCCTCAACGCGTTGCCGGACCCTGTGCTGGTTGTCGACTACCGGTGCGGCATCCGCTTCGTCAATGCGCCAACTCAGGAATTCTTTGACGCAGGGGCGAACCGTCTGGTCGGCGCCCCCCTGTCCGATTTTTTACCCGCCGATTGCCCGGTGTTCTTCCTGGTGGAGCAAATCCTCTCGGGCATGCGCAGTGTCTCCCAGAACGACGTCGTTCTGGAGGCGCCGCGCATCGGTCATCAGGTTGTGGACGTGCGGTTGTCGACCTTCAACGAACTGTTCGACCACGCCGTGATCACATTCCATCAACAGTCGCTGTCGCGACGCATGGAATGCCAGGTGACCCACAGGAGTGCCGCGCGCTCGGTCACGGCCATGGCGGCCATGCTGGCGCATGAGGTGAAGAACCCTCTGTCGGGAATCCGCGGGGCCGCCCAGTTGCTGGAGGAATCGGCGTCCGATCAGGACCGGATGCTGACCCGGTTGATCTGCGATGAAGCCGACCGGATCGTCGCCCTGGTCAACCGCATGGATGCCTTTGCCGATAGACAGGCGGTAGAAAGGACTTCGGTCAACGTTCACGCCGTTTTGGATCATGTGCGCAAACTGGCGCAGACCGGTTTTGCACGATCCGTGCGATTCATCGAGCGCTACGACCCGTCGTTGCCGCCCACCTTTGCCAACCGTGACCAGTTGGTCCAGGTGTTTCTCAACCTGGTGAAGAATGCGGCGGAGGCCGTGCCGGCGCAGGGCGGTGAGATCATCCTCAGTACGGCGTATCAGCGCGGAGTCAGGCTTGCGATTCCGGGTCAGGAAGGCCGGGTTCACCTGCCGTTACTGGTGTCGGTGCAAGACAACGGAAGCGGTGTGCCGGAGGACATGCGCGGCCACCTGTTCGATCCGTTCGTCACCACCAAGGCCCATGGAACTGGTCTCGGTCTTGCATTGGTTGCCAAAATCGTTGGCGACCATGGTGGCCTGATCGACCTGGAAAGCCAACCGCGCCGGACCGTTTTCAGGATTTCCTTGCCGATGCATGCCGACACCGACAGCGTCGATGGAGTTCCTCGGGAGCTGACCTAATGCCGTCCGCGTCGATCCTAGTGGCCGATGATGACCGGGCCATCCGTACTGTCCTTAATCAAGCCCTGGGCCGCCTCGGGCATGAGGTCAGGACCACTGGCAATGCAGCGACACTATGGCGTTGGGTATCGGATGGTCAGGGCGACCTGGTCATCACCGATGTCATCATGCCGGACGAGAATGGCCTCGACCTGATTCCACGTATCAAGAAAATTCGCCCGGAATTGCGCATCGTGGTTATGAGTGCCCAAAATACGCTCATGACGGCGGTTAAAGCGGCAGAGCGTGGCGCTTTCGAGTATTTGCCAAAACCATTCGATCTCAAGGAATTGGTGGCGGTGGTGGAGCGGGCATTGCGGGCACCGCCATCCGCTCAGCCACCGCGCACCGACGACGAACCGGAGGAACAACTTCCGCTCATCGGCCGATCGCCGGCCATGCAGGAAATCTATCGGGTTCTGGCGCGCCTGATGGGAACCGATCTCACGGTGATGATCACCGGCGAATCCGGCACCGGTAAGGAGCTCGTGGCGCGGGCGCTGCACGATTTCGGTAAACGCCGCAGTGGCCCGTTCGTTGCGGTCAACATGGCCGCCATCCCACGCGAATTGATCGAGTCCGAACTGTTCGGACACGAGAAAGGAGCGTTCACCGGGGCAACCAACCGGTCGACCGGGCGATTCGAGCAGGCCCAGGGCGGTACCTTGTTCCTCGACGAGATCGGCGACATGCCGCTGGAAGCGCAGACCCGTCTGCTGCGCGTCCTTCAGGAGGGCGAATACACCACGGTCGGCGGCCGGACGTCGATCAAGACCGATGTGCGGATTGTTGCTGCTACGCACCGGGACCTGCGGCACGCCATCCGCCAGGGATTGTTCCGCGAAGATCTTTTTTATCGTCTGAATGTGGTGCCAATCCGTCTCCCACCATTGCGCGAGCGCACGGAGGATATTCCTGCTCTTGTGCGGCATTTCCTGACCCAAGTTGCAGGGCAGGGATTGCCCTTGAAGACGTTGGAAACGGCTGCCTTGGAACGGCTCAAGCGGCATCGGTGGGCCGGCAATGTGCGGGAGCTTGAGAACCTGGTTCAGCGTCTGGCGGCGCTGTACTCCCAGGAGGTGATTGGTGTCGACGTGATCGAAGCCGAACTGACCGAATCGGCCCCAGCGGTGCCGGAGGTTGAGGAGTGCAAGGGTGACGGTCTCGGCCATGCCGTTGAAAAACACCTGCGCGACTACTTCGCGGCGCATAAGGACGGTATGCCATCGAACGGCCTTTACGACCGTGTGTTGCGTGAAATTGAAAGGCCGTTGATCACCTTGAGTCTCACGGCAACACGTGGCAACCAGATCAAGGCAGCAGAACTTCTCGGCCTCAACCGCAATACGCTGCGCAAAAAAATTCGCGAGCTTGAAATCCAGGTCGTGCGCGGCTTGAAGTAGGGCAACACCGCAAGGAGGAGGAGGAGGATTGGAAAATCGCGGAGTCGTGGCCGGGCGGATCTGCGCCGCGGGAGCCTATGCTAGGCACAGGTGTGATGTGGCAACTGCTTGCCAAGGCGAAGGACGTCGTCCTCGAACCTCGCCGTCATCCTAAATCCGCCAGTTGGCAGCGACCACATTGATTTTGTGAGAATTTTCTCAACTGTGAAGCAATTTGAGTCGAACGAAAAACCGACGCCGTTTCAAGTCTGTACGTCAGACGTACACGTCTCAGCCGCCGGATCTAGGTTCATCCGGCCTTGATGAGAAATCGCCTTGTCCCTGTGAGCACAGGATGTGGTTTCGCGACGGCAGGGACGGCAACACTCCCCATGCCCAGGGTTGTTCTTGACTGTGACCTTATGGGAACAGATCACTGTTGCAAATCGGCGCATAAAGCTGTAGCAGAAAGCCCACACGTTTGGGTGTGAGCGAGGCGGGGCAGGGCACTGGATGACGTCGGACGCCTTGGAGACGGCGCCGGGCCTTTGGCATCGGTTCATGGGATGGGCAAGCCGGGTTGAACTCGGCAACAAGCTCGCTGTTCTCTTGGCCTTGGCCGCGATCGCGGCCGGCTTTGCCACCTATGCGGCACTGACCGACACGCCCCCGTTCGGCACCCCCGATCCGCGCACCGTCACCATCCTGCTGACGCTCGATCTGATTATTCTGCTCCTGTTGGGGGCTTTGATCGCGCGTCGCATCGTGCACATCTGGATTTTACGCCGACGCGGTTTGGCAGGCTCACAGCTCCATATCCGCTTGGTGGCCTTGTTCAGCGTCATCGCCGTTGCCCCGGCGATTATCGTTGCTACCTTCGCTACCTTTTTCTTCTTTGTCGGTGTGGAAGAGTGGTTCAGCGACCGGGTTCGGACGGCGGTCAATGAATCCATCGCGGTGGCCCGGGCGTATCTGCACGAACATCAAAAGACCATCCGAGCGGATGTCCTCGCCATGGCCAATGATCTTAATCAAGAAGCCATGCTGCTCCTGCGCAATCCAGAACGCTTCGAGAGCGTCGTCTCGACCCAAGCCGCCTTGCGTGGCCTGGCCGAATCGGTGGTGTTTGACGGGACCACCATGATGACTGTCGCCCAGTCACCGTTCAGTTTCTCGTTGACGCTGGATCTGCCGTCTCAAGACGACCTGGGCCGAGCGCGGCAGGGTGAGGTGGTGCTGTTCGTCAACGATGCGGACGACCGGGTCCGCGCCCTGGTCCGGCTCGACCGGTTCGTCGACACATTTCTCTACGTCGGGCGGTTGGTTGAACCGCTCGTTTTGAGCCATATCGAGACGGCGCAGACGGCGTTCACCGAATATACCGAGTTGGAAGGTCGGCGTTCCAGCCTGCAGATCACGGTCACCATGATCTTCGTCGTGGTCTGTCTGCTGCTATTGCTCGCCTCGGTTTGGACCGGCCTGATTTTCGCCAGCCAGTTGGCACATCCAGTCAGTGCCTTGATCGGCGCGGCAGAGCGGGTGCGCGCTGGAGATCTCGCGGTCCGCGTCGCCGAAGCCGATACCGGCGATGAGTTGACCGTGCTCAGCCGGGCCTTCAATCGCATGACACGGCAGATCGAATCACAGCAGCGCGAACTGGTCGAAGCCAACCGCCAACTCGACCTGCGGCGGCGCTTCACCGAGGCTGTCTTGGCAGGCGTGTCCGCCGGCGTGCTTGGGTTGGATCAGGATGGTGTGATCAATCTGCCCAACCAATCGGCGGCTGTGCTGCTCGGCGAGGCATCAGCCGATGCCCTGGTCGGGCGTCCCCTTACCGAAGCGGTGCCGGAAATGGCACCGGTGTTGGAGGGCCTGCAGCGGCGTTCCGGACGTATGATCGAGTCCCAGATCGAGCTACGCCGGTCACGCACGCCAAAGCGGACGTTGCTCGTGCGCATCGCGGCAGAGATCGTCGGTGACGAGATCCGCGGTTTCGTGGTCACCTTCGACGACATCAGCGAACTGTTGGCGGCGCAGCGCAAGGCCGCTTGGGCCGATGTCGCCCGGCGCATTGCGCACGAAATCAAGAACCCATTAACGCCGATCCAGCTCTCCGCAGAACGGTTGCGTCGTAAATACCTGAAGGAAATCGAAAGCGATAAAGAGACCTTCCAAATCTGTACCGATACCATCGTGCGCCATGTGCTCGACATCGGTCGAATGGTGGACGAATTCTCCGCCTTCGCGCGCATGCCGTCACCGGTTATGAAGGAAGCCAATATCCACGATCTGTGCCGTCAGGCGGTCTTTCTACAGACCACCGCCCATCCGGCGATCCGCTTTAGGACCGACCTGCCCGCCGATCGGCTGGTGGTTGCCTGCGATGCCCGGCAAATCTCCCAAGCCTTGACCAATCTGCTGCAGAATGCGGTGGAAGCCGTCCAGGGCCGGGAGCCCGGAGAGGATGGCACGGCACTCCCGGCGGGCGAGATCACCGTAGCAGTGCGGCGGATGCCAGACGCACTGGTGATCAGTGTCGAAGACAACGGTAAAGGCCTGCCCCATGGTGAGGAACGGCAGCGACTGACCGAACCCTATGTCACCACCCGGCCCAAAGGCACCGGCCTCGGTCTTGCCATCGTGCGTAAGATCATGGAGGACCATGGTGGTGACCTCACCCTCCAGGATCGGTCGCCACAGGGCGCCCGTGTCGCCCTCCACATTCCCCTGACCCGACAAACGATGCCGAATACTGCGGCGGTCGAGATCACCGACCCGTCGCCGGCCCCGGACCAAAAGGCTCTGTCCCATGGCGCATGACATTCTGATCGTCGACGACGAAGCCGACATTCGCATGATGATTGCGGGCATTCTAAACGACGAGGGCATGAAGACGCGCGAGGCAGCCGACGCCGACCAGGCCTTGGCGCAGTTGCGGGCCCGGCGTCCTAGTCTGATCATGCTTGACATCTGGCTGCAGGGCAGCCGGCTGGACGGGCTCGAGCTGCTCCCAGAGATCCGTCATGATCACCCTGAGGTACCGATCTTGATGATCAGCGGACATGGGACGATCGAGACTGCGGTCACGGCCATCAAACAAGGCGCCTATGACTTCATCGAGAAACCGTTCAAGACCGATCGCCTCCTGGTTTCCGTGGAACGGGCGATCGAAGCCGCCCGGTTGCGCCGTGAGAACCAGGAACTGAGGATGCGTGCCGGTGCCGATTACGACTTAATCGGCCGGTCCAACATGGTTGGCCAACTCCGCAATGTCATCGAAAAGGTGGCTCCGACCAGCAGCCGCGTCATGGTGAGCGGCGCGCCGGGCACCGGCAAGGAGGTGGTGGCGCGCATGGTGCACGGCCGTTCGCGCCGTGCTGAGGGGCCATTCGTTATTCTGAATTGTGCGACCCTGCGACCGGATCGGCTGGAAAGCGAGCTCTTCGGTGCCGAACCGGGCGAAACCGGCGGCGCACGCAAGATCGGCGTGTTGGAGCAGGCGCACGGCGGTACGTTGCTCCTCGATGAAGTGGCTGACATGCCGCTTGAGACGCAGGGCAAGATTGTGCGTGTTCTGCAAGAGAACACCTTCATGCGTCTGGGCGGTGGCAGCCGGGTCGAGGTCGATGTTCGCGTTCTGTCTTCTACCAACCGAGATCTGCCGAGCGAGATCGAGAATGGCCGGTTCCGCCAGGATTTGTTCTACCGACTGAGCGTCGTGCCCGTGCGCGTTCCGTCTCTGGTCGAGCGTCGCGAGGACATACCGCTGTTGGCCAAACATTTCATCACCCGGTCGGCGGAGGGTTCTGGGCTGCCGCCGCGGGAGCTGGGCGAGGACGCCTTGGCGGCCTTGCAGGCCTATGACTGGCCAGGCAATGTGCGCCAACTGCGCAATGCCATCGATTGGATGCTCATCATGAACACAGGAGATCCGCGTCAGCCGCTGCGCGCCGACATGTTGCCACCGGAGATCGGCGCAATCACTCCAGCCGTCCTCAAATGGGAGAAGGGAGGCGAGATCATGGGCCTGCCGCTGCGCGAAGCACGGGAGGTATTTGAGCGTGAGTATCTGCTGTCGCAGGTGACGCGGTTCGGAGGTAACATCTCCCGCACTGCATCCTTCGTCGGGATGGAACGGTCGGCTCTGCACCGCAAACTCAAGTCTCTGGGTGTGCACGGCATGGACCGGCCCCCGAAAGCTGCCGCGGAGTGACCAATGGCACTGTCCTTGCTTCAACCAGCGGTCTTGACCATTGTCGAACGATGATTTTGTCGACGCGATACAGAGGTGACCCGTGGCCGGATGGTGAAGGCAGCCAGCGATGAAGGTCATTGTCTGCGGAGCCGGCCAGGTCGGCTCCAACATTGCCCGCTACTTGGCTGCAGAAGGTAACGACGTCACGGTCGTCGACCAGTCGCCGAGCCTGATCCAGAAGATCGGCGACACACTCGACGTTCAGGCTCAGGTCGGCTTCGCCTCCCACCCGGACGTGCTGGACCAGGCCGGTGCGGCCGATGCGGACATGATCATCGGGGTGACCTTGTCCGATGAAGTCAACATGATCGCTTGCCAGGTCGCCCATTCTCTGTTCGATGTGCCGACCAAAATCGCCCGGGTGCGCAGTCAAAGCTATTTGACCGCGACCTGGTCAAAGCTGTTCGCGCGTGAACATATTCCGATCGACGTCATCATTTCGCCTGAGATCGAGGTTGCCCGCGGCATTGCGCGTCGCCTCCAAGTGCCAGGCGCCTTCGACATGATTCCCCTGGCGGATGGTGTCGTGCGCGTCATTGGCGTTATCTGTCGCGAATCCTGCCCCCTGGTCAACACGCCGCTACGCCAACTGACTGGCCTGTTCCCGGATCTGAACATTGAAGTGGTGGCCATCGTCCGCAATGAGCGGCCGATTATTCCCAACAGCGACGATCAGATGATCGCCGGCGATGAGGTTTACTTCGTTTGCGACACCAACCATGTCGGCCGGGCCATGGCAGCGTTTGGCTACGAGGAGATGGAGGCGCGGCGTATCGTCATCTTGGGTGGTGGCAACATTGGCATGTGCCTGGCCGAAGAGCTGGAAGCTCGGCACCCTCAGGTGGACACCCGGGTGATAGAACTGGATATGGAACGCGCCAAGCAGATTTCCCAGCGTGTGCAGCGCACAATGGTGCTGCAGGGCGACAGCCTCGATCCGGAAGTGCTGGAAGAAGCCAATGTGGGTGCTGCGGAAACCGTGGTCGCCGTCACCAATGACGACGAAGCCAACATCCTGGCCTCGCTCTTGGGCAAGCGGTACGGCTGCCAACGTGTCATCACGCTGATCAATAAACTGAGCTATTCTCCCCTCGTTGGTCCACTCGGCATCGATGCCGTGGTCAGCCCCCGCGCCATCACAGTGTCGACCATCTTGCAGCATGTGCGCCGGGGCCGTATCCGGGCCGTGCATAGCTTGAAGGACGGCTTCGCCGAAATCTTGGAGGCGGAGGCTCTGGAGACAGCCAGCGTCATCAATACGCCGCTGAAAGACATCAAACTGCCGTCAGGCGTCATCATCGGGGCTTTGGTGCGCAAACGCCAGGTGATCATCCCGCGGCCGTCCACGGTGATTCGGCCACATGACCGGGTGATCATTTTGGCTGCAGCCGGCCAGGTCAAGAAGGTCGAAAAGATGTTCGCGGTGCGGTTGGAGTTCTTCTGAGCGGCCAGGCCTGGTGGCTTGATGGCGGCGCTGCGACCGCTTGACGGTGCGTCGGCTGAACGGCCATGGTCCGGGCCGTGCGGAATGGTCGGCTGATGGCTGGCAGAGGAGGAATGGGGAGATGGCGCGGGTCGCCTATGTGAACGGACGCTATGTGCCGTTCGCACAAGCCAAGGTGCATGTCGAAGACCGCGGGTTCCAGTTTGCGGACGGTGTCTATGAGGTGGTCGCACTCAAGGACGGCAATCTGGTCGACTGCGACGGCCACGTGACTCGACTGGAACGCTCGTTGCGCGAACTGCGCATGGTCATGCCGCTGCCGCGGCGGGTGTTGGAGTTGGTCATGCGGGAAATGATGCACCGCAACCAGGTGAACACCGGCCTGCTTTATCTGCAAGTGACCCGCGGAGCCGCCCGCCGTGATTTCGGGTTTCCGCGCCGAACTGCCCCCACCCTGGTGATCACGGTGCGACCCAAACGGGTGTTCGTGCCCGAGACTCTGGTGGATCAAGGCATCCGTGTCATCACGATTCCGGATATCCGCTGGAAGCGACGCGACATCAAATCCGTGGCGCTGTTGCCGCAGGTCCTCGGCAAACAGCGTGCCATCGACGCTGGAGCCTTCGAGGCGTGGCAGGTCGACGATCACGGATATGTTACGGAAGGATGTTCTAGCAATGCCTGGATCGTCACCACTGACGGTACTCTGGTGACGCGCCATGCGGACAACGAGATTCTCAACGGCATTACCCGACTGTCGATTCTGGATCTGGCAAAGGCAGCGGGGTTCGGCGTACAGATCCGGCCGTTCACGGTGGAAGAGGCACACAATGCACGCGAGGCGTTCATGACCAGTGCGAGCACCTTTGTGTTGCCGATCACCCGGATCGACGACCGTCCGATCGGCGACGGGAGACCCGGTCCCTTGGGGCAGCAATTGCGCCAAGCTTACATCGGTTTGGCCGATGGGCGGTCAACATGACGATGCCCAACACGTTGCCTCGTGCGATTTTGTATGATTGGGACAATACGCTCGCTGACAACTGGGATTGTGTACATGCGGCCTTGAACGCAACACTCACGGCATTCGGACATACGCCGTGGACGATGGACGAGACGCTGGCCCGGGTCCGACGCTCCATGCGTGACAGCTTTCCGCTTTTGTTCGGCGACCGTTGGCCCGAAGCACGGGATATCTTCTATGACCACTATGCCACCCATTATCAGGATCATGTGAAGGCGATGCCCGGCGCTGATGCGCTGCTGAAGGCCGTGGCGGCGCGCAATGTCTATCAGGCCCTGGTGAGCAACAAGTCTGGTCGGTTCTTGCGCGTGGAAGCGAATTTGTTGGGCTGGACGGCTCAATTCGGCGCCATGGTCGGTGCCGGCGATGCTGAGGCGGACAAACCGCACCCTGCTCCGGTCGTTCAGGCTCTGGATCCGCACGGCCTGTCGCTTGGGGCGTTTACGGCGTCCGATGTTTGGTTCGTCGGTGACGCCGCCGTGGACATGGAGTGCGCCCATCGCAGCGGGTGTATGCCAATCTTGCTCGGAGCCGGCCTCGACGACGATCTGGAGACGTATCCGCCGGCGGTGCGGGTCGACGATTGTCGCGCGCTGACCGTCTTGGTGAATGACCTTTAGGATACCATATCGTCCTCGGTGCGACGCGATGAGTGAGGCCAGTTGCCGGTGAGGCAGGCCATGGCCGATCAGGGCTCTGTGTAGAAGGCCCCAAGAAACCAAACGAAAGGCCGAAGACCAATGTCGGAAAAGAGCCAAAATGTACAGGACGTGTTCCTCAATCACGTGCGAAAGAACAAGACCCCAGTAACCGTTTTCCTGGTCAACGGCGTGAAGCTTCAGGGAATCATAACCTGGTTCGACAACTTCTCCGTGTTGCTTCGGCGGGATGCGCATTCCCAGCTTGTTTACAAGCATGCCATTTCGACCGTGATGCCCGCCCACCCAATCCAGTTGTTCGAACCGCCGAAAGAGGGAGAGGCCAATTAGCAATCCGGTGTCCCTGTCGCAGGCGACCGACGGTGCTGTCGTCGGCGCGCGTTGTTTGATCGTTCACCCGGTCATCGATCTGTCGGAGAGCGGCGGTCGCCATCCCCAGGCCAAGCTGGAGGAGGCGGTCGGCTTGGCCAAGGCGATCAGTCTGGAGGTGGTCGCGGCGGACAGTTTACGGGTGAACCGCCCGAACGCATCGGTGCTTATTGGGCGTGGTGCCTTAGAGGCTTTGGCCACGGCGGTTGACGCGCATGACATCGCGCTGGTTGTTGTCGATCATGACGTGTCACCGCTGCAGCAACGTAACTTGGAACGGGCGCTCAACACCAAGGTCATCGACCGGACCGGCCTGATCCTGGAGATTTTTGGTGCCCGGGCTCGGACGCGGGAAGGGCAGCTCCAGGTTGAACTGGCCTCGCTCAGCTATCAACGCTCGCGGTTGGTGCGGTCGTGGACCCATCTGGAAAGGCAGCGCGGCGGCTTTGGCTTCTTGGGCGGTCCGGGTGAAACCCAATTGGAAATCGACCGGCGCCTGATCGACGACCGCATCACCAAGATCAAGCGATCACTCGCCGACGTTCGCCGCACGCGCGGCCTGCACCGCAAGCTTCGCCAGCAGGCACCCTATCCGGTGGTTGCCCTGGTTGGGTACACCAATGCCGGTAAATCGACGCTGTTCAACCGCTTGTCCGGCGCCGAGGTGTTCGCCAAGGACCTTTTGTTCGCCACTCTGGACCCAACCATGCGGGGCATCCGCCTGCCATCAAGCCGTATGGTGATCCTGTCCGATACCGTGGGGTTCATCGCCGATCTACCGACCCATCTGGTGGCGGCGTTCCAGGCGACGTTGGAAGAGGTGGCCAACGCCGACATCATTCTGCACGTCCGGGATATCGCCCATCCCGAAACCGAATCTCAGCGGGCCGATGTGATCGCCGTCCTGCACGATCTCGAGATCGAGGCCGAGGCAGATGGACGTGTGCTGGAAGTGCACAATAAGATCGACTTGATCGATCCGGATGTACGCACGGTGCCTGGAGCGGAGGCGCACCGGCGGCACGGCAGCGGCTTGGATTTCTGTCGATTATCCGCCCTGACCGGGGAAGGACTGCAGGATCTCTGCGCTTTGATCGACCGGCACATGACGGCGCGGCGAGAGGTGATCGATGTGACTGTGGCATTCGACGATGGGGCGGCGATTGCCTGGTTGCATCGACGCGGCGAGGTCTTGGCCAGCCACGAAACACCCGAAGGCTTGATGGTACGTGTCGGCCTGGACGCGGCCGATCTCGCCCGCTTTACACACCAGTTCGCCTATCAGCCCGTGCCGACCGGCTCCTCGTCCACAATGCCGGCACCGGCGACTGGTGCGGTGGCGGCGGCCTAGAGGAACAGTATACCGGCGCATTGGCGGTTCTGGGATGCGTGGGCGCGATGCACACGCGGTCGGAGGGCAGGGTGAGGCATTTCGGTGCCATCGGAGCGACGCTGACGGTCCTATTGACGCCGATTCTGGCCGTCGCGCAGGATAGCGGACCCGATGGGCGCATGTCCTTCGGAGCTTCGATCCTGGATATGATGCGGGCACGCGATGCCGTTCCCGCTGCGCCACCAACCGTCGCCGATCCAGTGGCTCCGGTGACACCATCCGTTCAACCGCGGCCCGTTCAACCGCGGCCCGTTCAACCGCGGCCCGCTCAACCACCGCCGGAAACCGTCGACGTGGCGGTGCCGGATGCCCCGGCACCGCCCCCCCGGGAGGCGCCGGCGTTCGGCGCCGCAACGGCCACGCGTTCGGCATCGGGCCTGTCTATCCTCGACGTGATTCAGCGATCGCGGCGCGATGAGGCTCTGGCGCTAGAGAGCACACCGCGGCCCGAGCCGTCGGTGACGGTGGTCCCAGACCTGCCTGCCGTCATGCCACCGCGCCTGGATGACGTCTCGCCTCCGGTGTCCGATGCGGCCGGTCTGTCCGATCCTGCACCACCCCGCCAGGGACCGGTGGCATCCATGCTCGAGCGTATCGTGCAAAGCCAGCGAGACGACCGGGTTGACACCGGCGAAGCGGGCGACTCCGCCTTAGCCATGGGTCAGGCGCTGGCCCCGGAAGCGACCATGGCAGCGCCGGCAGAGGAGGAGCCACCACCAGGCCCGGATGCAGCGGGGGTACGGTCAACCGCGCAAGACGAACCATCGCTTGCCGGTGCCAGTGCGCCTTCGGCGCGCGAGATGTTGTGGCAGTGTCAGCGCGGTACGTTCTTGGATTGTTTCAGGTCATGGCATGACGATGGCACCCAGCACGCGCGGATCCACGAAGCGGAGACACCGCGGCCGGACGTCGCTGCACCGATGCCCAACCTCCAGCCGGCACCGGCTTCACCCGAGGCAGAGACGATCACACCGGCGCCGGTGGGCACGCCTGTGGCAACAGCCGAACCCGACCAACATGTGCTCGATATCCTTGGGTTGCGGCCCTATCCGTTGCAGCAGCACGGGACAAAGGTTGCAGTGGAGTTGCCACCAATACGTCCGAAGCCCAAGCCACCGGTGCCGGCTGTGGTGACGGCGTTACCGGAGATCTTCGAAACCGCCCCGCCGAATCAGCGGGTGCTCGACATCTTAGGGCTTCGACCTTATCCGTCGCTCACCGAGGGGCCAGATGTGGCACACGCGCAGCCGGACCCGGCGCCAGCCACCGAGATGAAATCAGACAAGGCCGCGCACGCCCCACTGGCGTCCACTTTGCCAGAGGATTTCGCCACGGCACCGCCGGATAAACGGGTGTTGGAGATTCTTGGCCTGGCACCATACCCACCGCTGGATCAAGGTCCCGACCTGGCGGCTTTGCAAGACACGTCCGAGCCTCTTGGGCCAGAAACCTCGGCCCAGCTCGCGCTTGAACCGTCGGCGGCTGCACCACCACCGCCCGCGCCGCTCGATGCATCGGCTCCTTCGGTCGCCGTCCCCGTGCCGTCGGCACCCGTCACGATGGCGAGCGCCCCTCCGCCGGCCACTGGTCCGCTTCGGATTGGCCCTGAGCCCCATTTGTGGCAGCCGATTCAGCCGCCAGTCCAAACTCCCTTGGGGCAGGGCCCGCCACCTTCGGTGGCGGGCCCGGTGGGAACCGACCCGCTGGTTAGCGCTTTGCAAGATGCCATCCGCGACCTGAACCTGGAACAACGCTTCCAACTGCGCGGCGGCGCTGAGCCAGGTAGCTTGGTTCTGGATGTTCAGGAATAGTGCCAGCGTGCCGTTTCTGTTGATCACGCTCGTGACGACGCCTTTTTTGGTGATCTTGCTCCAAAGAGGGGCAGCGCTTGCCTATGTCACCTAATCTTTGGTTGCAAGACAACGGTGTCAGTCGACCAGGCTGCGTTCAATACAGGGGCAACGCCCACCCTTCGCCACCGGCGCTCGCCATCACCAGCCGGTCGACGCGCCCCCCCAAGCCGGCGTCACGCCGTTCGCCGTGGCCGCCGTTCTCGCCGGTGTGCGGACGACCTTGGATTTCATCGACGTTGTCGGGGCGGACGGTTTCCCCGACACGCAGGCGAAATGGCGCAATGGTGTTGGCTACGAAGACCATGGATGACCTCCCTCGACCGCTCGTTTCCTCTCCCCTAGACATAAGCTTTTCGATCTAGGCCGTGAGCTGTCAAGCCTGACAGGAACTGTCAGACTTGGCAGGTGGACGTGGCTGGACGGGGGTCAATCTTTGATGATGCCGGCAAGGCTGGCCTTGACGGCGGCTTGGATTCGGGTTGCCACACCAAACTTCTGCATGGCGTTGGCGATATGGAAGTTCACTGTACGTTCGCTACAGTCCATGAGCACGGCAATATCGGCCGACGACTTGCCGCGTGCCGACCAGGTCAATGCCTCGATCTCGCGCTGGGTCAGTGGATTTGCCGGCTTGCAAGACACGAAGCGGGGACCACGCTGCAAGCGCGTCTTGACCACTTCGGCCATCAGTTCGAAATCGATCGGTTTGGTGAGGTATTCGTCGGCACCCAGACGGCGGCCCTTCAGAATATTCTCCCGCTCGGTCAAGGCGGACAGGAAGACGAATGGCATGCGTTCGAATTCCGGGTTCAGCTCCTTCAGTTTGCCAAGAATCTCATAGCCCGTCATATCCGGCATATTGACGTCGCAGATCACCAGGTCTGGTGTCAGCCTGAGGATTTCCGCGAAGCCCTCGCGTCCGCTGGTGACGCCACGGACTTCGTAGCCCTGGTCGCTCAATTCTTCGACCAAGAGATCCAGGATCGGTTGGTCGTCGTCAATGCACAGAATCTTGGCGTTCACGATCGGCTTCCGTGGCAAGGACCGGAGTCCGGTGTTAATAGGGTAGGTGGCCTTGCGGTTGTTCTCAAGCACCGGAACGTGGAACGCGCCGGTAAACCGCACGGTTGGCACAGAAACGCGATGCCTCCAGGATGGTCGGCCGCAATTCGGTGGCCGCGAGGCCTGGCCGTTGACTCGCGCCTTCTTCTCAAGCGGCCGGTGTATCCATGGTCTTTCTCATCGTTGCGGCACAGGCCACCATCTTCTTCTTCGACGTTGCCACGCTCTGGGACGATGTCGCCATTGGTTTCCTCTACATCGTACCCACACTCATGAGTTTTTTCCTGAGTGGCAACCGTTTGCGCTGGGTGGTGGTGATGTTGTCGGTTTTGTTCATCATTTTCGGCGGGATTTTTCCGCTTGAGGTAGATCTACCCTGGCCGATCGGCGAATCCACGCGCTTCTTGCTGCCGTTCGAACTGATGTTGTCGTTTCCCATCGATCTGCCCGTCACCATCCGCGACGAATTTTTCGTTTTCCTGACCGGGAGAATCTGGGCGTTGGTCACGGTCCTGGTCACGGCCATTGTCGTGTTTTATCGCATTCGGCTGGAACAGACGCTCAGTGCAGCCTTGGACAAGGAACGCCGGGCTTCATCGTTGCAGCGTGCCTTCGTTTCCATGGTGTCGCACGAGTTCCGAACACCGTTGACGATCATCGATGGCGAAGCATACCGCATGCTGAAGACACGGGATGCCATCACGCCGGAAACGCTGGAGAAACGAGCCCGGTCGATCCGTAGTTCAGTGACCCGGCTGATCAAGCTGATCGAAAAAATCCTCTACACATCGCGCGCCTTCGACAATCGGATCGAGATGAAAGTGGGGCGAGTCAACCTGTGGACATTGTTGCGCACCATTAGTGCACAACACGCCCAGGTGGCACCACTGCACACGATCACGCTGCACGTGCAGGACATTCCCGTGTCGCTGCGCGGTGATTCCGATCTTCTGGCGTATGTCTTCGACAATTTGATCGGCAACGCCGTCAAGTACTCACCGAGCAACTCGGAGGTGCTGGTGACGGGCAGCTCCGAGCCTGGCCATGCCGTGATTACCGTCACCGATCGCGGCATAGGGATACCGGAGGACGACCGTCGCAACCTATTCGAGCCCTATTACCGGGGCAGCAACGTGGGAGGCGTATCGGGGAGTGGGGTCGGGCTGTATCTCGTTGCCTCCTTCGTTCGTATGCATGGCGGGCGCATCGAGGTGGCGAGTACAGTTGGCAAAGGATCGACCTTCACGGTCTCTTTGCCTGTGGGGGGGCCGGAGTGAGTGGCCACGGTCGAGACGAGGTGGGCTGGAACCGAATGGGAGAGGGGTGAGATGGCCAGAATCCTCTGTATTGAGGATGAAGAGGGAATTCGCAGCCTTCTGGTGGAGGAGTTGCGTGACGCCGGGCATGAGGCGCTGGAGGCGAGCAACGGCCCGGACGGGCTGACCATGATCGAGAGCAAGCGCCCTGATCTGGTGTTGTGCGACGTCAATATGCCCGGCATGGACGGCCACCAGGTATTGACCCGGACACGCGCGCTTGGCCCGGATTTTCGGATCATGCCGTTCCTGTTCCTGTCCGCCATGGCCGAGCCGGCACAGATTGTCGAAGGTCGGCGGCTTGGCGCCGACGACTACATCACCAAACCGATCGAGTTCGAAGAGCTGTTCGAGAAGCTCGACCGTCGGCTGGAGCGGGCGGGCCTGAAGTAAGCAGCCGAGCGTTGCGGCCAATCAGCATGAAGGGGCGGCTTCGGGCCATCTGCCGGGGGCAGGGATCAGAGATCGTCGAGTGTGCTCTCCTCGCGTTTGGCTTCATCCCAGAGTGCGTCCATCTCGGTCAAGGTCGAGTCCGCCGGTTTGCGTCCTTGGTCTGCCAGGAGCGCTTCGATCCTGCGAAAGCGCCGTTCGAACTTGGTATTGGCATGGCGCAGCGCCGCCTCTGGGTCTACAGCGAGCCGACGTGCCAGGTTGACCAGGACGAACAACACATCCCCCAACTCGTCCATTACTCGCTCGGGGACGGGATAGCTGGCCGAAATCTCGGCGCGTAGCTCGCCGATCTCTTCCTCGAGCTTGTCCAGGATCGGCGCCGGTTCGGCCCAGTCAAAGCCGACCCGTGCGGCCCGCTTTTGCAGCTTGAGCGCCCTGGTCAAGGCCGGCAGACCAACCGTGACGCCATCCAAGGCACTCGATATCCGACCCTCGGCTTCGGCTTTGGCCTGGCGTTCCCGGGCTTTATGGTCCTCCCAGCGGTTGGTCTGCGCCTCGGCCGAGCGTTCCTCGTCACCACCGAAAACATGCGGATGGCGGCGGACCATCTTGTCCGAGATGGCGCCTGCCACCGTATCGAAATCAAACGCGCCACGTTCCTTTGCGATTTGGCTATGGTAGACGACCTGGAACAAGAGATCGCCCAACTCATCCTCCAATGACGCCATATCGTCACGCTCGATCGCTTCGGCGACCTCGTAGGCTTCTTCGATGGTATGCGGCGCGATGGTATGGAAGGTCTGTTCCAAGTCCCACGGACACCCACCAACCGGCGCGCGCAGACGGGCCATGATCGCCAGCAAACGCTTCAGATTATCCGGCATCCACCCCCTCCCATCGGCGGCCAATGGATTTGCCGCGGTGTTAGTTCGACCGAGTCACATTTTCTGGTACGTTTTTTGCTTTTCATTGTCTAGGGGTTCGGTCCGCCCCCTGGGCCAGGTTCGTCGTGACCGCTCCGCTGCCGCGCGTTTTGCGTGTCGACTGTTGATCCTTCTGACAACGGCTTCAGGGGTGTTGTCAGGAGGTGGGAACGTCGCATTCAGAAGCGCGACGATATCACGTACGGTGAGGAAGTCGACCTCTGGGCTGTGGACCTGACGGTGTTCGAGGACGAACAGCATCGCCAGCAGGACCATGGCCACATAGTGGTGCCGAGCCCGCCAGCCGAGGCGTTGATAATCACCGAGACCACAGAAGGACTTCGCATCCTGGAATGCCCGTTCAACCCAGAAACGATGTCCTTGCATCTGAGCGAGCCGCAAACACGGCGTATCGGGAGCAGCGTTGCTCAGGGAGTATTTGATTTCGGTGGGTGAGTTGACCTCCCGCCGGACGATCAAATGCCATTGGCGCGGGCTGTCTTCGACACCGTCCCAAAGCCACACCCGACGGTGAAGACTCTCCACCGTGAGGTCTCCCTGAGTTGTGTCACTCAGCTTGAGCTTGTGCCAGTCTTGCGATCCAGCGTTCGCCGCCACCGCGTCGACCGTCAAAGGGGCGTGTGAGGTTTGACGCTTGCGCGGAACTCCCCCCTTGACGCTCTTCCTTTCCGGAACAGGCAAGCCAGGATCGCTCAACCAAACCCGCTGCGAGCTGTGGACATCGGCGACGAACACCCCCCCGGCATCGGCCACGGCGCGCAGGAACGCTGGGTCCTTGCCATACCCGGCATCAATGCCAACCCATTGGAATTGAACACCGTTCTTGCGTGCATCCCGGATCATCGCCAGCGCATGGTTTGCCTTCGACAAAACCCGGCGGTCCGCTTCGGGAACCCCTGCCCGGTCACATCGGGCCGGGTCCTCAACCCACTCCTTCGGCAGATAAAGGCGCATATCGATCAGCGACTGATCGCGACCATTGGAAAGGGCCGCAAAGACCGCCACTTGGCAAGTGTCCACCTTTCCCTGCCGGCCACTCCATTGCCGGGCAACCCCCACCGACCGGCGGCCCTTCTTCGGAAGCGAGGTTTCGTAGAGGATCAGGCAACTGTTGTCCTCGCCGCCCAGCCTGGCAGCGGCATCTCTGGCGATTTGCTGCAGAACCGGCCGATGATCCCAAGGCGATTGCGCCACAAAATGCTGAAGCGCCTGGGCATCTGGCTCACCCAAGGCGTCTGTCATTTGTTCAAGTGTTCGATGCCCCGCCTGGATCCAAGCCCTGCAAATACTTAACCGCCATCGGGTAGGCGTCGCGCGTCTTGCTGCGAAACAGCCCCGAATATCGGTTCACAAAGCTCTCGTATGCCGACGCGACCGCACCGATGGTGGACGCGACATCAATCCGCGTTCACCTACCAACACGGATAAATGGCGCATGAGCGATCCTCCAACGCCGGAAAACCAACAGTTGAGCTGACCACAGTGACTCATACACCAGATGCCGTGTCAATCCCTCTAGTCAGGGCAATCGGGTGAATAAGAGGGTGACAACGGACTCAATTTCTGACTCGCATCATATACCCCATGGATTTTCGGGTTCTTAGCTGAACCGGGTATATTGAAGAACAACAATGGCGCGATGGTGGATTCTCGTGGCATTCAGCGTGCGGCAATTTGCCTAATGTCATTGAAGAGGGGCAAGGCTACACATAGGGACAATGGAGTTCAATTGGTGAAGGAAACTCACCGAGGGAAGCAGTTGTGACTATGATCGCCATTCTTGGGGACTGTTGTTGGAGTGCATAAAGTACTCACTGGACCACAAGACAGAAGCAGCAGGAATGCTGCTAGGCACATCAGTTCGAATAGCTCACGGGGGGGAGCGATACCACGCGGCATCCCGGACTGCGATTGGAAATAACAGAAGTATGAATGAAACGATAGCGATAAAATGAAAGGTGATGATTGAAATAACAAGGTTACGGCGACTGAAAGGGTAGGGCGATGACCGATATTTTATCTTTAGGTGACAATAGACATGTCGCAATATCGCCAAATCGGATAAGATTCTTTATAGCATCAGGCGAGCGTGTTAGGGCAATAGCACAAGAAGAGGGCGGCAAAAATAACCTCCTGCCTCGAAGGGTAGAGCATAATGGCAGAGCCATAAGCCTCGGTATTATGCCTTCCTATGATTGTAACCTAAGGTGCGTTTATTGCTATTCCAGAGGCGGTGAACAGCGGGCAAGTCTCGAATATTCAATTGCAGAGAGGGCGCTATCGTCAATAATACAAACCGATGGCGATGAGCCGATCGAGCATATTGCTCTCTATTTTGTAGGAGGTGGTGAGCCATTTTTAAACTTTTCTACAATGCAAAAGATTATAGATTTCTGCCAATCTAGAGTAACATCCGTACAGCCAATTATTGTATCCAATGGACTGTTTGGCAAAAAGCAACGAGAGTGGATTGTGGCTACAAACGCCGCCATTCGGATATCCTATGACGGCGTAGCCCATGAGGAACAAAGACCATCAGCTAAGGGGTCCGCGACTTCAGATATCGTGGAAAATAACATTCGGTATCTTGTCGAAGCCAATTGTCCAATAACTGTCCAAAGTACAATCACGGCAAGTAGTGTTGACCGCATGGGTGACACAGTGGTGAGGCTGGCCGGACTCGGTGTGAAGTACATAAAACTCGAGCCAACCCACTGCTCTGTTCTTTCTAGAGCAGAAAATTGCCATGTTCCATCAGTTGCATCTTATGCATCTGCATTTGTTGATACGGTGAAAATGGTTAGGAAAAATTGCTGGGCGATCAAGCTCGATAACTCAGTGATTTCTCGACCAACAACTGGGTATTATTGCGGCGCAGCAAATGGAAGCAACCTCACCCTTACGCCAGAAGGCAATTTAACCGCATGTTTAGAGGTGTCTCGACTGGATGAACCATTTTCTGATGAAATGATAGTTGGTCAGGTTAGCGGCAAATGCGGATTTGAACTTAATGAGAAAAAAAGGCAAAAACTAAGCAGACTTCATGTGCGAGAGTACGAACAATGCAGTGGTTGCAACTTGCGTCTACTGTGTAATGGAGGTTGCCCCATCCAAGGCGGTTGGGAGCGTGGTGTTCTCGGGCAGCCCTCAGAGTATGTTTGCAAGCTCAATAAAACACTCATTCCGGAACTGTTGAGCTTGGTATTCGAGGATGCAAAATACCTCGATATTCTTTTTGATGGCCACGAGGTATTTGGAAACTGTTGAACACGACCTAAAAGGAGATGAAAATGGCAGACTTTTCTTTAACGGTGGAATGGCAAGATAGGGACTCTGATGATATGGGCAGCCAGTCACTGGAGATGATGGGAGCTGCAGAATCCGGATGCTGTAGGCAAAGTGGTAGTCCGTGTAGTCCGAAGAAATTCTCAAATGTAGTACCTAGATTGTCAACACAAACTGGTGCGGAGAAAAATGCCTGACCTAGCTTAAAATCGCTCAATTCGGATATTGCTCTTCTGAAAATGCAACAAGAATTCAACACCCCCTCTCTGATCCTTGATCAGGGAGGGGTAATTTTGCTTTCTAGCTGCCATGTCTTCGCAATAAAATCTTGCATTTTCCTGATCACCTTCTGTCCATCAGCGTCGCTGCGAACAATGCCGCGCTTATTTAGGTCACCTTTGGTGAGTTCGAACTGTGGGTTGATTAGAGCAATGCACTGGCTATTGATATCCAGCGTGGCTGGAAAAAGAGCCGGCCGCCACGGGAGAAGAAGCCGCGCAAGAAGCAGGATGATCCCGGCGTGACCCGGCGTTTGGCCGAGACACCGCGCCGGGTAATCGATTGCCATGCCATCTCCTGCAAACACTGCGGGACGGCGGTGGACAAGGATTGCCAGCGGGTTCGGCAGGCCTACGATCATATCGAATTGCTGCCGGTACGGCCGGTTGTCACGCGCGTATAGAGCCGGAGCACTTACCAGTCCTTCAACCACACTCCGACCAACCGGTCAAAACCCCTGTGCAGTGCCACTAGACCCTATTCCCGCTTTTCCCCAAAGAGGGCATCGGGTCTTGGCTGCATAAGTCACGTTATGGAAAATAAACTGCCCCGATTATGCCTCACGATTTGGACGGCCTGTGGGTTGCCACCACAAGAGACATGGCATGGGTATTGTGGCTTGCACATCTTCAAGATTACATCGCTCGTCTGGTCGTCGATCCATTCGACCGTGCATAGTGACTCAAGATCACGGAGCGGGACATGGGCTGCAGCGGCCGGTTTCTTGGCCCATCCCAGATCATCCCCCCGCAGGCTATCCAGTGGAGTTCGTCCAACATGAAGATCGTCCGGATCCATCACACCACAGTGCCGATCCGCTCCTTCATTCGAAACGCCTATATCGATTTCAGCCAGATGCAGTGCAGCGTGGTCGCCCTGGTAACCGACCGCGTGTGTGACGGCAAACCAGTGGTCGGCTACGGTTTCAACTCCAATGGCCGCTACCATGCACACGGCCTGTTGAGCGAACGCTTCATACCCCGGTTGATGCGAGCCGATTCAGCCGATTTGGTCGATGAGACCGGTGACACGCTCGACCCAGCGAAGGTATGGCGTGTGCTTATGACGGGCGAGAAACCGGGTGGCCATGGCGAGCGCTCGGTAGCCGTCGGCGTGCTCGACATGGCCGTGTGGGACGTGGTGGCCAAGGCGGCAGGCGTGCCGTTGTGGTCCCTTTTGGCCGACCGGTTCAATCACGGCGTCGCCGATGGCCGGGTCTGGGTCTATGCCGCCGGCGGCTATTACGCACCGGATAAAGGCATTGATGCGCTCAAGGACGAGATGCGTGGCTATCTCGACCTCGGCTATCGCACGGTCAAGCTCAAGATCGGGGGCGCTCCACTGGCCCAAGACTTGGCCCGCATTGAGGCGGTGATTGAGGTTGTCGGTGCCGGTGACCGCGTCGCCGTGGATGCCAATGGTCGGTTCGATCGGAAGACCGCGCTCGCCTATGCAGAAGCTCTACAACCCTATGGACTGTGCTGGTACGAGGAGCCGGGCGATCCGCTGGATTTCCAACTCCAGGCCGAGGTGGCCAAGCACTATGACGCGCCGCTTGCAACCGGCGAAAACCTGTTCTCCATGCAAGATGCCTGCAATCTGGTACGGTATGGTGGACTACGGCCGGACCGTGATTGGCTGCAGTTCGACTGCGCGCTCAGCTACGGTCTGGTGGAGTATCTGCGTACGCTCCGCATGCTCGCTGAACATGGTTGGAGCCAGCGCCGCGTCGTTCCACATGGCGGACATCAAATGTCGCTCAACATGGCAGCAGGGCTTGGTCTGGGCGGCAACGAATCCTACCCCGGGGTGTTTCAGCCCTTCGGTGGCTTCGCGGACGACCGGCCGGTCCAAGACGGCTTGGTCGCCCTGCCCCACATCCCCGGCATCGGCTTCGAAGCGAAGCGCGATTTGTATTCAGTGCTGAAAGACTTGGTCGCGTAAAGGCTCACGACTGCCTGCGCTCATTCGGTCGGGCGCTGTACAGCGCCGCTGCGGTGCCCAACACCGCCAGCACAATCATCCGGCTTTGGTAGCGGTCGTGCGGGTTGGACAGCACGCCACAAATGAAGGCATTGCCGAGTAAGGCAAGCCATACGAACGCGAGGAACCAAGCCATGGTTCCTCGTCCCGTCACCGTGGCCCAAAGACCGAGCGCCAAGCTGGCCAGCACCAGGACATAGGCGGCCGGCTCGTGCAGCAGGTTCAGGGTGTCGAAGCCGATGGCGCCCTGACGCTGCGGCGCGGCGCTATAGGTATCGAAGCTTTCCGGCAGGTATACGCCCAAGCGTTCTTCGGTATGGAAATGCCAGTCCAGCAACTCGTCGCCCGTTTTGAAGGTCCAGAACTGATCCCAGGTCGCCACCACCGCCGTCCACACATGCATCCAAGGGTACGCCTTGAAGCTCTCGACGGTGATCCGGCGCATCTCGTCGGCGCCGCCCTCCCAACCACCGATCTCCCAAAACGGCGTTTCGGGCGCCCAGAGCCACTCGTTGGCGGTATCGGGCACCCGGTCACGCAGTCCACACAGCTTGTATTCATCGGAGGGGCAATGCTCATCCAGAAACCGGGCGACGATGCCGTCCTGCACCAAGCGTCCGAAGACGAAACTTTGGCCGCCCGGCGTAAAACCATAGGTGCCGGTCCACAGCCCATTGGTTACAGGCACCAAAACCGTCGAGGCGATGGCCAGAGCAACCAGAGGAACGGCGGAGAGATTGGTCGGTGGCCGTACCCAGCGTCGCCGGCTGCCGATGAGGGCGAGTGCGCCGACGCAGATCGAAAGACCCAGGAGCAAAGCCAGATGCGCCATGTGAATCAGCGCCGCGAACACGACGACAGCGCTGAGCAGCAGGCGCTCCCAGCGGCAGAGGGAGGGTGCTTGGAAAGCCAATAGATAGGCTGCCAGCACCAGGGGTACCGTCCAGGCGTCGGGCATGGCCTGGGCCGTATACCAGGGAAAGCCAGTCAAGACGACGGCCAGCAACAGGATCGGCAGCATGGCGAGCGGGCCTGCGGGGGGATGCAAGGTCTGCAGCACCCGTGCCAGCAGCCAGAACGCCACGACGCTTTGGACCACGACGGCGAGCCATAAACCGGTCCCAGCTTCAACGGACAGGCCCAGGAATGTGCCGTAGGCGACCGACCGGCCGTTGCCCAAGGATTGCAGGAAGTACCGGTCCATGTACCCGCCGGTATCGTGGTAGGTGATTGGAAAGCCGTTGTAGATTGCAGGATACAGGAACAACAAAACAGCCACGCCGCCCATCAGCGCCCACAACGCGTACCGCACTGGCCTTGCCATTGCCGCCCGATCCGGGCCGGAGGCCTCCACTGCCTCGTTCATTCTGGTGCCTCGATCAGAGTTTCTTCGAGACTATCCCAACGCCAAGACGGCCGCTCACCAATCAGGTGGACGCCACCGCGCCATGTATCCATGGGACGCCCATCCAGGGCGTCGTACTTGCCGAGCAAAACATCGCGGCCGCGCCGGGTCACCTGGATGGGGGTCTCCCACCCCCAAGCGCCTGGCTCGGCCACGGCGATCAGCGGATGCGGTTCGCGAGCCAACTCCCTCAGATCCGCGAAAAACATGATGTCGCCCTGCCAGGGGGCAGTTTCACGCTCGTGTACGATGCCGAACGCCTCGGCAGCGGTGTTGGCACAGATATCGAGGCCGTCCAACGCCAGCCACTGGGTCAACGACAAACCCTCCGCTTTCCAGGGAAATTGCTGGCAATGCCGAGTCAGCGCCGGCGCGAGAAACGGCAAGGCCGCCGTGTCTTCTGTCAGCAGGGCCAGGAGGGCTTGGGGCGTTGGCGATCGGTAGGCGGCCCAGGCTCGTTGGCCGAGCGTAATTTGGGTCGGCGTCACCGGCACGCGGGCTTCGAACAGGGCCGGCAAATGATGCGCCTCCAGATTACCGAGACCGGTGAACCGCGCCACATCCGGATGTCGGTCGATGCATACCAGGCTGAGCCGTTGCCCAGCACAAGTTCGGGGCGCCAGCCGGTCCAACAGAGCGATCAACACAGTTTGATCAAAAAGGTCATGTTCGAACCACAGGACGATATCGTCGGCACGCGTGCTCAGTTGATCCAGATCCCGGTCCTGGTCTTCCATCTTAGCCGCAATCTCGGCTTCGGCCCGGCCGAGCCGATGAGCCAGCCACACGCTGCGCCGGGTTCGCAGGGACTCGCGTGGTAGATCGGCCGGGACCGGGCCCTCGCTTACCGGATCCGACCAGCTCACGCGATCCCCCGGCAACCCCGCCGCCGCTATGGCCGGCAGAATATCGGAGCCGCAGCGGACATGCACAATCGTCTCGCTCACCGCGCCAGATCCTCCACCTCGATCACCTGGCCATCGAACGCCAGTTCCACCCCCGGCGGCAATTGTCGGCTGATCTCGACAAAATCCATGCTGTTGTTCATATGGGTCAAAATCGCTCGGCGCGGTTGCAGCCGCTTGATCCAACCCAAAGTGATCGGCAAATGTGCATGCACCGGATGTGGCCGGTCGACCCGCACGCAGTCCACCAACCACGTATCGATTCCGGCCAGAACATCGAACGCTGCCTCTGGCATGTGAACCACGTCGGTCGAATAGGCAAAGGCCCCAATTCGGAAGCCGAGGGAGACACTGAAGCCATGGTCTTGTTCGAACGGCAGCACGGTCACCGGGCCCACGGTGACTGGCCCGTCGATCGGGTGTGCGACCAGGACCGGTCGATGGAAACCGTGTCCGGCCGGATGCGGATCGAAACAGTACCCAAAGCGCGCAATCAACGCCTTCAGCGTCCGGACATCGGCAAAAGCCGGAATGGCGGACTGCATGAGCCGGTTGACTTCACGCAGATCGTCGATGCCATGCGTATGGTCGGCATGCGCATGCGTGTAGAGAACGGCATCAATGTATTGCACATCCGCGTCGAGCAATTGTTCACGCAGATCAGGCGTGGTGTCGACCAGGAGCGTGGTGCCATGCGCCTCGATCAGGATCGATGGCCGGCGGCGCCGATTGCGCGGATCGCTCGGGTTGCACGCCCCCCATTTGTTCCCAATGGTTGGCACCCCGTTGGAGCTGCCACACCCCAGGATGGTGACGCGCATCAGGCCGCGCCGGCCAGAGGCGCCAGGACCGCCGCGGCACGGGGAAACCAGCGGTGGAAGTTGTCGCCTGTCTGTTTGGCCACGGCTTCCGCAGTCAGGCCACGGGCCTCGGCGATGACCCGGGCCGTGTGCACCACATAGGCTGGCTCGTTGCGTTTGCCACGCATGGGCACGGGGGCGAGGTACGGCGCATCAGTCTCCAGGAGCAGGCGGTCCGTCGGGACCATGGCGGCGATGGTGCGCAACTCTTCGGCCCGCTTAAAGGTCACCATGCCTGAAAAAGAGATGGCGAAACCAAAGTCCAAGGCTTCTTCCGCCAACCAGCGACTGCCGCTGAAACAGTGCATCACACCGCTCAACCCGGCTCCGGCCGCTTCCTCGCGCAACAGAGCCATGGTATCCGCCTCGGCATCTCGCGTGTGCACGACCAAGGGTAGCCTGGCCTCCAGGCAAGCGCGGATGTGTTGGCGGAAACTCGTTTGCTGGGTATCCCGCGGGCTTTTGTCGTAGTAGTAGTCCAGTCCACTCTCGCCAATGCCAACCACCTTGGCGTGCGCCGCACATGCCACCAATTTGGCGACCGACATGCCGGCAGCTTCAGCGTCGGCGTGGTGTGGGTGTACACCGACCGTGCAAACGACATCAGGAAATCGCTCGGCCACGCCAAGCACCTGTTCGAACCGGCTGAGATGGGTACAGATGGTCACCATGGCGCCCACTCCGGCCCGACGCGCCCGAGCGACCACGTCATCCAACTCCGCCCGGAAGTCCGGGAAATCGAGGTGGCAGTGACTGTCCACAAGCATGGCGCGGCTCACCCCCGGGGCCCGGTGTCGTGCACTGCCGCGTGTTCGACGAAACGGGGAAACACCCCCTTTGGTGCCGGCAAAGCCGTACCCGGTGTCAAGGCATTGTCCGGTCCCAGATCCTTGAACTGCCGTCCGTCCGGTGCCACCGCAAGTTGGCAGAGCAATTGGGCCGAGGCGTCCGGCATGATCGGCTGGGTCAGGATCGCAAGATGGCGCAAGGTCTCGGCCAGAATGTACAGCACCGTGGCCATGCGATCTGGATCGGTCTTGGACAAACTCCAAGGCGCTTGTTCGTCGACATAGCGGTTGGCGTCGCCGATCACCTGCCAAATACGGTCGAGCATGCGATGGAAGGCCTGCTGGTCGATGTGGCCGCGCACGTCGTCGAGCAGATGGTGCACCGCGCTGAGCAGGCGCTGGTCGGCATCCTCCAATGGTCCTGGCGCCGGCACGGCGCCTTCGCAGTTCTTGGAGATCATGGACAGCACGCGTTGCGCCAAATTGCCGTAGTCATTGGCCAGATCGCCATTGATCCGGTGCACGATGGCGCGCTGCGAGAAGTCGCCATCGTTGCCGAACGGCACTTCCCGCAACAGGAAATAGCGTGTCTGATCCCGGCCGTAGGTGGACACCAAATCCTGGGGAGCGATCACATTACCCAGGGACTTGGACATCTTCTGGCCTTCGATGGTCCACCAGCCATGGGCAAAAACCCGGCGCGGCGGCGGGAGGTCGGCAGCCATGAGAAAGGCTGGCCAATAGACCGCATGGAAGCGCAGGATGTCCTTGCCAACCATGTGCAGATTGGCCGGCCAATGGTGCGCGTACGGCGTCCCCGGCTCGGTCGTCGGATACCCAACCGCGGTAATGTAATTGGTCAAGGCATCGAGCCACACATACATGACGTGGGCGTCGTCCCCTGGCACGGGCACACCCCAATCGAAGGTGGTTCGGCTGATCGACAAGTCGGTCAGACCCGATTTGACGAAAGAGATGACCTCGTTGCGCCGACTGGGGGGCGCGATGAACTCTGGGTACCGTTCATAAAGATCGAGAAGTCGGTCTTGCCAGGCCGCCAGACGAAAGAAGTAGCTGGGTTCGTGCACCCATTCACATTCAGCCCCCGACGGGGCGACCTTCTTGCCGTCCGGTCCCTCTGTGAGTTCATCACCGCCATAGAACGCTTCGTCGCGCACGGCATACCAGCCGGCGTAGCTGCCAAGATAGATCTGGCCATTGTCCATCAGCCTTTGCCACAGGGCCTGGCAGGCGGCAATGTGCCTGGGTTCCGTGGTGCGGATGAAGTCGTCGGTGGAGAAATTCATTATTCCCGTCAGGGCGCGGAAGTTCTCCGACACGCGATCGGTGAAGCTCTGCGGGTCGACACCGGCCAGATGTGCGGATTTCTCCACCTTCTGGCCGTGCTCATCGGTACCACTCAGGAATTTCACAGCGAAGCCGTCCAGCCGCTTGAATCGGGCAATGACGTCGCAAGCCAACGTGGTATAGGCGTGGCCGATATGCGGCACATCGTTGACGTAATAAATCGGCGTCGTGATGTAGTAGGAAGGTCTGTCGGACATTTCGCCTCACGCGAACCACCGGTCGCCGCCGATGCTGGCGGCACGAAACACAGGAGTCTTCGTCCAAGGCGCCTGCTGTCACGCCACGGCCGCCTCAATGCACTGGAACGCATTGAGGACGACTTGTCTGCGATCGAGATTGAGTCCGTCGGCGCGCACGAACGACCTCCCCACCTTTTCCCATACCTCCAGCCAAGCCGCAAGCCCATGGGATGGATCGCTCCAGCGGTCGCCCAGCCGTGCCATCAAGGCTGCCTCTCCCGGCACTGCCTCTGGCATCGGCCGGTGGGTTGCCATGTAACGGACCAAGCGGCCGAGCCAACGCACCAACAAGTCCTGTGTGGTTTCCAACAGCAGATCAGCGTTGCGTTGGGTGAGCCGGGTTCCAAACGCGCCAACGGCCGTCCAGTTCAGTGTTGGCAGTTCGGAAAGCAATCCGATGATCTCGTGGTAGACGGCCAGACCACCGGCGTCGGCCAAGGCCAACGCCCGGCCCAAGCTGCCGTCGGCAAGGGCCACAGCCGCGGAGCGCTCGTCGGCGGCGAGGTCCGGGCGCACATCGCCAATCAGGCGGCCGACCAGCGCATCGTCCAGGGGTGACAAAGCCAACAGGCGGCAACGCGAGCGGATGGTCGGCAGCACGGCGCCTGGCCGCCCGGTTACCAGCAGCAGCAGGGCGCGCGGTGGTGGTTCTTCCAAGAGCTTGAGGATCGCGTTGTGGCCATTGGAATTGAGCCGTTCGACCCCATCCACCAGCACCACGCGCCAGCCCCCTTCGGCTGCAGAGTGGCGCAGAAAATGGCCAATCGCGCGCACATCGTCGACCGGAATTTCGGCGCGCAGCCGCCCTCGCTTGTCGTCATAGCTGCGTTCCAGCACCAAGAGATCAGCGTGACCACCGACCTTG
Organism: Azospirillaceae bacterium; assembly: GCA_028281465.1. GTDB lineage: Bacteria > Pseudomonadota > Alphaproteobacteria > Azospirillales > Azospirillaceae > JANQJV01. Next base: position 17,670 of record JANQJV010000297.1, on the reverse strand, counting down.
ATGCGGCGAAACACGGGATGGGTTTCGGCGATCGCAAGGCTATCGGTCAGTCGGCCATCGGACTCGGACGTGACAATCGATCGACCCGGCAAACCCATGGTGGGTGAGGCCGTTTCTGCCATCGCCGACGGTCCGTCGGGTGGACAAGCGAGCACCCGACGGGCGAAGCAGTATGCCAGAGTGGCCTTGCCGATGCCGTCTGGGCCGGCGATCAGCCAGGCGTGCGGCAGTCGCCCGCTGTCCAGCGCCGCAAGTATCTGCCGCTCGGCCGCGGTATGCCCAAGCACCCGTGGCGTCTCACGCGGTGTCGGCAGAGAGCGCGGGCCCGGGCTGCTCATGCTGTTCTATCCAATAAGCGGTCGGTGACGACCTGGCGTACGACCTCGCCAACCTGATCGATCGGCGCTGTGGCATCGATGACCGCAAACCGCTCGGGGTCTCCCGCTGCCAAGTCCAGAAACCCATGGCGTATCCGATTATGGAAAATCGAATCCAGGCGCTCGTAGCGATCTTCCACCCCGACGCGATCGCCCAATCTCTGCCGACTGCGCGCCAGGCCAATCTCCACCGGTAGATCAAACAACAGGGTCAGGTCGGGGCGCAATCCGTCCACGACAAAGGTCTGTAGGCGGCGCAACGCCCCAAGGTCCAGGCCATGGCCGTAGCCCTGATAGGCCAATGTGCTGTCGGTGAAACGGTCGCTCACCACCCAGGTGCCAGCCGTCAGCGACGGCCCGATCACCTGGTCGACATGGTCACGCCGGGCGGCGGAAAGGAGCAAGGCTTCCGTCACGGCGCCCCACCGGCCCGGTGCACCCGTGGTCAGTAACTGGCGAATCTCCTCTGCACCGGGCGATCCACCCGGCTCCCGGGTCAGACGCACAAGGATGTTCTTGGCCTCGAGCCAAGCAGCCAGCGCGCGGGCCTGCGTACTCTTGCCGGCCCCCTCGCCACCTTCCAGGGTCACAAAGCGGCCACTCACGAGTCCGGACCGCTTGCTACAGCAACCAGCCGAACAGCAGATGACCGGCTGCAGCCGCAATGCGACCGAAGAAGCCGAGCTGTGCCACATCGGTGGCGGCGACCAGCGGCACCTCGTGGGTATGGAAGCCGGGGGCCGTCACCACCAACCTGCCGACCTGACTATCCTTGGTCACAGGAGCCGGGATGGGCGCCTGCATGGACACCGTCACGGTCATGCGTTCTCGCTCGACCGGTGACATGGTCAGTTTGAGGCCACCCGGCACGACCAGCGGGACGGTGTTGGCCGCTCCCAACCATACAGGCGCCTCTTCGACCGTCTCACCAACCCGGAACAGTTCATAGAGGTTGAACTCGCGGAACCCCCATTCGATGATGCGTGCCGATTCATCGGCGCGCGCTTGGGCGCTGGGCAAACCATTGACCACAAGCACTAGCCGACGTCCGTCGCGCGCGGCTGATGCGGTCAAGCCATAGCCCGCCGCTGAGGTATGCCCGGTCTTCAGTCCATCGGCCCCCATGTTGCGATAGAGCAGTGGATTACGGTTACCCTGGCGGATGTCGTGGTAGGTGAACTCCCGCTCCGAATAATAATGATAGTACTCTGGAAAATCCTCGATCAGGCGCAATGCCAAATGCGCCAGGTCACGGGCCGTGGCATAGTGGTCGTCGTCGGGCCAACCGGTCGCGTTGCGGAATTGGCTCGCCGTCAAGCCGATCTCGCGCGCCATGTCGTTCATTTGACGAGCAAACGCCTGTTCCGACCCGGCCAAGCCTTCGGCGAGAACGATCGACGCATCGTTGCCGGACTGGACGATGACGCCGCGGATCAGGTCTTCGACGCGAATGCGGTTGCCCAGCTCCACGAACATCTTCGACCCGCCCTTGCCCCAGGCCGTCTCACTCACCAACATGGTGTCGTCCAACGACAGGCGACCGGTCTTGAGGGCGTCAAACACCATATACATCGTCATGATCTTGCTCATGGACGATGTTGGCATACGCTGGTCGGCGTTTTTCTCGAACAGCACCGAACCCGTTGTGGCGTCGATCAGAATCGCCTCGCGCGCGGCCGTGTCTATGCTGGCTGCCTGGATCGGCGCACCACCCAGCGCCATGACCAGGACGGCCAGCACCAGGGCTGGCGACCGGCCCCAAACGTGGCGAAGCTTAGCCATCGATCACTCTCTCCCATCAGTGGTCACAAGGCCGCGTCCACAACCCGGGCCGCTTGGCCTAATCGACAACGACGCGGGCGCCCGGATTTCCAGATTCGATCACCAGTGCAAGAATGCTGTCTGCTTGGTCCACGGTGGCGATCGGTCCTATCCGGACGCGATGGAACAAGCGGTCGCCGACCATGGCCGGATAAACCTGCGCCGGCCCAATATCGCTGAGCAGCGACCGCAACCGGTCGGCATTATTGCGCAGGGCGAATGAGCCAGCCTGAACGAAGATGTCGCGACGGCCAGATACCGGCCGTTGCTCCACCACCGCCGCCGGCACGAAGCGGCCATCGATCTCCCGACCAGGAACATCAGCCGGCGGTGACACCTGCGGGCGTTGCCGAGCCGGTTCCGGTGGAGGCCTGCCAACCACTTGCACCGAGGTTCGTGGTGCCGCCTGGGGCACTGGCCCCTGCTCATTCACGGCGATCTGCACCGGCGTGTTCGACTGCGCCGCAGCAGCAATCGCCCGACTGGCATCATCCAAGATGGCAACGCGCACTTTAGCCGTTCCGGCACGGTACACGCCGAGGAGTTGTGCCGAGCGGCGCGACAGGTCGATGATGCGGCCAGGCACGAATGGTCCACGGTCGTTGATACGGACGACCAAAGATTGTCCGGTCTCCAAATTGGTCACGCGCACCAGGCTCGGCATGGGCAGGGTCGGATGGGCGGCCGTGACCAGGTCCTGGTCATAGATTTCACCGTTGGCCGTGCGCTTGCCGTGGAACCCCGGTCCATACCAGGAGGCAATACCGGTTTCATCGTAGGTATAGTCAACCCGCGGATAGTACCAAACACCTTTTATCTGATAGGGAGTACCCACTTTGTAGATGCCCGATCGCGGCAGCTGCTCCAAGGCAACGTGATCATCCGTGCCCGGCGATGGCGCACGGCCGCCGGCGCAGGCGGCCAGCAGCAGGCAAATCAGCACGAAACAACCGCGGCGTGGACGCATGGGTCGGATTGGCATGACCTTGGACCTCAACATCTAGCGATTAACTTAGTGGGCAATACTGTCTCTAGCAAGTCGCCGGCGGATGCGTCGCGGGCGGCGGTGGTGCCGGCCGATGTGGCGGAGGCCGGGAACAGGGCGTTGGTCCGATCCAGCAGACGATAAGCGATCAACCCCACCCACTCCTTAACGGCCAAGGTCAAGAGCCCCAGGTTACCGGCCAGGTCGAAATGCAGCCACGGCACATTGGGCACCGTGCGGTAGTCGACCGGAACTGGCACCACCTCCCAGCCGACCTGTCGGAACACGCCGACCGCTCGCGGCATGTGCCAGGCAGATGTGATCAAAAGCCATATTTCAGAGGCCTGCGGTTTCGCAAGGGCTCGACTATAGGATGCATTCTCCACCGTGTTGCGCGAGTCCGGCTCAAACAGGATGCGTTCCACTGGCACCCCGAGAGCGGCCAGGAGGCGACGCGCCTCCGGCGCTTCTCGATCATCGGGAGAGAGCACGGAGCCGCTACCGCCGGTGTAGATCGCGCGTGCCGACGGAAATTGGCGCACCAGAGTGGCAAAGATGGTCAAGCGCTCTGCCGCGCCGTTGATTGCCGTGACACGGCGCAGGCGACTCATGGTCGGATCGATGGCCCCACCCAACGCAATGATGCCGTCCACATGCGCCGGCAAAGACAGGGTCGGAAACCGCTGCTCCAAAGGCCGCGCCAGCCAGTCGCCAATGGGCAGGATAGCGAGACCGATCAGGCTGACGGTGAGTCCGGCGACGAGCCGACGTCCGAAACACCGCCAGAGTCCGTGCCCCCAGCCCCAAAGGACCAAAGCCAGCAGAGCCGCAGCCGATAAGACGTTACCCGGTGCCATCAGTGCGAAGGCGAGTTTCGAAAGGATGAACATGCGGTCATCGACCCTTTCGGTTGTCGGCCCAGCCACGGCCTTTCACGCATTCGTGTTGGATGTGCGAACCGGCAGTCTTGTCTCATATCTTGCCTGGTGGGCGGTACACTCCAAACTGAGAGCCGCGGGCGGCATGAGTGGCGCCGCTCCGCCGGAGATACGGCCCACTGCCTGAGGTGCGGTGTCCTGCCCGTTCAATAATGGATCGTTTCATGCCTGCGTCTCGCGTCCTGGGCGCCGCCCTGACTTCGTTCCTGGCCGCCTTTGTTTCCGGCGCAGCCGGCGATTCTTGGTCGGCCGTTGCCAACCCAGTCAGCACCGACACTGTCACCGCCACCCTGCTCGCCGAGCGCACAGCCGTGGTTCCTGGCGATCGCTTCCGCCTTGGTCTGACGCTGGATGTGCGGGACGGTTGGCACGTCTATTGGCAAAACCCTGGCGACTCCGGTTTGCCGCCGGTGCTCGACTGGACGCTGCCCGACGGCGTGACGGTGAGCGACGTGATGTTCCCGATCCCCAAGCGGATTCCGTACGGCCCGCTGATGAATTTCGGATACGAGGGGCAGATCACCTTCCCACTTTCGGTCGAACTGCCCCCATCCATCGCCACCGACACCCCACTCCGGTTTCAGGTTCGTGCCGATTGGCTCGTGTGCGCCGACATCTGCATTCCAGAATCGGCCGAGCTTGCATTGTCCCTGCCCGTCAGTGTTGACGGACCGCGCAACGACGCGACCGGACGTGCCGCTTTGGACGCCGCCATGGCCCATCTGCCCCGTCCGATCGACTGGCCAGCGCAGGTATCCGTCTCAGCCGACTGGATCACTGTCACGATGACATTGCCGGAGGATTTACCCGGCACATTGCACCCCGAAGCCTATTTCCCATTGGCCGAAGGCGTGATCGAGAATGCCGCAGCGCAGGACATCGCCATCGCCGACGGCGTGCTCTCGATAGGTTTGGTTCCAGGTTACCAAGCCCAATCCGGCATTGCCTCACTGGACGGCGTGCTCGTGTTCGAAACAGGTCTGGGCGGCCCCGACGGTCGGATCGGTTACCTGGTGCGGCCGGTAATGGCAACCGACGCAGCCGGCCCCCTGCCAACAGTGAGCGGCGGTGGTGCGGCGCACCCGAACCTATGGAGCATTGACAGCGCTGGCCTCACCGTGCCGATGGCTTTGGTGCTCGCGTTGCTCGGCGGCATTTTGCTCAACCTGATGCCGTGCGTGTTTCCTGTCCTGTTCCTGAAGGCCCTGGGGCTGGTTGAAACGGCCCAGAACGCACCTTGGCAGGTTCGACTGCACGGCTTGGTTTTCGCTGGCGGGGTATTGCTCAGCTTTTTGGTGATCGGCGGAGCGTGGATCGCCCTGTTGGCCGGTGGCGCAAGCATTGGTTGGGGCTTTCAGTTGCAATCACCACCGATCGTCGCCGTTCTGGCCTATCTGTTCCTCCTCATCGGCTTGAACCTATCCGGCGTGTTCGGCATCGGCACGAGCATCATGAACGTTGGCACCGGATTGGCCAGCCGCGGCGGGTATGCCGGCTCCTTCTTCACCGGTGTTCTGGCAACGGTTGTGGCCACGCCGTGCACCGCACCATTCATGGGCGCAGCCCTCGGGTTCGCACTGACGCAGCCGCCCGTCATCGCGTTGGTCGTATTCTTGGCCTTGGGTCTGGGGATGGCCCTGCCCTACCTCATGCTCAGTTTCCTTCCCAGACTGCTTCGGCTCTTGCCCAAACCCGGGGCCTGGATGGAACGGCTCAAGCAGGCGCTGGCGTTTCCGATGTACGCAACGGCCGCTTGGCTGCTCTGGGTGCTGGCGTTGCAGGCAGGGCCGGATGGCTTGGCGGCCGTCTTGGCGGGGGGCCTGACCTTGGCGTTTGCAGCCTGGGTGTTTGGCTTGACGCAGACCAGCGGCGGCATCGCCCGGGCGATCGGAACCTTCGCGGCTCTGGCCGCCGTGGCTTTGGCTGCCGGGTTTGTACGTATGACCGCCCTGACCGAGACACCGGTGGATATCCCGGGCGCACAGGCCGCATCGTCGCGTTCCGGTTCGGCCGAGGCCATCGCTTGGCAGCCCTTTAGTACGCAGCGTCTCACCGACCTCACCCAGGCCGGCACGCCGGTGTTCGTGAACTTCACGGCAGCCTGGTGCATTACCTGTCTGGTCAACGAGCGCATGGCGCTGCGCTCCGATTCAGTGATCGCGGCGCTGGACGCTCGCGGCGTGGTGCCGCTGAAAGCGGATTGGACCCGATATGACGCGGAGATCACCGAGGCTTTGGCACTGTTCGGGCGCAGTGGCGTGCCCCTCTATGTCTTCTATCCTGGTGGTGACGCCGCCCCCGTGGTGTTGCCGCAATTCCTGACCGAGGGTTCGGTTCTCTCCGTTCTCGAAACCACTTGATGCCGGCCGGCGGAACGGTTGGCGAGGTCCTTTCTACCTGCAGGAGGTAACGGCATGCCCCGCAAGACTGTGAACGTGAGTGCCTTCGTCACCGGATTGGTCCTGGTTGCCTTCGCCATCGCCGGTTCTTCGCCCTCATCCGCCGCCGCCGCCCCGGTGGTCGGCAGCCCAGCGCCGATCTTCACCGGTACCGACAGCAACGGCCAAACCCATTCCCTGGACGGGTACCGGGGTAAGGTCGTGGTGCTGGAATGGACCAACCATGAGTGCCCGTTCGTCAGCAAGCACTACGGCACCGATAACATGCAAAATCTGCAACGTTGGGCAATCGAGCAGGACGTGGTTTGGCTGTCGATCGTGTCGTCGGCGCCCGGGACCCAGGGTTACGTCACGGCCAAACAGGCCAATGCCGTGTTAACCGACCACAATGCTGCGCCGACGGCCACGTTGCTTGATCCAGAGGGGACCATCGGTCGCCTGTATGGTGCCCGCGTGACTCCGCACATGTACATTGTCGGTTCCGACGGAACGCTGCTCTACATGGGTGGCATCGACGACAAGCCCACGGCCCGCTGGCGCGATGTGGAGACCGCAAACAACTACGTGCGGGCTGCACTGGACGACATACTGGCTGGCGGTGCGGTCCGTAGTCCGGTCACCCGAGCCTATGGCTGTACCGTGAAGTATAAGGGTTGACCCCTGCGGCCAAAGATCGACCCGGGCCACGAGAGTCGGGACTCTTAAGAGTCTCTCCCAACGGACCAAGGTTCGAAAAAGGGCACAATCATGCACGATCGACTCGGACGACGTGATTTGGGTCGGTTGGCCGCGGTTGCCGGCACGGCCATGCTGGGCGTTTCCTCCGCCGCCTCCCGGGCGGCGGCCACCGAGGGAGCTGCTGCCATGATCCGCCCTCTCCTGTCGTGGATGGACAGCCTGTCCGCCGCCCAGCGCCGACAGGCGGTATTGACCTTCGAGGCCAAAGAGCGGACAGATTGGCATTATGTGCCACGAAACCGTCCTGGTTTGGCGCTTCGCGATATGGACCAGGCGCAGCGCCGGCTGGTTTGGGCCTTGCTGGAGGCCTTGCTGTCCGATGCCGGCGCGGCCAAAGCGCGTGGCGTGCTGCAGATCGAAGCCGTCCTAGCCGAGCTAACCGGCAATTGGCGCTTCCGCGACCCGGAAAACTACGCACTTGTGGTGTTCGGCGACCTGACCCAGCTCGACCAGCCGGTAGGTTGGCGTTTCGAAGGGCACCACCTGTCGCTCACGGTGGTGGGGCACGCCGAGCTCGGCGTCGCCGTGACACCGGCGTTCTTTGGTGCCAACCCGGCCGTCGCCCCTGCGGGACACCGGCATGCTGGTCTGCGCATTCTTGCGCGGGAACAGGAGTTGGGGTTTGGCCCGCTCAACAGCCTGGACCAAGCCCAGCGCAACCGGGCTGTGCTGGGCCCCCGCTCGCTGGGCGACATCGTTTCCGGACCCGGCCGGGAACGCAGCCTTCGGCAGGCTGTCGGGGTGCCGTATGCTGCGCTGACGGCGGAGCAACAGCAGGCGGTCCTGAGGTTACTCGACACATATGTGGGCGCCTTTGCGGATGACCTGGCAGAGGCTGAGCGGGCAAAAATCCGCTCGGCCGGGCTTGAAAACCTGCACTTTGCCTGGGCCGGGTCGCAAACGCCTGACGCGCCGCACTACTACCGCCTGCATGGACCGACCACGGTGGTCGAATACGACAACACGCAGAATGGAGCCAACCACATCCACACGGTCTGGCATGACTTGACGGATTTGTTCGGCGAAGACCTGCTGCAACGCCACCACGACCGAGACCATCGCTGACCGATGCCGATGCAGACCAGCGTTGCTCCCAGGCGCAGCGGCGGCTAAACCGACGGAAATCCGTCCTTGTTCGGAAACAGGTTCGTGTTTTCCTTTATCATTGGCAGCTTTGTGTTCCTCGGCCTTTATCGGCATGACCCGGCGCTGCTGGCGCTGGCGCTTGTGCTCTTGGCCGGGTTTGACCGGCTTGGCGGAGCGGAATGGCTGGCGGACGTCGCCGCCCATCTCAACGAGTATTACTGGTACATCTGGCTAACCAAATGGCTGCATGGCCTGCCTGCGATCTGGACCTACGATTCTGGCGAAGGCAGCTTCTCCGACTGGGCCTATTTGGCCGCCTTTCTGGTCTGGGTCATGGAAATGGCTCTCGCGGCGGCGCTGGTCGTCGCGTCCCTGCGGTGGTGGGTTACCCCGGCGCCCGGGGTTGTGCCTTGATCACCGGTTATCCATGGCAGTGGTGCTGGTAGCGCCAAACGGAGCCAGCAGGTCGGTCAGGTACTCGATGCGCCGCGCCACGTCAGCCATGCCTATCTTGCGGAGGGGACCGTCCCGTAGGTCGGCGCTCTGCGCCGACAAACCCCGCCTCCCCACGCTCCCCCCCCGCCGATCGCCCTTGCGGAGGGTGTATCTGTCGGCGCAGAGCACCGACCTACGTTTCCTTCCCTGTCCCCATCCCGACGGCCACTTGTCCAGCGCCAATCAAGATGAGAGTGTCGCTACGATCAATCCCATTGCGCAGTTCGCCCATGTATAACGGATCCATGGTGTGCAGGATCGGGGGTGTGCAGGATCGGGGGTGTGCAGGATCGGGCAATCCGAGATTGCCTCGAACAGATGCGCATCGCGTTTGGACGGCTTGGCCAGGTTCGGCAGGTGCTGCCAGGGCAAGATCATGAAGTGCTTATTGCCGGTATCGCTGTCATTCTCGATCACGGCTTCGACGTCACGCAGCCGGTAATACCCATGGCCCGCATTGATGACACGTTCGGTTTCGGCGCTGAACGAGGAGCGCCGGCATCTTTGCCGGCGCTCCGAAACAGGGCGGCCCGAGGACTGGTCAGTGTTTCGGGCCGTTGGCATAATCTTCCCGTTCCGGCACGCGAAGGCGGACGTTGGCCAGCAGCCGGTGACGAAATGCAAATCTCCGACACATCCGCCGGTTCTGTCTGCCTAGGTAATCCGATCAGATAAATCAACTACCAGTATTCGAGACAGCTTTCGCGAATAAACTGGTATTGTTTTTACACAAGCAACCTCTGAATAACCAGGTGAATTTCCTCAAGTTTTCACGTCAGTCCTTGTCCTTAGCTGATGTGTTGCCGTCGATCCCATCACGCGCCAACCCGTTGCCACGACAATCGGCGGTTCTGAGTGTCGCCCCGGTGCTTGTCCGGACGGTGCGCGGCACACCATGACCAACATATGCGTGGTGAGATCTTGCCGTCGCCCGGGCCAACACACTGATCACCGTTTGGACCCTTTATTGTTGAAGACTGGCGGCTCCGGTCTGGATTTGCGGCATCGTGGCAGCGGCAACCGCCACGTCGAGCCGGTACAAGACATGACGTTGAATCCGATGTCCGTGCGGCACTGCGGGGTGATCGAAATCATCGGCTGACTCTGAGGTCATGCCCAAGCGGCGCATCACCGCCTGCGAGCGCTGGTTGGAAAACGCGGTGAACGACACCAGTTCGGCTAATTTGAGCACTTGAAATCCGAAGGCGACGGCGGCCCAAGCAGCTTCGGTGGCCAGACCACGGCCCCAGTAAGCACGCGCCATGCGCCACCCGATCTCCACACAGGGCATGAAATGCGCCTTGAAATCCGGCCGGTTCAGACCGGTGAAGCCGATGAAGCGCGCTTCTCCGGGCAGCTCCATCACCCACCAGCCAAAGCCTTCGGTGCGAAACTCGGTTCGTATACGCGCCGCCTGGACATCACTTTCCGACCGGCTGAGCGTGGCCGGGAAGTGCTCCATGACCTGCGGATCGGCATTCAGTGCCGCAAAGTCCGGCACATCTTCGTCACACCAAGGCCTTAGGACCAGGCGATGGGTACGGAGATGAGGAACGGCATCCCCGGTCACCGGATCAGCAACCATGGTCAAGGACACGGTTGGACGTGACATTCGTTTTCATTCATCCACGGACCCTGGCCATATAGTCGAGCACAGCGGCCCCCATGCGTCAACTGGCACCGAAACCGGCCACGCCAATCAAGACCCGTCACACCTGGTCGTCCGTACACCACAGATGGTGCCGATCAAGAATGCTCCGCTCCCATGCAGTCCAGATGGTTTTGGCCATCGATACGGACAGATCCACGCCTGTCGGGTGCGACCAGGCGAGACCGTTGTACGGTTGATGATCCTCGGCACCTTGCCACGCTGCCGTTCCTGTGCCAGAAGCGGCCACCGATACGCATCCAACAGTCCACAGGATGACACATACACAAGGCAGACTCCCTGTCGACTCTCTGTCCTGGACACATACACCTCTTTGACGTCGTCATGGAATGGCTGGCGCGAGCGGGTATCGAACAGATCGTCGACGCGGTGGCCGAGAACGCGGTGTGGCTGACATCGTACCATAAATCGAACCGTGGCTCGTCACCCGCATGGATCCGTCACGCAACGTCGGAGCGGCCACTCTGGTGCGGCACGCCTCACTCCCACTCGATCGTCCCCGGCGGTTTACTGGTGATGTCGTACGTTACACGGTTGATGCCGGGGACTTCGTTGACGATGCGGGTGGCGACGCGTTCCAGAAAGGCAGGATCGAAGGGAAACACGCTGGCCGTCATGCCGTCGCTCGCGGTAACGGCGCGTAGCGCACAGGCGTGGTCATAAGTCCGCGCATCGCCCATCACGCCGACCGTCCGCACGGGCAACAGGACAGCAAAGGCTTGCCAGATTCGGTCATAAAGGCCGGCGCGGCGGATCTCTTCCAGATAGATCGTGTCGGCCCGGCGCAGGATGGCCAGGCGCTCGGCTGTCACGTCCCCCGGGATTCGGATCGCCAGGCCCGGCCCGGGGAACGGATGCCGCCCGATCAGCCGATCTGGTAGCTGCAACTCGCGGCCGAGCGCGCGCACCTCGTCTTTGAACAGGCTGCGCAACGGCTCCAGTAGTTTCAAGTTCATACGCTCAGGCAACCCGCCCACATTGTGGTGTGATTTGATCGTCACGCTCGGTCCGCCGATCGGCGAAACACTCTCGATGACATCGGGATAGAGCGTGCCCTGGGCCAGGAAATCGGCGCCGCCAAGCTTTCGGGCTTCTTCGTCGAACACGTCGATGAAGGTTTTGCCGATGATCTTGCGTTTCGCTTCCGGATCGGTCACACCGGCCAGACGCTCCAGAAACAAAGCCGACGCGTCCCGATGCACCAGTGGGATGTTGTAATGATCACGGAATAGGCCGACCACCTCGGCCGCTTCCCCCTCGCGCAGCAACCCGGTGTTGACGAAGATACAGGTCAGGTGATCACGCAAGGCCTCATGGATGAGCACGGCTGCAACCGCGCTGTCCACACCACCGGATAGGCCACAAATCACGTGTCCCTGCCCCACCTGCTGCCGGATCGCGGCGCAGGCGCTCGTCCGAAATCCCGCCATGGTCCATGTACCCTGGCATCCGGCGACGCGGTGGACGAAATTGGCAATCAGCCGGCCCCCATCGGGGGTGTGCACCACTTCGGGATGGAACTGCACGCCATAAAACCGCCGTGTTTCGTCGGCCACGGCGGCAAAGGGCGCACCGATACTCTCACCGACGATGCGGAAGCCGGGAGGCAAGCGGGTGACACGATCACCATGGCTCATCCACACTGGCTGCCGGCTGCCGACCGGCCAGAGACCATCGAACAAAGCGCAGTCTGCCGTCACCGTGATCTCGGCCGGTCCAAATTCGCCATGCATGTGCCGATCAGCCTGGCCGCCCAACGCGCTGCACATGACCTGTTGTCCATAGCAGATGCCCAGGATCGGGATGCCGAGATCGAACAGTCCATCCGGAGGGTGCGGTGCATGCGCCTCTGAAACTGAAGCCGGTCCGCCAGACAAGATGATGCCTTTGGGCGCAAAAGCAACGATCGCCTGTACGTCTTTTTGGAATGGGACGACTTCACAATAGACCTTGGCTTCCCGCACCCGGCGAGCAATGAGCTGCGTGACCTGCGAACCGAAGTCAAGGATCAGGATGCGATCGCCGGACATGGATGCCCTCGTGTTGGATCAGGATTGGGCATCCTATCAGGACCGGCTGGTTGGGGACCAGCGCCGGCACCGCGGTTGAGCCAAGCCGTTGGCGAATGGCTTTTATTCGGCCCAAGGGTTGGCGGGCGTGTGCGCCAAGGGGACAAGGTCGCGCCACCCGTACGTAACCTCGGCCAACGTCTGGTTGGCAAAGCGGATCGGCCGTTCCGACAAACGCTTGGCACCCAGATGTTCGTAGAACCATCGGCTTGGGTTTTCGCGCAGAACCCGCACGACGGCGCTGCGCATATCATCATTGAGAAGCGTTGTGGCCAAGGTGGCCACCAACCGCCGTCCAATGCCTTGGCCCTGCGCGCTCGGTGACAGGTAGAGGGCATAGATCTCCCCGGAAAATCCAGTCACCCCGGTTCGCAAACGGCCACAACTCCCAAATCCGACGACGGTATTCGATTGCCGTTCTACCGCCACCATGGTCTGCGATGCGTGATCACGTCGGCGCAGCATCGACCACCAGCGCTCACCCACCACGAGCGGATCCAAGTTGACCAGATAGTCAATTGCGATGATGCCCGGATAGGCCGACCGCCAACTCTCCACCTGGACCTGGCCAATGGCAAACGCGTCTTCGGCACGCGCCGTACGGATCACGATCATGGGGCCCATTCCTTCGCGGAAACCAGTGTTCGGCGCTCCGCGCCGCAGTCGCCTGCCTTTATGCTCAATCGATATCTTGTTCAAGGCCGTCGTGCACGACTGATGCCACACTGTAAGTCTGGTCTTTTCGGAGGCCCCTGTCCAGCCCTCCATGGCGTTACCCATCGATGTCAAAGCGTCGCACGGCGCTCTAGCACCGCTGCGAAAAACCCATCTGTACCGTGCCGGTGCGGCGTGACCATGAGGGTGTTGGGTGTGTCCAGGAACGGTAAGGTCGTCCCAACCGCATCCGCCCAGACGGTCGCCATAGGGAGTAACTGAAAGTCTTTATGCTCAGTGAGAAAGGCGGCGATTCGGTCTTGATTCTCGGCCGGTAGGAGGGAACACGTGGCATAGACCAGTCGACCGCCGGGTTTCACCAATCGGCTGACACTTTCCATAATTTGTGCCTGCAGGCCTGTCAGCTCTTCGAGCCCCGGTCCGAAACGCCGCCACCGAGCGTCCGGGTTGCGTCGCCACGTGCCCACGCCAGTGCACGGGGCATCCACCAGAACCCGGTCGAACTGGGCCTTATGACGTTTCACCCACGGATCGCGTTCGTGTGACAAAGGACGGGTGCTGACATTATGCACACCGGCCCGGCGCAGGCGCTCTCCGGCGCGTTCGAGCCGACGACCCAGCACGTCGCAGGCGATCACACGTCCGCGGTTGGCCATGCTGGCTGCCAAAGCCAGCGTTTTGCCGCCGGCACCGGCGCAGAAATCCACAACGTGGTGACCAGGACGGGCATCCGTGACCAAGGCGACCAACTGCGACCCCTCGTCTTGAATCTCGATCCAACCGTCACGGAAGGCTTGCGTGGCCGCGACCGCCCGCCGTTCGGCAACCCGCAACCCAACCGGCGACCACGGTGTCGGCTCGGCCAGGATGCCATCCCGGTGTAGGGCCGCAATCGCCTCGGTCAATGACGTCTTCAGTGTATTGACGCGCAAATCCAAAGGTGCGGGCGCCTGCAAGGCCCGCAGTTCGGCGGCAAAGCCGATCGGCAGGGCAGCGCGCAATGCCGCTTCGGCCCAGTCCGGGCACTCGAGGCGAACGGCTTCGGGCATGTCTGGATGCTCCAGCGTGTGGGTCGCCAGGCTTTCCAACACCCTCACCTCACCGGTGTCCAATGGTGCGGGCGCATGGCGGCCGCCAGAGAAATGAGCGCGTAGCGCCACGACCGTGGTACTTTCGGCGACCAAAGCGTGCGCAATGACCAAGGCACGTGGTGTCGCAGCATGACCGCAGCGCTCAAGCCACCAGCGCAGACGGGCTTCCCGACGCAGGATGGCGTACACCCCTTCGGCGATCGCGGTCCGGTCTTTGGCGCCAATGAATCGGCGCTGCCGAAAATAGGCACTGACTATAGCATCGGCCGGTCGATCCGACGCGCCGAGGGTATCCAAGACGTCGATCACCGCTTGCAGTCGTGCCCCCGGGGTCATGACTGCCCCCGACAAGACCGTCGAGGGTCGCTGAATCGTGGCAATTGTGAGTCTCCGATGCGACACGACTCGGCAAAATCGTGACCGATTCGCAATATCTGAATCCCCCATTGGCCATCGAAGGCTTTGATCGCACTCAAACCGATTGACTTGGCCTTGGACTACCGCGGTCTGGGTGATTGGGTCGAGGACGATCACGCCCCGGCCCTGGCTGCTGCCGCGCAGCCTGACGCGCGGCCAGCAGATTGCTGAGTTGGTCGAGTGACACGCCAATCGCCCGCACCGGCATCATGCCGACGCATGTTTCGGCCCGACGCGCGTTTCGGCGGGCGCGGCTCTCCGCGGATTCGAAGCGCGCCCGCCCGCCTATCTCCCAGTCAGAGTCGCCTTCAACAGGTCATTGACCATGGTCGGGTTGGCTTTGCCCTGGGTCGCCTTCATGACCTGACCGACGAAGAAGCCGAACAGTTTTTCCTTGCCGCCGTGGTACTCGGCCACCTTATCCGGGTTCTTGTCCAGGACACTGGCGATCGCCGCCTCGATCGCCCCGATGTCGGTGACCTGCTTGAGCCCCTTGGCTTCGACGATGTCGGCCGCCGGCTGGCCGGTGGCGAACATCTCCTCGAACACCTCCTTGGCGATGCGCCCGGAGATCGTGTTGTCGGCGATCAAATCGACCAGGCCACCGAGTGCCGTGGCCGACACGGGAGATTGCTCAACATCCAGACCGACCTTGTTCAAAGCCCCGAACAGATCGCCCATGACCCAGTTGGCCGACAGCTTGCCGTCACGGCCCTTGGCCACGGCCTCGAAGAAATCCGCTCTCGGGCGCTCCTGTACCAACACGCCAGCATCGTAGGCCGGTAGTTTGTAGTCGTGCATGAAGCGGTCTTTCTTTTCGTCCGGCAGTTCCGGTAGATCCGCTTTGATCTGATCGACCCAGGCCGGATCGAGGTCCAGCGGCAAAAGATCCGGGTCCGGGAAGTACCGATAGTCATGCGCCTCTTCCTTGCTGCGCATGGTTCGCGTGACACCCTTTCCGGTGTCCCACAGCCGGGTTTCCTGATCGATGGTGCCGCCGTCTTCGATCACTTCGATCTGTCGGCGCGCTTCGTAGTCGATCGCCTGCTGAACGAAACGGATCGAGTTCAAATTCTTGATCTCGCACCGTGTGCCGAATGGCGCCCCTGGGCGGCGCACGGAAATATTGGCGTCACAGCGCAATGAGCCTTCTTCCATATTGCCATCGCAGGTGCCGAGATAGCGCAGAATGGTGCGCAGCTTGCGCATGTAGGCTCCGGCTTCCTCTGATGACCGCAGGTCGGGTTCGGAAACAATCTCCATGAGGGCCACGCCCGACCGATTGAGATCCACATAGGTCTTTTGCGGATGCTGGTCGTGCAGGCTCTTGCCGGCATCCATCTCCAAATGCAACCGAGTGATGCCGATACGACGGATCACCCCATCTGGCAGGTCGAGCAGGAGCTCGCCGCGACCGACGATCGGCTGCGAGTATTGGCTGATCTGATAGCCGCACGGGAGGTCGGGGTAAAAGTAGTTCTTTCGGTCGAACACCGAGGTGAGATTGATCTGGGCCTTGAGGCCGAGGCCCGTGCGCACCGCCTGTTCGACACAAAACCGATTGATGACCGGCAACATGCCTGGGAAGCCGGCATCGACGAAGCTGACCTGGCCGTTGGGTTCGGCACCGAATTGCGTCGAAGCACCAGAGAACAGTTTGGCCTTCGATACGACTTGAGCATGCACCTCAAGCCCGATCACCACTTCCCAATCACCGGTATTCCCTTGGATCAGACTCATCCCAGCGGCCCTTCTCGTTAACTTACCCTGACGTTTCATGCGCCCTACAGGATCATTCTGCCACCTGCCCCCCCCCCTGTTGGAAGAAGGATGGGGGGAAGATGTCTTGGCTCGGACAGTATTCATTCATCTGTCCAACGGCGCCTTCCTCACGTGGCCGTTGAGCGGCCCCCCATTCCTCCGCCGTTGTCGTGGGAATGGGAAAGGGATCGGGTGAGCGTCCCGCCCAACTCGTCCATGCTGTGCCAAACCCATTCGCTTTATCTACCACGCCCCGCGCCAGGCGGCGAGAGGCTTTGCCGACATGCGGCTGGCGCAAGGAGGCCCTGCAAATTCACCGATTCCGGTTCCATGGATAGGTTAATCATGCTGACCAAAATAGGTCGCGGGAGAGGCACATGGATTTCGCAGTGGTTTCGGCCTTTGCCAGCTTCAGCTTCGTGATGTCCATTACCCCCGGGCCCAACAATATGATGTTGCTGGCCTCCGGTGCCGCGTTCGGGTTCCGGCGCACTCTGCCCCATCTGCTTGGCGCCGCCTGGGGTGTGGGCGTCATGCTTGGCGCGGTGACACTGGGGTTGGGTGGCCTCTTGGCGCTCTATCCCCGGTTGCTCGACGCCGTGCGACTGGTTGGAGGTCTCTGGCTGCTTTGGTTGGCCTGGACCATCGGGGCACCGGCGCTGCGTTCACCGTCGGCCGCATCGCAGGACGTCGCGCAAACACCAAGAGGCAGTCGCCCCATGACCTGGTTGGAAGCCGCCTTGTTCCAATGGGTCAATCCCAAGGCCTGGTCGATCGTCATTGGCGCATCAGGTGCCTTCGCCGGCATGGCCCCCACCGCATTGACCCAAGCCGCAAGCATGACCCTGGTATTCATGGCGGTCGCCCCTTTCTGCTCCGGAAGTTGGGTGCTGGCCGGCAGTAGCCTGCGCCGCTTGCTGGCCGGCAAATCTGGCCGTCCCTTCACCCTTGCCATGGCCGGATTGATCGCTGCGAGCGCTCTTCTGGTGCTGATAGGGTGACCACCACGGCAGCGTGCGAAGACGAAACGTATCTATTGAGGTTTTCTGCTTCTAACAAGAAACTAAGCTTGGCGTGTCCAAATATAGTAGCAAAAGCAAACTTCGCTGCTATATATGCGCTCGGAAAACTGGACTGTTTCATCCCCGG
>JANQJV010000226.1 GCA_028281465.1 Azospirillaceae bacterium | reverse complement strand
GGCCGCCAAGATGGCGGCGGTCCAGCCGGCAGGGATGCCGGCGCTCCTCGTTCAGCGCCGAAACCGAACCTGTCGTCAAGGCGGGCCATGGGTATGACTCCTGTCGATCGCCACCTTGACTGACCGGGCTCTCCGCCTACGCCGCCTTGCCTTCCCGACAGTCCGGACTCAACCACGTGTGTCATCCAGGAGTCGCTTTGGTGGTCGCACCAGCGCCCTTGGTTCGTTCCAGGCTTCGCCAAGCGCTCGACGGCTCGCCAAGGTCACCCGCCGAAACAGGTTCGTCATCAGCACCGACACCCTGTCGATCCCCGGGCGCCGACGGACTCGTCGGCGCGTGTCGCCTGCGCGGAACCGACGTGGCCGTCGATGCTCCCAGCACGCCACCGTCGCGGGTGTTGATTAACCGGCGTCGCCGACTTGGCGGCGGATGCGGGTGGCCGCCAAAGGCTCACCGGCGCGGAAGCGCAGGCCGTCGCCGGCCGGCGCTTCGGCCCCGGTGGAACCGGTTCCGGTCGCCCCATCGTCCACCGGCGGGAACCACGCCGTTGCGTCACCGGCATACCAGCGCTGTTCCGTGTTCCGGATGGCATTGGCCACCGTCTCGAGCGTGGCATCCGGAATCTGCTGCGGCAGCGGATCCGCCCCCATGGTCACGAAAATCTGCCCAGCCGCGTTCTGAAGATTGGCGTAGGCCAAATCGGCGCGCAGATCCGCCACAACCGCATCGGCATTGGCCAGAATCAGGTCGAGTTCACCCAAGCTGCCAGCCGCGACACCGCTTAAAATCTGCTCCAATATCCGACCTTCTACGTCGGCCAACTCATCGGTGGTCTGCCATTCCTCCAAAGCCTGCTGGTAGCGCAGAACGGCCACACGCGCCTGCGTCAGAACGGCCATGCTGAGCGCCAGACGACGGGCTTCGTTGACATCTTCGGCCGCCTCCGCAGCCCAAACATTGACCGGCCCACGCAGGATATTGAACAAGTTCCACGTGACGCGGAAACTGTATTCAGCCCAGGTATCGAAGAATAAAAACTTGTTGCTGTCGTAGTTGTAGCCCCAATTCGCTTCCACGCCAGGCAGCAGCCGCAACATGGCGCGCCGCGTCTCGTCGACGCCGATACGCTTCTGATACGCCTCTTCGCGCAGCTCCGGACGGCTGAGCAGGGCGACCTCTTCGATCTGTACCGGCGTTAGCGCGATCTCCGGCGGGGCCTGCATCACGTCATCGGGAACAGCCACGTCGAAGCGCGTGCTCGGTGGCAAGTTCATCAGAGCCGCCAATTGGGTGTGCGACAGCACCAGATCACGGCGCAGCGCCTTCAGTTGGCGCAACGTCTCCAGCAAGGTGCGCTGATAGGTGAGCGCCTCCAATGGCGAACGTAACCGCAACTCCTCGATGCGAATGGCGTCCCGGCGCGCCGCATCCACCTCCGCGATCAGCGGATCCAACCGACCGATCAAACGCTGCGCCGCCACGGCCCGCCAATAGGCGCGTCGCACATCTTGAATAATGTTATGAATAACCTTGCGCCGACGCTCCTCAGCGATCAAGGCCCGGTTCGTTTGCTGCCGGGCACCAAAGTAGCTGACACCAAAATCGAGCACATTCCAGGCAGCCGTCAAATTGCCGAGTTTCCGAACCCGCTCCTGCGAGGTGGAGAACTGCAATGTTTCCTGACCACCCTCGACGGCCTCACTGCGCGAAGCACTTTGGTTGCTGCGCCCAGTCAATTCGCCCTCGACCGTGACGTCGGGCAGCAAACTCAAGCCCGCCACGTCGACCTGCCGATTGGCCAGGGCTTCTTCCATCACGCGCAGCCGGTTATCCAGGTTAAACCGAATCGCCCGCGCCATGGCTTCGTAGAGTGAGATCGGGCGCGTCAGGGGCTCCTGCTCGGCAAACACCCGGTCCAGGTCTTCCAGAGCTTGGACCTGCATATCCGTCTCGGTCAAAGGCGCCTGAAACCCGGTGCAGCCACCCAGCAACAGAAAACCAGCAAGAGACAGGAACACCAACCAACGCCGACAAGTCATTGAACTCCCTTCCCACCAAGGCACCAAATAAAAGCCGCGCCGGCGAGACCGCCCCGTCGAAGACTCACGACCCTTTACACCATCATGGATTCAATATCCGATTACGTTAGTCAACAACAACGAGGGAAGTCGGATCAAAGTGGACGTGTCATTGGCATATTTACCACACCAAAATGGTATAGGCTTGGATTCTATTCTACGATCACTGATTACTCCCCAGGGAGGGTGCACCCTCGTTTCGGACCACCATCAGTTCCCAGATCCCAGAAAAGACCCGTCATCATTTGCAAGGCTTCGCGCGCCAGCGGTGCCAAGAGATGTTCGTTCGGCGCATGCTGTGAGCATGCCGCATAGGAATGCGGAACCCAGATCGTGGGTAAGCCTAGGGTTTGGGCGAACACGTCGTTGGGCAACGATCCACCCAGATTGGGCAGGACCGCAACCGATTTGCCAGTGGTGCGCTCGATCGACTGGACAGCCCAGGTCACCCAGGGATCATCGGGATCGAGCCGGGTCGCTTTGAAAAACTCCCGCTCCGCAGGCATCACCGTGACGTGGTCGAAGCCGTGCCGCGCGAAGTGCCGACGCAACGCCGGGATCACGTCGTCGGGATCGATGCCAACGACGGTGCGCAACTGGCAATGGGCCGTCGCCCGGGGCGCAATAGCATTGACCGGCGCCTCCGGGTTGCCGGCATGCAGGGCCAAGACGGCGAAACTGGTCCAACCGATCACCCGCTCCACCGGCGTCAAACCTGGCTCACCCCAGTCGGGGTCGATGGCCGGTGCGGTGGGGCCGGCATCCAACGTGACATCGGCGAGGGCCCGCCGCACCGACTCCGGCACCGGCGGCGGCCGCCATTCCGGCACACGAATGGCACCGCGCGCATCGGTGATACTGGCCAAGGCATGGACGAGGATCGTCGCCGGATCGGCCAGCAGGCCGCCCCAATTACCAGAATGGTGCCCACCTTCGCGCAGCGCGCAGGTCACATCGAAGTTGATGCCGCCCCGACTGCCCAAGAAGACAGTTGGCCGATCGGGCCGTACGCGCGGCCCGTCGGAGGCCAGCAACACGTCCGCCCGCAGCGTCTGCCGATGGTCTTCGGCGAGTCGATTCAACCCCGGCGAGCCGACCTCTTCACCGGTTTCGATCAAAACCTTCAGGTTGAACCCAAGCCCACCGCGTGTGTCCAACACCGTCTGCAGAGCGGCCAGATTAATGCTATGCTGCCCTTTGTTGTCGGCCGTGCCGCGGCCATACCAGCGGTCACCGTCACGCTCGAGCCGCCAGGGCGACAGGCCATCGCGCCACTGCGCTTCCTGGCCGCGAATGACGTCGCCATGGCCATAGGTCAGAACGGTCGGCACGTCGTCGCCTTCCCAGCGCTCGGCATAGAGGAACGGACCGCCCTGGCTCGATGGGTTTTCCCACACCGCACAACCGCAGCCGATCCGGTTGAGGGCGGGGATCATGTGCCGCAAGATATACGCATAGAGGGCCTCGGTCCGGTCCGGGTTTTGGCTCTCGGTCGGTATGGCGACCCTGGGGGCCAGGTCGGCAAAAAAGCCACCGTTGTCGAAATACCGGGTCACCGTGTCCAGGGCGGTCTGCCGCGACATGCGTTCACTCCCAATCACCGGGCCAAGACCATCGCGCCAAAGCCCCCGAACCTCCAATCAACGGCATCGGCGGGCCGATATCAAGCTCCTGACCAGGCAGTTGGCCCAGGTTCGATTGCCTCTTGAACCACCGTCCGCATCGCATGTAATCGGATATGCTTTGGGACTGTGCGCCAGCGCAGCGGTCAGTACGGCACGACCACGGCGTCGGTGGCGTGCAGGGCGATCAACAGGCTAGCGGCATCGATCTTGCGTCAACATTGCCTGCGCACCGGTTGACACGATGGTTAGCCTGCAGATTTCAATTGGGAGGAGCGAGTCATGAGATTTGGGCATTTCGCTGCGGCCCTGGCTTTGGGCGTGGCAACAGCGGCCTCGGCACAGGCTGATACCACCTTCCGGTGGGCATTCCAGGGCGACGTACAGTACGTCGACCCGCACAGCCTGAACGAGACCTTCACGCTGGGCACGCTGGGCAATATCTACGAGGCGCTGAGCTGGTACGACCGCGATCTCAACCTGATTCCCTCGCTGGCCGAATCCTGGGAGAATGTCGAGCCAACCAAGTGGATCTTCCACCTGCGCCAGGGCGTCACTTTCCACAACGGCAACCCGTTCACCGCCGACGACGTCATCTTCTCCTGGCAGCGCACTCTGACCGAAGGCTCCGATATGAAGGGCTACGGTCGCAAGGCCACGGCGATCAACAAGATCGACGACCACACCATCGAGGTGATCACACCGACACCCAACCCGATCCTGCCGCGGGACTGGGTGTTCATGTACATCATGGACAAGGAGTGGTCGGAGGCCAACAACACCGCCGAAGCCACCAATGTGAAGGGCGGCAACGAAGGCAATTACGCCAGCCTGCACACCAATGGCACCGGACCGTTCAAAATGGTCGACCGCCAGATCGGCGTGCGCATGCTGCTGGAGCGCAACCAGGACTACTGGCAGGACATCCCGAGCAACGTGGATCAGGTCATCTTCACGCCGATCGCCCAGGACGCCACCCGGGTGGCTGCGCTGATTTCCGGCGACGTCGACCTGGTCTATCCGGTGCCGGTACAGGACTGGGGCCGGCTTGAGGCCGCCGCCGGCGTGAAACCGCTCGCCGGGCCGGAAGCCCGCACGATCTTCCTGGGCATGGATCAGGACCGTGACGAGCTGTTGTACTCCGACATCAAGGGCGCCAATCCGTTCCAGGACCAGCGGGTGCGTCTGGCTTTCGCCCATGCCATCGACATCGAGGCGATCCGCCGCAAAATCATGCGCACCGCCTCCTACCCAACCGGCCTTCTGATCGGCCCCGCCATCAACGGCTACAACGCCGAGGTGGATAGCCGCTGGCCGCTCGACGTCGACAGGGCCCAGGCGCTGATGGCCGAAGCCGGCTATGCCGACGGCTTCGAAGTCACCATGGATTGCCCGAACGACCGCTATGTCAACGACGAGGCGATCTGCCAGGCGGTCGCCGCCATGCTGGCGCGCATCGGCGTCACCGTGAACCTGCTGGCTCAGACCAAGTCCAAATACTTCGGCAAAGTGCTGGCCCAGGCGGATTTCGACACCAGCTTCTACCTGCTGGGCTGGACACCGTCGTCGCTGGATGCGCACAACCCGCTGTACAACCTGATGTCGTGCCGTAGCGACGACACCGGCGCCGGTCTGTTCAACCTCGGTGGTTACTGCAACGCGCGTGTCGACGAATTGGCGGCACTCGTGGAAAAGGAAACCGATCCGGCGCAACGGCAAGCCTACATCGACGAGGCCTTCCAAATACACTGGGACGAGGTCGGCCACATCCCGCTGCACCAGCAACCGCTGTCCTGGGGCGTGCGCGACGGCATCGAACTGGCCCAACGCGCCGACAATGTGCTTGACCTGCGCAATGTGATGATCGTCGAGTAACGCGGCCCATCGCCAACGCCCCTCCGACCGTCACGCCGGGGGGGCGTCCGTTTTCCCGCCCGGCCGCACCGGAATTCCATGCTTGCCTTCATCATTCAGCGCCTGCTGCAATCCATTTTGGTCATGCTCACCGTGGGCCTGATCGCATTCGGCCTGTTCCGCTACGTCGGCGACCCGATCAGCAATCTGGTCGGTCAGGAGACGTCACTGGCGGAGCGCGATGCCTTGCGGGAGCGGCTGGGGCTGAACGATCCGTTCTTCGTCCAGTTCGCCCGCTTCGCCGCCAATGCCGCGCAAGGGGAATTCGGCTATTCCTACCGCCACCGCAGACCGGTCGAAGACGTCATTGCTGAACGCCTGCCCGCCACCATGGAACTCAGCCTGGTTGCCGCCCTGTTGGCGCTGGCGGTCGGCGTGCCCATGGGCATCTACACCGGGCTGCACCGCTACGGCGTGATCTCACGAGCCTTTCTCACCGTTTCGCTGGTCGGGATCTCCATCCCGACGTTTCTGATCGGCATCCTGCTGATCCTGCTGTTCGGCGTGGAATTGCGCTGGCTGCCGACATTCGGGCGCGGCGAGGTGGTGCATCTCGGCTGGTGGAGTACGGGATTTCTAACCACCTCAGGCTTGCAAGCGTTGATCATGCCGTCGATCACGCTCGCCCTGTTTCAGATGACCTTGATCATGCGCCTCGTACGCTCGGAAATGCTCGAGGTACTGCGTACCGATTACATCAAATTCGCCCGCGCCCGTGGACTGACCAATCGCACGGTCCATTTCGGCCATGCGCTGAAGAACACCTTGGTGCCGGTGATCACCATCACCGGCTTGCAGCTCGGCAGTATCATCGCCTTCGCCATCATTACGGAAAGCGTCTTCCAATGGCCGGGCATGGGCCTCATGTTCATCCAGGCGATCAATGACGTCGATATCCCGGTCATGGCGGCCTATCTGTGTTTGATCGGTTTCGTCTTCGTCGTCATCAATCTGGTCGTTGACATGCTGTACTACCTGGTCGATCCGCGCTTGCGTGTCGACCGGGCCGTCGCCGCCGGCCATCCGGGCTGAGGGAGCGAAACCGAATGCACTCGCCCGCCGCCCCGCCGCCCTCCGCGTCCCGATTGAACCACGTCGCCGCTGCCGTCCGCCGCGCCCGCGACAGCGACTTGATGTATGCCTTCCTGCGCTCGCCGATCACCGTCGCCGCCTTCCTGGCTACGGTGACGTTTGTGCTTGCCGCAGCGTTCGCGCCCTGGGTAACGCCCCACAACCCGTTCGATCTGGCGTCGCTGAACCTCCTGGACGCTTTCCTGCCGCCGGTTTGGGAGCCTTACGGCGACCCGCGCTTCCTGCTCGGCACCGATGACCAGGGCCGGGACATCCTGTCAACGATCATCTATGGCGCCCGCATTTCGCTCTTCGTCGGCTTCGCCTCGGTGCTGTTCGCCATGGTGGTGGGCGTGACCCTGGGCCTGATCAGCGGCTATGTTGGCGGCTGGATCGATGCGGTGATCATGCGCATCGCGGATGTACAGCTCAGCTTCCCCGCCATCCTGATCGCCCTGTTGATTGACGGCGTCGCCCGTGGCGTGCTGCCGCGCGACGTGCACGACGATCTGGCGCTGTATGTGCTGGTTTTCGCCATCGGCGTGTCCGGCTGGGTGCAGTACGCCCGCACCGTCCGCGGCTCCACCATGGTCGAGCGCAATAAGGAATATGTGCAGGCCGCACGCATCATTGGCATTCCGCCGATGCTGATCATGCTGCGCCATGTTCTGCCCAACGTGACCGGACCGGTGCTTGTGATCGCCACCATCCACCTGGCTATCGCCATCATCACCGAAGCCACCCTGTCCTTTCTCGGCGTCGGCGTGCCGCCGACCCAACCCTCCCTTGGCACCTTGATCCGCATCGGCAACGATTTTCTGTTCTCCGGCGAATGGTGGATCACCGTCTTTCCAGGGATCGCCCTGGCAACATTGGTGCTGGCGGTCAATCTGCTGGGCGATTGGCTGCGCGATGCCCTCAATCCGAAGTTGCGATGATGACCGACCCCAGCCCCGTTTCCGCGCCGCAGGCGCCGTCCGCGCCCGACCTGCTGGCCGTCAGCGGTCTTCGGGTCGAGATTCCGACCCGGCATGCCCGGCTGGTTGCCGTCGACGACGTGTCGTTCACCATCCGCGCCGGCGAAGTGCTCGGTGTGGTCGGCGAATCCGGTGCCGGCAAGACCATCATGGGCGCCGCCATCATGGGATTGCTGGAACCACCCGGGCGCATCGCCGCCGGCAGCATCCACTTCGACGACCGCCGCATCGACACCCTGCCGTATGAGGCGATGCGGCGCATTCGCGGCCGCGACATCAGTATGGTGTTCCAGGATCCGCTCACCAGCCTGAACCCGTTGTATACGGTCGGCCGGCAGCTCACCGAAACCATCCGCACGCATACGGATCTGTCGGAATCGGCGGCGCGCGACCGCGCCGTAGGCCTTCTCCAGGAGGTCGGCATCCCGGCCGCCGATCGCCGTATCGATCACTACCCGCATCAGTTTTCCGGCGGCATGCGCCAGCGCGTGGTGATCGCGCTGGCGCTGTGCGTCAACCCACGCCTGGTCATCGCCGACGAACCAACGACAGCGCTCGACGTCTCGATCCAGGCGCAGATCATCGCCGTGCTCAAACGCTTGTGCCGCGACCACGGCGCTGCCGTGATGCTGATCACCCACGACATGGGCGTGATTGCCGAGACGGCGGATCGAGTCGCCGTGATGTATGCCGGTCGAATCGCCGAAATCGGCCCGGTGCGCGATGTGATCAAACGGCCCCGGCACCCCTATACGGTCGGCCTGATGGGATCGATCCCAGCCATCGGTCACGACACCGACCAACTTACGCAGATCGACGGCTCCATGCCCCGCCTCACCGAAATTCCCACCGGCTGCGCCTTCCATCCGCGCTGTCCGTATATCCGCGACCGATGTCGGCGCGACCGGCCCGAGCTGCTGCCGGTCGGCGCGAGCCAAGCCGCCTGCTGGCGGCATGTCCCAGGCTTCGACGAGGGGCCCGCCCATGCCTGAGACCACGCCGCTGATCCAGGTCGACTCACTGGCCCGGTCCTTCGACGTATCGCCGCCGCTGCTGCATCGCCTGCTGTACCGCCTACCGCGCGCCGCTCTGAAGGCCGTGGACGGTATCAGCTTCGACATTCCCAAGGGCAAGACCTTCAGTCTGGTCGGCGAATCCGGTTGCGGTAAATCGACGGTCGGCCGACTGATCGTGGGCCTCTACCCGCCGTCCCGCGGCAGCATCCGTTTCGACGGCGTGCCCCTGTCGGGCCTTGACGATGGTGCCGAACGGTCCATTCGCAAGCGCCTGCAGATGATCTTTCAAGACCCCTATGCCAGCCTCAATCCCCGATGGCGCGTTGCCGACATCGTCGCCGAACCGATCCGGGCCCACCGGCTGCTTGGGTCTGAGGCGGCGATCCGGGCCCGCGTGACCGAGGTGCTGGAACAGGTG
Source organism: Azospirillaceae bacterium (assembly GCA_028281465.1). Taxonomy (GTDB): domain Bacteria; phylum Pseudomonadota; class Alphaproteobacteria; order Azospirillales; family Azospirillaceae; genus JANQJV01. Next base: position 704 of record JANQJV010000226.1, on the reverse strand, counting down.
AGCCTGTCCGCCCGGGATGCCGAGAAATTTCCGCATGAATTCTCCGGCGGCCAACGGCAGCGCATCTCCATTGCCCGCGCCTTGGCCAGCAACCCGGAGTTCCTGGTGTGCGACGAGCCGACCTCGGCACTGGATGTTTCGGTGCAGGCCCAGATTCTCAACCTGATGAAGCGCCTGCAACGCGATCTGGGGCTGACCTATTTGTTCATCAGCCACGACCTGGCGGTGGTGTATTTCATCTCCGACGTGGTCGGTGTCATGTATCTGGGCCGCCTGGTCGAGATCGCCGACGTCAAGTCCCTGTTCGAACAGCCCCTGCACCCCTACACGCGCATGCTCCTGGATGCGATCCCGGACCTGGACATGAGTGGCCGGGCCCGCGTCCCGGTTGCTGGCGAGGTCCCGAACCCGATCGACCCGCCGTCCGGTTGCCATTTCCACCCACGCTGCCCGTTCGCCCAAGACCGCTGCCGGCGAGAAGCGCCGGTATTGCAGCGCCATGGCCGCCGAACCGTGGCCTGTCATGCCGTGGAAGAAGATCGGCTGCCGGCGGCCGGTGCACCCGGTGGGCCGGATTACCGTGCCGCCGCCGGACGAAGTCAGGCCGTCTAACAAGAAACTAAGCTTGGCGTGTCCAAATATAGTAGCAAAAGCAAACTTCGCTGCTATATATGCGCTCGGAAAACTGGACTGTTTCATCCCCG
>JANQJV010000224.1 GCA_028281465.1 Azospirillaceae bacterium | reverse complement strand
GCCATTGTCGAGACGTTTGTTCTCGACAACGTTCCAATAGGTGTGCGTCTTGCCGTCTTTCTTTCTTTTGGTCTGCCGCAAAAACATAGCGGCTGTATTTTAGCCATGCCCCACAAAACCCGGAAGAGGGTAGGTCTTCACTACACGCGATTTGGCGAACTCACGCCATGCAAAATCAACGCGTTAGTAAGCTCCAACGACCCTAAAATCGGCATTTTAGAGCGCGAATCCGCGAAGTCGGGCTAGGCACGGATCAGCCCGTCCGGGTCGGCTAACTGGCTGATTATAAACAATTCCACTTGTCGACCGAGCCAGCAAAACCAGCAAAAAACCGACGTCCATCGGCACACGCCGAAAATCTGCCCCTTTGCCTATCGACCGCGAACACGGGTCCGACATCGTTGGCCGACGGATATCCATCGGCGCAAAGCCCCGCCCTCTGCGATTGGCCGCTCCGCAGGCAAATGGGTCGTGGGCCGGTTACGCCCGATGCGCGCGGAATGTGGCGTCGTCGCCGTGGTCGAAGGTGATCTCGATCTCCAGTGTTCCGTCGTCGTCGAGGTCGGCCGATCCGGAGCCGGAGAGCTCGGTGCCTTCGTCAAAACCATGCAACCGAAAGAACACCATGTCGCGGCTGAACTCCAACTCGAGGCCGGCTTCGCAGGCACCGAACACCAGTGTACCGGACCCGTTCTCGGCAAAGGTGATCGCGGCAGGTGCCACCAGATCAAGATGATCCCGATCCCACTGGTCCGCTGCCACGATCCGCCAGCGTCCGAGAAGCTTGTGCCCTTTCGCGAAGCCCATCCCTGGCGATGACGGCGAGGACGCTCTCAGGGTCTTCATCACGCATTCTCATCCGGCGGTTTGGGATAGGCCTGGCGGCTGTGGGTGAGGCCGGTGCGCACGAGCAGGGTTGCCAGCGACAGGCTCGCCGGCACCGGGTTCACCACGGGGACGCCGATGCGCTCGCCCAGCTCGCCCGTGACATCGTGGAAGGCCATGCTCATACAGCCGAGAATCACGGTATCGGCGCCGTCCTCGTCCACCGCCGCCCGGCCGACCTCAGCCAAGCGACTGAGGGTGCCCGCGCGGTCCTTGGCCAAGTCCATGACAGACAGGCCGGTGCCACGGGTCGAGGCGTAGTGATCGGCAAACCCGTATTTCTTCGGGTTCTCGAAGCGACGGCTGCCGCCGCCGGCGCGCGGAGCGAGTATGGAAAACCGAGCGCCGAGCATGGCCGCGACATGCATGGAGCACAGGCCGGAGCCGAGCACGGGGATGTCGACCAGCTCGCGCGCCGCCTCCATGCCCGGGTCGGAATAGCAGCTCACGATCACGGCGTGGTAGCCCTCGCGCTCGGCTTCGACCGCGCCGCGCAGCACCTCGGGCACGGTGAGTGCGGCATCGACCCGGCTCTCCACCGAGGGCGGCCCGCTGCGCGGCAGGCCGACATCCACCTCAACCCCGGGATCGGCCCACTGCCGCAGCAGCGCCTGACGCCGCTCCACCTCGGCCATGCCGACCTCGGACCGATGCTTGGCCGTGGCGAACTGGTAGCGGAGGCGAACCGGGCCGGTCATGCCGCCGCCGCCGCCGCCAGGCGGGTGGCTTCGGCCACGGCGGCGACATAGCGGTTTTGCCCGCGCAACAACTGGTTCTTGGCAAAACCAAGCGTTTCCGGCCCGTGCTTGGCCAGGTCAAGGGCCGGCTGCAGGGTCGGCAGCGGCGGGCACACCGTCGCCGGGTCCTGTCGGAAACGCGGTTCGCGGGAGAAATTGACCGGGATCAGCACCCGCGCCAGCCGCGTGAGCACCGCGTTGGCCGCCTTGGAAGCCAACCCGTCGGCCTCGATCTTGGCGTACAACCGGTCCAGCGCGTCGGCCAGCACGGTCGTCGCCTGCCGGGCCGGGCCAAGATCGAACGCCGTGCCCGCAGCCTCCTGGTAGCGTGCGATGGTGTCGGCAAACTCCGCCACCGTGGCGCGCCAGTCCATGGGCAGCACCGCCGCCCCGGCGTGACGCAGCACACACAGGGTGTAGATCCGGGTATCCACCATCAGGATGTCGCGGTCGGCGATCTCCAAGGTGTCGTCTTCGGTGTGCCAGGCAATGTTGCCGCCGCAGCCCGACACCTCGTAGTAGCCCTTCTCGGCGCGCAACGCGTCGGGCATGGTCGAGGTGAGACTGAAATAGGTCGGCAGGCCGATGTTGTAGAACGAGTTGTCGCCGGCGCGCTTTGGCCGCATGTGCTGCGGCGTTTGGCCGGCCACGGTTTCGATCGCAGCACCGACATGGGCCTGCATCTCACTCATGCAGATGGTGCGGTGGTAGCTGGTGGCCCAGCGGCAGCCAGGGCTGTCGCAGTTGATCGATGCCACGCAGTGACGCTCGAAATCCTGGGCGAAGGTATCGGCATACCAGGTCGAGCCGGCGTAGCGGCCGGTGGAATGCCCCGGCCACCAGGCGATGCGGACCGATCGACGCAAGCGGCCGCGGTGCTGCTGCAGAACCCGGGCCAGTTCGAGCATGAGCGCATCGCCGGTGGCGTTGTCGCCGACGCCGACCTCCCAGCTATCGTAGTGCCCGTGCACCAGAAGGAATGTGTCCGGTTCCTCGGTGCCGTCGATCTGCACCACCGGGATTTTCTGTTTGAACCAGCCTTCCAGCAGCTCGCTGCGCAAGGTCACGGTTTCGCCGGCCTGGGCCCGCGCGATCAGTGCTTGCCCATCCGGCTTGTTGACGGCGAGCACGGGGATTTTCGGTTTGCGCGCCAGATCGTCCAGGTCAGGGTTGCCCCAGATCGTGGTGCAGGTACCCCAATGCACGCGGTGGCCCGGGTTGATCACCACCAGCCCGACGGCGCCGCACTCCTCGGCCACCGCGGTCAGCCCGGGGTTACCGAAACCTTCGGTCAACAGGATGCGACCCTTGAGCCGGTCGGCCAGGTTTTCCGTACCACCCGTGAACAGCTCGGCGATATTGCGCGTGTAGGTGCGCAGGTTGGCCGCATTGGCGCTGAGGTACACCAGCTCGCCGGAAACGCCGTCGGGCACCGGCCGGCTCATGGACGGCGGCTTGGCGAACAGCCGCTGGCCACCCGCCATCTCCACCGAGGCCGACAACGGGATCGACAGGTACAGTGCCGGCTCATGTACCGTGACCGGCAGACCGAGCGCTGTCAGGCGTTCGACCAGCACGTCGCCGGCCCTGTTGACGTCGTCCGGCATCCAGCGGTGCATCGTGGCGAAGGTTTCGACCAGCGCCCAAGGCGCATCCATGGAGATGCTGTCGAGCACGGTTTTTTCGTCGGCGCTGAGCATTGGGGCCTCCTTCCCGGGATTTTCTTGCACGAATTCAGAGTTTCACGCGCGGGTCGAGGGCCGCGTACGTCAAGTCCACGATCAGGCTGACCGTGACCACGATCAGCGCGTACACGAGCACGGCGCCCTGCACCACCGGATAGTCGTTGGAATAGATCGCATCGATCATGTAGCGGCCGAGGCCGGGCCAGGAGAACACGGTCTCGGTGACGATGGAGCCGCCCAGGTACACGCCGATCTCCAGGCCGATCACGGTCACCACCGGGATCATGGCATTGCGCAGGATGTGCCGCCACAGGGTCTGGTTGAACGACAGCCCGCGCGCCAGCCCGGCCTTCACGTAGTCTTCGTTGATCACTTCGAGCATGCTGGCGCGCGTGGTGCGCGCGATCAGCGCAGCCGGGGTCAGGCCCAGCGTCACCGCCGGCAGCACCAGATGCGACAGCAGATCCTGCACCGCCGCCCAATTGCCGGTGAGCATGGCATCGAGCAGCGGAAACCCGGTGACCGGTGTGATGATGGTGAAGAACGACTTCATGCCGCTCACCGGCAGCAGGTCCAACTGTACGCTGAAAATGATGATCAGGATGATGCCCATCCAGAACACCGGGATGGAAATGCCGACCAAGCTCACGACCATGGCGCCGGAATCGAACAGCGTATCCCGGCGCACCGCCGACAGAATGCCGGCGGAGACGCCGAGCACGGTGCCGAACAGCACGGCGACCAATGCCAGCTCGATGGTGGCCTTCAGCTTCTCCCAGATCACCGGCAACACAGGCTCGTTGGTCTGCAGGCTGCGGCCGAAATCGCCTTGCACCACCCGGGACATCCAGCCCCAATACTGCACATGGAACGGTTGGTCCAGTCCCAGCTCGATGCGCAACTGTTCGTATTGCTCTTCGGTGGTCTCCTCTTCGCCCAACAGGTTCAACACCGGATCACCCGGAATGGCGCGCATGAAGGCGAAGATCAGCACCGAGAGTACGAGCAACACGATCACCGCGTTGACCAGGCGCTGGGCGATGACGACAAGGGCGCGGGCGTTGCCGGTCACGGGGTGGCCTCCGGCGCTGGGTGGAGATGGCAGGCGACCAGGCGGCCCTGGACCGACTGCAGCCGCGGCGGCACGCGGTCGCACAGCCCGTCGATCTTCTTGGCGCAGCGCGAGGCAAAGCGGCATCCCGGCGGCGGGTTGATATTGGACGGCAGTTCGCCTTCCAGCGGCACCTCGTCGGCGGCGCGATCCGGGTCCGGCTGCGGCGTGGCGTCGATCAGGGCGCGGGTGTACGGGTGCAGCGGCCGGGAGAACAGGTCTTCGGTCGCGCCGATTTCCACGATCCGGCCCAGATACATCACAGCCGTGCGGTGCGCCAGAAAGCGCATCAGGTTGAGATCATGGGTGATGAACAGGCAGCCGAGTTGCATGTCCTGCTGCAGTTCCAGGATCATGTTCAGGATCACCGCCTGCACCGACACATCCAGGGCCGAGGTCGGCTCATCCAGAACCAGGCACTCCGGGTCGAGGATCAAGGCGCGGGCGATGGCGATACGCTGGCGCTGGCCACCGGAAAACTCATGCGGAAACCGGTCGTAGTGGTAGGCGGCCAGGCCGACCCGTTCCAGCGCCTGCACCACCCGGTCGCGCCGGTCGGCGGCGGAAAGCTTGGTGTGGATGATCAGCGGGTCGCCGACGATGCGCCCGATCGGGCGGCGCGGGTTCAGCGAGGTGTACGGGTCCTGGAACACCATCTGCAACCGCGGCCGGAGCTCGTGGGTCCCGTAGGCCTGAATCGGCCGGCCGTTGAAGTGGATGCGGCCGCTGGTGGGTTTGATCAGCCCCATGAGCAGCCGGGCCACCGTGCTCTTGCCGCAGCCGGATTCACCGGCCAGGCCGACGATCTCGTTGCGCGCCACCGTGAGATCGATGCCGTCGACGGCGCGCACCATCGGCGGCTTATCCCACGGCCACAAGGATTGGCCACGCAGCGGGAAATGCATGATCAGGTCGTGGATCTGGACCAGCGGAACATCGGCATCATCGGCGGACACCGCGGCGGCAGCGGACATGGGCAAAGCCTCAGGCGGCGGCGGAAACCGGGGCGATCACCGGGTGGTGGCAGGCCACGGCATGGCCGTCACCGATCTCGGACGACGGTGGGCGTTCACGGCTGCAGTGCGGCGTGGCGCGGTCACACCGGTTGGAGAAGCGACAGCCCGGCGGTGGCGCTACCAGATCGGGCACCGTGCCGGGGATCGCCTCCAGCCGCCGCTTGCCCGGTGCCGGCAGGGCGCGCAGCAGCCGCTCGGTGTACGGGTGGGCCGGGCTGCGGAAAATGGCACGGACCGGCCCGCTCTCGACGATGCGCCCGGCGTACATAACGATGATGCGGTCGCAGTTCTCCGCGGCCACACCCAGGTCGTGGGTGATCAGCAGCAGCGAAGAGGTCTGCTCGCGGCGGATGCGGCGCAAAAGCCGCAAGATCTGTGCCTGGATCGAGACATCCAGAGCCGAGGTTGGCTCATCGGCGATCATGAGCCGCGAGCCGCCGACCACGGCCATGGCGATCATCACCCGTTGCGCCATGCCGCCGGACAGCTCGAAGGAATAGCTGCCCATGACCCGGCCGGCATCGCCCAGTCCGACCTGGCCCAGGGTCTGCATGGCCAGCGCCTCGGCGTCGCGCTTGCCCAGACCGCGCGCCACCGTTGCGGCCTCCATGAGCTGGGCGCCGACGGTGCAGGTGGGATCCAGCGCCTTCTTCGGTTCCTGGAAGATGAAGGAGATTTCCCGGCCGCGGATGCCGCGCAGCGCCTTGTCCTTGAGCTGCAGCAGATCCCGGCCGTCGAGCAGGATGCGCCCCTGTTCGATCCGTCCGGGCGGTTCGATGAAACCCATGATGGCCCGCGCGGTCACGCTCTTGCCGCAACCGGTTTCGCCGACCAACCCCACCGCCTCCCCCGGGGCCATGTGGAAGCTCACCCCTTCCAAGGCCTGGACCACACCGCGGTAGGTGTAGAAGTTGAGTCTGAGGTCCTGCACCTCGAGTAGGTGGTTCATCCGTCTCCTCCGGACCCGCCCCGCGCGCAGCGATCGTGCAAAGCCCCGCGCCGGATTGTCAACACCGTGTCCCGAAGCACACGAGCCAGTGATGAGACCCGGATTCAATTCGGCCTTGTCAGCCCGGGCAAATCGACGCACAGTGTCCGACGATCTTATGAATAATTCAAACAAGCCGACAGGGAGCGTCATGAGCAACGCTTTTGAGGCGATGGCACGCGAAGCCGTCTCCGCCGAAAACCTGCAGCACAGCGTGTCCACGCTGTGCGCGATGGGCGAAAAGGTTTCCGGCAGCGCCGAAGAAGAGCGCGCCTGCGCCTATATCACCGGCCAGCTCGCCGCCTACGGCATCGAGCACACCGTACACCGGTTCGACAGCTACCTCAGCTACCCAAAATCCGCCCGCGTTCTGATCACGGCACCGCAGAGCCTGGAGATCGAGGCGGTGGGCGTCGCTTTCGGCCTGTCGACCCCGCAAGGCGGCTTCTCCGCCCCGGTGGTGTTCGCCGGTGCCGGCACCGAAGCCGACTACGAAGGCCTGGATGTCGCCGGCAAGATCGTGCTTCTGGAAAAACTGCCGACACCGGAACGGGGCACCACCGCCGCGGCGCGTGGTGCCAAGGGCATGATCGCCATGTCCGCCGGACCGCAGCGCCACAAGATGATCATCACACCCGTGTGGGGTACGCCGGGCTACGGCGAGGCGGCGAACATCCCGCGCCTGCACGTTGCCTCGATCAGCGGCGAGGACGGTCGGCGTCTCATCGACTGGGCCAAGGCCGGCACGCTCGCTGCCACCCTCATCACCGACACGTTCGAGGGCTGGCGGGACGTACGCCTGCCGGTGGCCGAGATCAAAGGCCGCGAACCGAACTTCGTGCTGGTCGGCTCGCACTACTGTTCATGGTTCGACGGCTCCACCGACAATGTCACTGGCGACAGCTGCATCCTGGAGATGGCGCGACTCCTCAAGCAGCATGAAGGCTCGCTGCGCTATGGCGCACGCTTTGCCTGGTGGCCAGGGCATAGCCATGCCCGCTATTCCGGGTCTACCTGGTATGCAGATACGTTCTGGCAAGACCTGTTCGACCACGCCATTGCCTATTTCAACATCGACAGCCCGGGGGTGAAAGGCGCCACGGTCTATGTGCCGCGCCACCAGATGGGCGAAGTCTCGGCGTTCAACGAATCCACCACCCGCGAAATCACCGGCTGGGGCACCGACACCTCGAGCCGCGCCCAGCTCGCCCTCGGCAAGCGCAAGGACAAATATGTGTCCTCGACCCGGCCGTCGCGCGCCGCCGACCAGTCCTTCTGGGGAGTCGGCCTGTCGTCGATTTCGGTCTACGGCATGCTCACGCCGGACGACCCCAACCGCGACCCCAATGTCGGCGGTTCGGGGGGCGCCTGGTGGTGGCATTCGGCACAGGAGACCGTGGACAAGGCGGACATGGCGATCCTGAGCCAGGATGTGCGTCTTTACATCACGACGCTCTTGCGCCTGTGCACGGCCAAAGTGTTGCCGTTCGACTACACCCACGCCGCCCAGGACTTTCTCGACGCCCTCCGCGAATACGAGGAAGAGGCCGGGGCGCACCTGGACTTCGCCGACCTCAAGGCCAAGGCGCAGCGCCTGCAGACCAGCGTCGCCGCCGTGCACAAGGCCGCCGAAGACCTGGAAGACGACGCGCACACGGGCCCGGTCAACACGCTGTACCTGCGCCTGGCGCGCTGGCTCAACCCGGTGCTGTTTCAGAGCCGCAGCGCCTATGAGCACGACCCGGCCCTGTCGTCGCGCTGCCTGCCCGGACTGGCGCCGGTGCTCACGCTGAAAGCCATGGATCCGGCCTCGGATGCCTTCAAATTCACCGTGGTCGGCCTGAAACGCGAAATGAACCGGATCGGCCATCACCTGACCGAAGCCCAGCGTCTGGTCGATGGCTGGCGCGCCCGCGCACAATAAGCGGAAAAAAACCAAGTCGGACCGCACCCGCCGTCCGACGCAGGAGAGGAGTGAGTTCATGGATTTGCGGTGGAGAACCCTGACCGGCTTGGCCGGGGCGGTGCTGTTGGCCCTGTCGGCCACAGCCTCGGCCGAGACGCTGATCGTCGCCCGCGGCAACGACGCCAATTCGCTCGACCCGGCCGAGAGCACCTCGTTCGAGGCGATCAAGGTGGCCGACTGGGCGTTCGACGGTCTGGTGCGTTTCGACGGCAACAGCCACGACATCGTGCCGGCGCTGGCGGAGAGCTGGACGGTGTCCGAAGACGGCCTGACCTGGACCTTCACGCTGCGCCAGGACGTGACCTTCCACGACGGCACGCCGATGAACGCTGAGGCGGTGGCATTCTCCCTGGAGCGCCAGCGTGACAGCGAGCACCCGTATCACTGCGCCAACTGCCGGCGCTGGTCGGCGAAATTCGCCTCGATCACCAAGACCGAGGCGATCGACGACCACACCGTTCAGATTTCGCTGAGCGAACCCGCCCCGGCCCTTTTGGTCAACCTGGCCTTCTACATCGGCTACATCGTCAGCCCGACCGCCGTCATGGCCGACCCCGAGGGCTTTCGGTCCAACCCGGTCGGCACCGGCCCGTTCAAATTCGTGCGCTGGGAGCGCGACAACTTCCTGGAGTACGAAGCCAACCAGGACTATTACCTGGGTGCCCCCAAGGTCGACCGGCTGATCGTCCGCGTCATCCCCAACAACGACGTCCGTCTGCTGGCGCTGCAGAAGGGCGAGGTGCACCTGATCTACGGCGTGCCGTTCCCGCAGTTCGACCAGGTCGATGCCGACCCAGACCTGACCCTGCACCAGTCGCCGACGCTCGGCATCTCGTTCATGGCCTTGAACACCGAGGTCGCACCCTTCGACGACGTGCGCGTGCGCCGGGCGGTCAACCACGCCATCAACAAGAGCCGGATGTTCCAGACCGTGTTCTTCGGCCGCGGCGAAGTTGCCAACCAGGTGATCCCGTCCACCTGGTGGGGCCACAGCGAAGACGTCACGGTGTATGAATACGACATGGACAAAGCCAGGGCTCTGCTGGCCGAGGCCGGCCATGCCGACGGCTTCGAGACCACGTTGACATCGTTCACCAACCCGCGGCCGTATCTGCCGGCACCGCGCGATGCCGTGTCGCTGATCAAATCCGATCTGGCCCAGATCGGCATCGACGTCGATGTCAAGACCATGAACTGGGCGACCTATCGCGAAACCCGCGGCAAGGGCGAATACGGCATGACCATGGGCGGCTGGATTTCCGGCACGCTCGACCCGGACGGCATCATCTATGCCCTGTTCCACAGCCGCTACATCCGCGAGAAGGACGCGTTGAACTGGACCCGTCTGCGCGTTCCGGAACTGGATACCGCCCTGGAACGGGCCCGCGGCATCTATGACCAGGCCGAACGCGACCCGCTGTACCAGGACGCTGCCAACCTGATCACCGACGCAGGCGCCGCCGTGTTCTTCGCTCACCCGATCACCGCCATCGCCACCCGGGCCAACCTGAAGAACGTGTTCATCCACGATTCCAACTGGGTGCCCTTGCACGAAGCAGCCTTGGAATAGGCAACACAAGGGGCGGATCTCCGGATCTGCCCCCCCGCCTGGAACCACCATGACGACCGTTGCCGAAATCACTGTCTTCACTGTACGCCTGCCAATGACGGACCCGCTGGCCACGTCGCGAAAGACGTATGCGGCGATGGATAGCGTCATCGTCCGGATCGACGATGGCGACGGAGCCAGCGGTTGGGGTGAGGCGCGCGAGTGCACGCAGATCACCGGCGAAACCCAGCCGGGCATCGTCGCCGCCATCGAAGGCCGGCTGGCCCCGGTGCTGATCGGCCTCGATCCGTTCGACCTCGCCGAGGCGCACCGGCGCATGGATGCCGCACTCCAGGCCAACACCGCCGCGAAATCGGCCCTGGACATGGCCTTGCATGACCTGGCCGCCCGGCGGGCCGGCGTGCCCTTGTCACGGCTCATGGGCGGGGCGCCACGCGGACCGATCGCCTCGTCCAAGGCCGTGTCCGTCGGCACCACGGCGCAGATGATTGCCGACGCCCGGCGCCATGTCGCCGCCGGATTCGGCACCTTGAAGATCAAGACCGGGGTCGATGCACGGGCCGAGCTGGCGGCGATCGCCGCCATCCGTGACGCCGTCGGTTCGGGCATTCACCTGAAACTGGATGCCAACCAGGGCTGGGATGTGCCGGCCGCGACCCGCTTCCTGGCCGCCGTCGAGCGCTTCGACATCCAGATGGTTGAGCAGCCCTTGCCGGCCTGGGATATCGCCGGCGCCGCGGACCTGCGTCGGCGCACCCCCATCCCGGTGATGCTGGACGAAGGCGTACACGGCCCGCGCGACGCCCTGCGCGCACTCGAGGCTGGGTCGGCGGACTACGTCAATATCAAATTGTTGAAGACCGGCGGCCTTGCGCCGGCGCGCACGGTGGCGGCACTCTGCGCCGCAGCCGGCGTGAGCTGCCAGATCGGCACCTTGGACACGTCCATCGGCAGTGCTGCGGCAGCGCATCTGGTGCATGCCTGCGGCTTGCGCTTCGCCGAGATCAACGGCCCGAGCCGCCTCGGCCGCGACATTGCCAGCGGGTTTGCCGTGCGCGACGGTCATGCCGTGATCGGTGACGGACCGGGCCTGGGCATCACCGTCGATCCCGTCGCCCTTGAAGGAGACACGCCATGACGACCACGACGATCTGCTACCTGGTCCCCGGCATCGGCCTCAAGGATGCGGAGCGGGCCCGGCGCGAGGCGCGGCTCACCGAAATCGCGTCGTCAGACACAACGGTCGTGGTCGACCAGGTCGCCGACGGACCGCGGTCCATCGAAAACGCGGTCGACGAATACCGGGCCATGCCCGAAGTGCTGCGCTTCATCCGCGCCCGCCAGGACGATTTCGACGGCTTCATCATCGGCTGTGCCGGCGACAGCGGGTTGGAAGGCGCCCGGGAACAGTCGCGCAAACCGGTGGTGGGTCCGGGTGAAAGCTCGATCCTGCTCGGCACCGTTGGCGACAAGCGCTTCTCCATGGTCACCATCTCCGGCGAACGCGCCCGCATCAAGCGCCGCCTGGTGCGCGAGACCGGCCTGGACGTGCACCGTCTGGTGTCCAGCCACACGGTGGACATCCCGGTGCTCGAGCTGTATGGCGACCCGCGCAAGACCCAGAGCCGCCTGATCGCCCTCATGCACGAGGCCCGGCACAAGGGCGCCGAGGTCATGCTGATCGGCTGCATGTCGGTTGCGTTCATGGAGCCGGCCTTGCTGAAAGAGGCGTCGGCCGAAGCCGGCATGCCCCTGGTCAACCCCATCGTCACCGCCGTGAAAATGGCCGAAGCCCTCTGCGCCATGCAGCGCTTCGGCGGATGAGGACGGTGGCCGTCCAGCCATTTTTTTGCGGATGCGCTGGTATTTTCGATGTGAGTGGAGCGAATACCGAATGGCCATGATGGCAGACGGGGCCACCCGGCGCAGCCCGTGGCGGGACACCCTCGCCTACACCTTCCACCTGCTGCGCCGGCGGCCCACGGCGCTGATCGGCGGCGGGTTCATCCTCTTTCTCATTCTGGTCGCCCTTTTGGCGCCTTGGCTGGCGCCTTATGCGCCGGATGCCTTCACCTCCCAGGTCCTGCAGGGGCCGAGCTGGGCCCACCCGTTCGGCGTCGACCACCTGGGCCGGGACCAGTTGAGCCGGGTCATCCACGGCGCGCAGATATCCTTGTGGGTCGGCGTGCTCGCCGTTGGCCTGTCCTTGACCACCGGCACCGCCATCGGCCTGATCTCCGGCTATTTCGGCGGTTGGATCGACAACGTCATCATGCGCGCCATGGACATCATGATGTCCCTGCCCTATGTGCTGCTGGCTATCCTGATCGCCGCCGCCCTCGGCCCCAGCCTGGAAAACGGCATCCTCGCCATCGGCATCGTGCGCGTCCCCCGCTTTGCCCGCCTGGCCCGCGCCTCCACCCTCTCGGTCAAGGAACTGCAGTTCGTCGAAGCCTCCCGCGCCATCGGCGCCAGCGACGCCCGCATCATCATCAAGGACATCCTGCCGAATATCGCCGGCCCGATCGTGGTCTACGCCACTCTGAGCCTCGGCGATTCCATCCTCGCCGCCGCCGTGCTGAGCTTTCTGGGTCTCGGCGCCCAACCCCCCATCCCCGAATGGGGCGCCATGCTCAACGAGGCCCAGCAATACATCATCAATGCCCCCTACATGTCGATCTTCCCAGGCCTGGCGATTTTCCTGACCGTGCTGTCGTTCAACCTGTTCGGCGACGGGCTGCGCGATATCCTGGACCCGAAGTCGCGGCGGTAGTGGTGGCGGCCATGGCCGCCATTTCGCCCGGCGTCACCAGCCCGTCGGCATTGGCGTTGACGCGTCCGAAGGCCGTCCGGTAGCGGCCGAACCGCCGGATCATTCGCGGTCGGCCGACGTTTTCCGCGGCATTGAGATCGATCAGCGTGGTGAACTCGCCGAGGGTCAGCATGCCGTCCGCGTTGGTATCCGCCTGTTGAAAGTTCTCCGCCGCCCGCTCGCGGTCGGTTGCGGCCGCCTGGGCCGCCGCCGCGGCCACGGCCGTCATGGCCCGTGACTTCCTGTGGATGCGTTTCATCCTAAAACCGGCAGTTGGTGGCTGGTAGAGCAGCCTATGTTATTGTAAAGACTCGGCATGCAGAACAGCGAACTTGGCGAACTGGTTCACCCTGCGG
>JANQJV010000223.1 GCA_028281465.1 Azospirillaceae bacterium | reverse complement strand
GACCGCCGGCTTCCAGCCGGCCCGGACCCCGCCCAGCGGCCCGGCCGCCAAGATGGCGGCGGTCCAGCCGGCACGGATGCCGGCGCTCCTCGTTCAGCGCCGAAACCGAACCTGTCGTCAAGGCGGGCCAGGGGTCTCAGATTGGGCCGGCAGATGAGAGCCTGCCGTCTTCCCTATCTATCGACGACCGAAACATGACAGTTGCTTTTTAACCACAAGGTGGATGTTTCAGAAGAGGATTAATCTTGACTAGATTCGATTTGGCAGACTCACATCGCGCAATGCCACGACGTCACCAGACTCCCTACCCCCCCCAAAAAAAACCGGAGATTTCGAGGACGACTCCGCGACGTCTGGTTAAGGGTCTTATGACTGCTCCTGGACCATTCTACCCAGCGCCCTGACACCCGACCCGCCTCGTCGCAGGATTAGCGATACATCATCCAGTCAATGGACGTCACAAGTTAAGCAATTGAACGCCCTGAAGACGCTGCCCTCGTTTTCTGGTGACCGATCACCGCAGGGCTGTCACGGAGCCGACTGAAATTGGATGGCGACTTGGTGCGAGACGTCCTCGCCGTCACGTTGGACCGTGTCATGGCCATGTGAAACCACATGTGTACCGACGCAACGAGCACCGTCCGAAGCTTCGATCGGCTTCCGAAATGGCACCATGGCGCCTGTGAGACACGCGAAGCGGCAGAAATTTCTCAGATCGATGGGTCGATATCGATGGGAGCGAGAAAGAACAGCCAGCGGGTCACCAAGCGGCCCTCCTCCGCTCCGCTCCCAACGCGTCGTTGAGAATGTACAAGCGTATCGCGGATGAGAATGAGCTTCGCCTGCTGGCCGGAAGCCACTGGTCGATGCGGCTGCACAGCTCGGCAAGACTCAGGTTGTCGCGGTCGGCAATCGCCCGGAGGGTGTCCCAGATCATCGGTTCCAAGCGGACACACGTCCGCCGGCCCGCAATCGTGACGTTGCGGTTCATGAGCCGCTGGTTACCGAGATCGCCAGTCTGGGGCATTCCGCAATCTGGACTCATTATGAGTTATGCATTACGTATACATGCGATGGTATTCATATGCAATGCCTCTATCGCGACAAGCCGTGACTCTCGACGTGCCCAGTGTCCAACCGTGGACGCGTCTCGTCAGCGCAATCGGAGGCAAGACCGGCGAGCGATATGAGGATTTCTGTTTCTCGCAGATCGAATCCGGGAACAGGCCATGCCGACATCGATGCTGGGGCCCCAGATCGACGCGCACTCGGATTGGTGTGGAGCCAAGGAGGATCGAACTCCTGACAACTCGGTGCAGTTATCGGCGCAGTTGTCGATCGTCACGGACTACATTGTTGACTTTTTCGATGCCAAACTGAATGTGACGATTTCAAGCTGATTGGTGAGCGGCAGGCATGCTTTCGCTCCCGCCAAAACAAGGGGGGCAGTCTCTCTCGCCCGGTTCCCACAGGGTCCGGCGTCAAACAGCTCGGCCGGTAGAGATGCCGGTGCGCGAACCGGCCGAATTCGACGAGCTAGGTCTTGGTCGGTTACAATGTCAGATTGAATTTGCTTGGCCGTTGGCACAGGACAGTCTGAACGCGCAGCACAGGACTCCCACATTTCGAAAAACCAAAAAAAACAAATGATTACCGAAAGATGGGGCCGATTCGCTTATCGGTTCCACTAACGCTTCTCGAAACTGGGAGGGGATTCCTGAGCATGTCATACCCCTGGCCCGCATTGATGACACGGTCGGTTTCGGCGCTGAACGAGGAGCGCCGGCATCCCTGCCGGCTGGACCGCCGCCATCTTGGCGGCC
>JANQJV010000221.1 GCA_028281465.1 Azospirillaceae bacterium | reverse complement strand
CTTGAAATCCCGGTATTCGGAAGTCTAGAAATCGTGCTCCGGAGACCAAAACGGACTCCTGACACAGTCTGGGGTGCTCACGGGATCTCGGGGCCAACTCATACGCGGGCTCACACGCACCAAGGAGAACACCGCCCTCACCGCCGACGACGCGGCAACCATCTTGCCACCGTTTCATGCTCTACGGGTCGGAAACATCGGTGGGTAACTCATACCAGGATATGGTAGTGCGGAAAGCCAGTCTCACTGATCTCACTTACTTTCCAGAATGGGGGGATTCACGGGAGCTCACGCTTGGGCAGCGGGTCCGGCCATTGATGATCTCGCATCGCCCGACTTAGACGTCGTTTCGATAGCAGCTTGACGGGACCTCGTACAGCTAATTCAGCAAATCGGAATTCGGCCCTTTGGCGGAGATGATCCGCATCCCCAGCGGTCGGCAAAAGGTAAGGGGAAACATTCTAAACCGTGTTCTTACTTTGTAACCTTGCAAAGGCGTGGAGCGCCTTAGGATCTTCGGCTCAATTCCGGAAGATGCACCCATGTAAATTGGGGGATTTGCCATGGCACGGGGAGGTTTGCGGCGGCGCTGGCCGGCGGGTGAGAAGGTGCGGATCGTCGCGGCGAGTTATGCGTCAGACGAGCCGATTTCTGCGGTTGCGGGGCGCTATGGGCTGAATCCGAACCAGCTTTACACTTGGCGGCGTCGGTTGTCGGCGCCGGGCGAAGCCGGGTCGCCCGTGACTTCTCCCAGCAATGGCTTCGTTCCGGTCGTTGTGGCGCCCCCGTTGCCGCCGTCGCCTTATGCCACCGCTCCGATGACGGTGGTGGAGGTTATGCTCGGTGCTGCCACCGTTCGGGTCGATGCCCGGCTCGATGCGTCGGGTCTCGATCGTGTCTTCGATGCGGTGCGGCGGCTGGCATGATGGTGGTCCCTGCAGGCAG
Organism: Azospirillaceae bacterium; assembly: GCA_028281465.1. Lineage (GTDB taxonomy): Bacteria > Pseudomonadota > Alphaproteobacteria > Azospirillales > Azospirillaceae > JANQJV01. The sequence goes on along the minus strand of JANQJV010000221.1, from coordinate 3,251 downwards.
GCGCGTCATTGTGGCGTCCCGGCCGGTGGATTTCCGGTACGGCATGGACAAGCTGGCGGCGCTGGCACAAGCCTGGCTCGATGTCGGCCCGTTCGGCGGCGATATCGTCGTGTTTCGCGCCAAGCGGTCGGACCGGGTCAAGTTTTGGTCTGGGGCGGCACGGGTTCGTGCCTGTTCCACAAACGCCTCGAGGCTGGCCGGTTCGCCTGGCCGCCGATCACCGACGGCACGATCCGCCTGACGCCGATGCAGTTCACCCTGCTTCTGGACGGCCTCGACTGGACGCAGGTTCGCCATCGGATCGTGCCGCGACCGGCGGTTGTCTGTTGACGGGCGAATCGGACCGGTGCATCTTGGGGCACCCCCAAAATGCAGTTGGTCATGCGGCAATCCCGGGCAGATACAGGGCCAGCTTCGGTCACAAACCCCGCCTCGGCCGACGTCGGCGCTCTGCTGGCGCGGGTGACGGCGGCCGAAGCGGAACGCGATGCGGCCCTGGCGGAAATCGACAAGCTGCATGTCCTGATCAAGCAATTGCAGCGGGCCCAGTTTGGCCGACGCTCGGAAAGCTCGATCCGGACCAACTCGGCCTCGCGCTTGAGGATCAGGAACAGAGCGACGCCGTGACGGCGGCGACGGACGAGGCTGGTGCGCCGGCACAGGACGACGTAGCCGCACAGGACAAGCCTTCCGCCGGCGCCTCGTCGCGCCCGCGCTCAAAGGCATCGCAGGCCCGCAGTCGCGACGCCTTGCCGTTGCACCTGCCGCGGATCGAAGAGACCCACGACATCGATGACAAGAGCTGTCCGTGCTGCGGCGCAGCCATGCACAAGATCGGCGAGAGCTGCGAGGAGCAGCTCGACATCGTGCCGGCACAGTTCCGGGTCACAGTGATCCGGCGGCCGAAGTATGGGTGCCGGACATGCACGGACGGCGTTTCCCAAGCGCCGGCCCCGCCCCGACCGATCGCCGGCGGCATGGCCACCGAAACGGTGATCGCGCATGTTCTGGTCGGCAAATACGCCGACCATTCACCGCTGTATCGGCAGGTGCAGATTTACGCCCGGCAAGGGATCGATCTGGACCGGTCGACCTCGGCCGCCTCTCGTCGGGCGGGCGTTTTGGTGGTTGAAACCGCTGTACGCTTTGCTGTGTTCCACGGTTCTGGCGTCGCCGAAGCTGTTCGCCGTCGACACGCCGGTGCCGGTGCTGGCGCCGGGCCGAGGCAAGACGAAGACCGGGCGCATCTGGGCGTATGGCCGTGACGACCGGCCGTGGCAGGGGCCGTTGCCGCTGGCCGTGATCTATGTCTACGGCGACTGCCGGGCCAACGCGCATTCGGCCGAGCGTCGAAGGACATCGTCAGGTTGACGGCTATCAGGCCTACGAGCGGGTCGCCGCGACACGCGAAAAGCTGGGTGCCCTCGTCATCCTGGTGTACTGCTGGGCGCATACGCGTCGGAAGTTCACCGACATCCACAAGAGGACGTCCTCGTCGATTGCCGCCGAGGTTCTCCAGTGGATCGCCGCTCTCTCTGTCATCGAAGCCGAGATCCGCGGCCAGCCCCCCGACCAACGAGCTGTTCGCCAGGCGAAAAGCCGACCGATCGTCGAGGCCCTGAAGGCGTATCTGGACGACCAGAGCCAGCGTGTCGAGGACGTCAAGGCGACCGAGCTGGAATGGCTGCTGCCCTGGAGCTGGCAGACCGAACGCCTGACCGCCGAGACCGACGACACCGAGACCGTCGCTCAGCCGCTGGCCGCCTGATCTTCCGCTGTCACGACTGGACGGATCGCCCGTTGCTCCTTGCGCTGCCTGCGCTGGAACGGTTGGGGGTGTCATCGGTGACCACCGCGATGGCCGGCTCATGCCCTTTCTCGGCCGTGCCGCTTTCGGCCTCAGCAAACTGACGCCGCCAGCGCGACAAAAGGCTCGAAGCCACCCCATACCGCCGCGCCACCACACCAACACCCGGCGACAAGGCATCCCGACTCTCCGCAACGATGGCCAGCTTCTCCTCGACCGTCCACTGCCGGCGCGGTGTCGCCGCAGAGGACCCAGCCCGTCGCGACGCAAAGACAGTGTTAACGGCGGCGAGAACACGCGCGTTCCTGGCGGCATTTTCGGCCAGCCCTTGCTCTCGGCGGTCGATTGTGGCGGGCCAGCCCAACCGCGTAAAGCCTGGCCTTCGGCCCCCGCCTGCGGCGGCAAGGCCTTGACGCGGTTGGGCTGGCCCGCCGCGTTAGCCACCATGAGTTCGAAGGCGGGGTATGGCTGTTCGGTGAAGGACAAATTTCGTGCCAGAATTCTTCGCGCCGCCAAAAAACAGCGGATTCTGACAGCCATCGACAGACAGGAAAATCCGCATCGAAGCGCTGTGTTCCGTCGGCCCCAGACATACCAAACCCCCACATAATCGTGCAGGCCCGAGATACCGCGTCACCAGAGCGAAGCGCCAGGTGCTCCCAGGACGACGCTTACGTTTTTCCGGCGCGCGACCCTGGTCCCCGGTTCCGGCTTGTCGCCACCCGTGCCATTGGGAGGACCGCGCCCGGGCAGCCACTGGATATTCTGGAACTGGTTCGACTGGACATGAGCAAGGCCTTTGGATCTGCCGTCCAGCGAACCGTCTTGACACCTCAGGGCCGATTACCTGGTCGCTTTTTCACGCCAACGGAACAAGACCCTTCAGCCCCCACCGGCCCCATCGCCAGCCTGGCGGCTGGCGCCCACGATCCAACCACGCCCAACACGGCCACCGGGGACACTGGCCCCACGACCAACGCCGCTGAAGACAGTGACGCTGCCGAGCCACCCCAGACCCGCCGGATAACCCAGATCGACGGAACCATCCCCCCACTGCCAAACCGCAAAGCCATGGTTCCGCAGCAGAATGTGGCACCGCCGGCTCTGGAACCACAACCGTTGACGCTACAGAGCTGCCACTTTCGCCTAGCGTTTTTATGATGCCCAAATCAATATACCGCTTGATCCCGTGCAACGATCGAAATGCGGCATCAAGCGTCGCATCTCGAAATGATAAATCAGATGCCACATTTGGACAGGTTTTTTATCCAAGCAGGGGCGATGACGCCCCTGCTTGACAACGCGCTCAGCGGGGCGCTCAGCGGGGCGCTCAGCGGGTCTCAATTCCCGTCCCGCACCACAAACTCCACCCGACGATTGCCTCCATGAACCGGGTGCAATCCGTCCCGCGAAATGGTCTCGCCGAACCCCTGAAAAGTCAGCG
>JANQJV010000161.1 GCA_028281465.1 Azospirillaceae bacterium | reverse complement strand
GCCATCCGACGGCGGCACCCGCACCGGCGTGCACACGGGGCCGACGAGGCGTCGGCGCTCCCACAAAGGCCTCCCCGGATGGACCCGTTTGCCCAACGGAACCGTTCGTTTCTTGCTAGCGGCACACCAGCCAGAGCTTAGAGGCTTCGCCGGTCAGGCCGATAAAAAGAACCGCATTTGCCAGGCAAGGTCTTCATCCGTGAACGGGTAGCCGCCACCCTCATTTGGCTTAAGCGTGTTATCCGGTGGTATCTGGGCTAGCCGGACCTGGACCTGCCATGCAAACGGCATGCCCAGGCCGGCATGCCAAACGAGGGCGGTGACGGAGCGGGCACTCCGTGTCCTGAGAATCTCCTCCACAACGGACACGGGCAAGGTCCCCAAGAGGGCCAGGCCGGCGACGACGTGGTCGCGCCGGTTCTCTGTAAGCGCCATTTCCAGAGTGGATTCGGTGAGCTGATTGGTTTTGGCTAAACGGCGCGCCCAGTCCATCGCCGGGGAGGGTGTTTCGTCCGGAGCCTCGACGGGCGCCGTGGACGATGTTGGCATTGGCGCCATGCCCCGATTTGGGGTTGGCATGCCGGCCAAGACTCCAGTGGGAGGGCGCTCCGGTCGGGACGCCTGTTCGCGCATGCGGCTCCGCACCGTGTCGGCAAGGGCGCTCAGTGTCTTTGCCGGAAGATCGGTCCTCGCTTGCAAGACAGCCACCAGGGAGTCGGCGACAAACTCGGCCAACCGCAGGGCGGCACGAGGCGGCAGGCGAGGGCGGCGCACGAGGGGCTCATGCCACCGCTGGTACCGTGGTGCGGCCTCGATCAATCGGTCCAGGGTTTCTTCCCGGATCTGGGCACTCGGATTGGCCAGCAAGGCGGCCACCGCCAATTCATCTTCGCTCGAGGCAATGGCGTCGCTGATGCTAGTCCCAAGGTTCGCGCGTCGCGCGATGGCCTCCAAGGCACCGTGGATTGGGCCGGCTAATATGATCTCGAGCAGATCCTCTTCGGTGAGGATCGGCGAATGCTCCAACACCGGTCGGGCGACCCTAATTTCCACGTCGTGGGCGAGGCGCTGGATGATGGTGGGAGGAACGCTGGGGTGGTCCTTGAGGGCATCGGACAGCACTTGGCGGACCTCGGTGGCTTGGTCATGTGCCAGGGTTTCGAGGATCGACAAGGTCGCACGCTGCATGTGACCGCGATCCCGTTCCGGGAGTTCGGGCACCAGCCTTGCCAGCTTAAACGCGACCCGCGCGCGCACCATGGCGTCCGCATCCCGCGCCAAGAGACCATCCGCCTGGCGGGGGGTCGCTGGATTCTCGGCAATCTGTCGACGCACCTCAGTGTGCGAATCGGTCGCCAAGAAGTACAGCAATTCCGGGTGATTCGCGCTTGCCTGAACCACCCGCTGTCGATCCGTGGGGTCCGGGCTGCGTGCCAAACGTTTGGCGGTTTCGTAGTCCGGCACCGGTTCTGCAGTCCGATAGGGTTTGCGGTCGGCCTCAGACTCCATCGTCGCTTGGTCCTTTGTCGTCCCGGTCATAAGGCGGGGCGACGGCAATGCGGCTCTTACCCTGATGCTTGGCGCGATACATGGCGTGGTCGGCTCGTTCCAGCAGGAGTTCGACCGGTTCACCGGACGTGGGGGTGCTCAGGGCGATGCCGATCGATACACCCAGTGGACGGGCCCGGTCTGCGGAGAAGGCTTCCAAACGCGCTACCCCTGCGATCATGCGTTTCGCTACGATGCAGGCCTGGGCCTCCTCCGACCGGGCGATCCACAACGCAAATTCGTCACCACCCAAGCGGCATGCAAGATCGCCAGGGCGACTGCCATTCATCAGCAAGGTCCCAAAACGTTTCAGAACCAAGTCACCCTGAGCGTGTCCAAGCACGTCGTTGACAGGCTTGAAATTATCAAGGTCGAGATACAGCAACGCGGATCGGCCGCCATCACGATTTCGCGTGTGCTCGTGAAGGCGATCTAGAAACGTTCGGCGATTGAGCAGCCCCGTCAAACCGTCGCATTCCGACAAGCGGCGCAAACGCTCGGTATGTAACGCCATGGCGTTGACACTGCCGATGCGGCTGGCGAGGTCTTCCAACAGGGTTTGGTCCTCGTCGCGCCAGGGTATGGCCGACACTGGCCGGATGACCACGACCGCGCCATTCATCTCGTTGCCATGGCGCGTTGGCGTGCCTAGGAGCCGGCCGGCTGCGTCGGAGCGGCTCTCGGACCGTCCAGCCTGCATCACCCGGTCGGCAAAGGCCGTTGCATCGACCGGCAGGCTGCCGGATTTTGCGACGAACGGCCGATAATCCGGTTTGCCACGCCGAATGATCATACATCCCGAGGCATCGAAGACATGGACAATATCGGTCACCGCTTCACTGATGGCCTCATCGGCATTGAGGCTCTTGTGAAGGGCATGGTCGATACGTCCGATCAGGCGTTCATCCATGTGCTGTTGTGCCAAGGCATAGGACTGGTGGACCTGTTGTGTGACGTCGCGTGCCACACCCCGTGCCCCGGCCCACCGGCCGTCCTCGGAGTACAGTGGAATAGCCGAGACTGCCATGCACAGCGATTGTTGATCAGCGGCGTGCAACCACACCGGAACCTCGTGCACCCGGGTTCGCGCTGAAAAAGGCAGGGGCGGACCGTCTGAATCTTCGGCCAGAAGTTCGGCTGGCTGCCGCTTGAGGAGCGCTTCTGTGGCAAAACCGAGCGCCTGCTCCGACGATAGGAATGCAAAGCGCCCCTCTGCGTCGGTCTCCCAGGCGAAATGGCAGGCCAGGTCGACAAAATCCTTGTAGCGTTGGCGTGATTCCATGAGTGCCACGCGCAAACGCCGCTCCAGGGTCACATTCCGACCGAACAGGGCCGTGTCTCCGGACGGCAAAAATGCGGCGGTCCATTCGATCACATGCGGGTGGACATCTCCTTTGACGATGGACCGATAGGTACCGGTGCGGCTAAGCCGGTCGCTGGCCAGTTCGGCGCTCAAGCCGGTTACCCATTCGGTGTCCAACTGCAGCAGATGGCGAGCCTGCTCGTTGGTGTGATGGATGGTGTGTTCAACACCGCCAACGAGCAAGGCCGGTCCGGCGAATGCATCAATCGCTGCTAAGGCCGTATCGTCATCACGGTTCGGTCGGGCACTGTCCACCGCTGTGACCCTCCAAAGCGCACCGGCCCAAAGCGCACCGGCGTTGACCCCTTGGGCACGGTGGAGGTTTTGGCAGGGTTAAGCCGCCAGGGCCGCGGCCCGCCGTTCCGCGTCGCGCCCGGCCCGGCGCCGTTTCAATTCCTCCGCGATCAAGAAGGCCAGTTCGAGGGATTGGCTGGCGTTGAGTCGGGGATCGCAGGCGGTGTGATAGCGCTGAGACAGGGCATGATCGGTGATTTCCTGGGCCCCGCCGGTGCACTCTGTGACGTCACGGCCAGTCATCTCGAAATGCACACCCCCGGGGTGTACGCCTTCGGTTGTACAGACTTCGAAGAAGGTCTGGACCTCGCTCAGAATACGGGCGAACGGGCGCGTTTTGTATCCGTTGGTCGATTTAATCGTGTTGCCGTGCATGGGGTCGGAGACCCAGACCACCGGTCGGCCCTCTTCCTTGACGGCACGTATCAAAGCCGGCATGTGGTGCTCGGCTTTCTCCGCGCCCATCCGCAGGATCAGCGTCAGCCGTCCGGCCTCATTGTGTGGGTTGAGCGCGTCGATCAAGCGCAACAGATCATCGACCGCCAGGCCAGGGCCGCATTTCATACCGATTGGGTTGCGGATTCCGCGGAGGAACTCGATGTGCGCTCCGTCCAATTGGCGCGTCCGGTCGCCGACCCATAGAAAATGGGCCGACACATCATAGTATTCTCCGGTCGTGCTATCGATCCGTGTTAGAGCTTGTTCGTACGGTAGCAACAGCGCTTCATGGGCGGTGAAAAAATCTGTCTCGCGAATCTGGGTTGTGGTTTCGGCTGTGATTCCGCAGGCCGCCATGAACGCCAGAGCCTCGTCCAGCCGGTCGGCGATTTCACGATACCGTTCACCTTGCTGGCTGGATCCCACGAAGCCCAGCGTCCACTGATGCACTTTGTGCAGATCGGCATAACCGCCCTGGGCGAAGGCACGCAGGAGGTTGAGGGTGGCGGCGGCTTGGTTGTAGGCATGTAGCATTCGCTCGGGGTCTGGCACGCGTGCCGTTGCGCCGAATTCGAAGCCGTTGATGATGTCGCCGCGGTAGGAGGGAAGGGTGACCTCGCCGATCGTCTCGGTGTCGGCCGAGCGTGGCTTGGCGAATTGACCGGCCATCCGCCCCATCTTCACGACCGGTGTGGCACCACCAAAGGTGAGCACGACGGCCATTTGAAGCAGGACACGGAAGGTATCGCGGATGTTGTCGGGGTGGAACTCGGCAAAGCTTTCCGCACAATCACCGCCCTGCAGCAGAAATGCTTCGCCGTTGGCGACGCGGGCCAAGGCTTCTTTTAGGCGCCGAGCTTCGCCGGCGAACACCAACGGCGGAAACGCTGCCAGGCGATGCTCGACGGCCGCCAGGGCCTCTGGAGTCGGGTAGGCCGGCATTTGTCGTGCCGGCTTGCGGCGCCAGCTGTCGGGGGTCCAGCGGTCGGACATGGTGGTGCCTCGATCGGATTGTCCTCGCCGTGTCACCGCCGCGCGAGGTACAGGTTACCAACGAAACAAACTAATAGCCTCAAACCCCAAGGGTTGCCACCGATAATGGTTAGGGATGCCGTCGCCATTGCCGAGACCCCGACATGGCCAATCTCTCACACCGATGTGAAAACCCGAATCCGGGTTGTGACTTTCGTTGTCCGTACCGAACCCCGATCTTGCCAGTGCGTCACGGTGACACACACAACAGACCGTGTCGACGTGACCCAACCATTCCCCAGGAGGAATCGTAAAGATGGCTGACAAACAGATCGCAGTTCTCTCGGTCGCTGCTGCTCTCGCTGGTGCCGTTGCCATGGCTGGCGTTGCCACTCCGGTGGACGCTCAGTCCAAGGTGAAGTGCTATGGCATTTCCCTCGCCGGTGAAAACGGCTGCGCCAATGCCGCTGGCACGCATAGCTGCGCCGGCCAGTCCACCGTGGACTACGACATGGGCGAGTGGCAGCTCGCTTCTGCCGACGAGTGCGAGGCGAAGAACGGCAGCCTCGAGCCCGGGGAAGGCGTGAACCCGGCCTACGCTGGCTGATTGGTCGGTCAACATCGATACATGGGACGACATGCCAATGTCATCCTTCGCTCGGACTGCGATCCCCGCTGCGGCGGGGATCGGCTTTCGCATTCCGCACACCCGTGCGTTTCTTGATGAATGGCCGGCGGTGCCGTGGCTGGAGGTGCATGCCGAAACCTTCCTTGCTGAGGGGGGGCTGCGTCTGGCCATTCTGGAGGAGCTGCGCAACCGCTATCCTCTGAGTATTCATGGGGTTGGTCTTTCCCTGGGGTCGGCTGAAGGCATCGACGCCGCCCATCTGGAACGGGTCGCCGCCCTCGTCGAGCGGTTCGAACCAGGCCTCGTATCGGAGCATGTTGCGTGGAGCGTTGACGGGGGCGTTTACTTCAACGATCTCCTGCCCCTGCCCTATACGGAGGAGGCGCTGGAGATTTTGTGCGCCAATGTTGACACGGTACAGGACCGGCTGAGACGGCCGATTTTGGTGGAGAATCCGTCCACCTACATGGCGTTCAACACCTCCACCATGCCGGAATGGCAATTCATGGCGGAGATCGCGCGCCGGACCGGCTGCGGTATCTTGCTGGATGTCAACAACATCCATGTGAGCGCCCACAACCAGGCCTTCAATCCCGGTCCGTATCTGGATGCGATACCGCTCGACCGGGTTCAGGAGATCCATTTGGCAGGGCACACCGTGAAGCAGGTCGCCGACGCGTCTTTGTTGATCGACGATCATGGCGATCGGGTGGCTGATCCGGTTTGGCTGTTGTTCGACTCCGCCCTGGAGCGGCTCGGACCGGTGCCGACCCTGGTGGAATGGGATACGAATTTGCCCGCCTTGCCGGTCCTGTTGGCGGAAGCCGCCAAAGCCCAAACGCGCCTAACCGCCGTGGCCGCGCGGATGTCCGCCGATGCTGCGTGATCTCCAACGGACTTTCCACCATGCCCTGCTGACCGGCGATCCCGAAGGGCTAAAGGCGGTGGTCGACATGGGCCCGATTCCCTTGGCGGATCGTTTCCATGTGCATGCCAACACCTTCATCGGTTTCCTGATCGATGCGCTCGCGGCGGCCTATCCCGTGACCGCAAAGGCGTTGGGGACGTCCCTGTTCCGCGCCGCGGCAGCCGCCTTCGTGCGCCACGCACCGCCGGCGGTGCCGCAGTTGTCCGCCTACGGGGACGGATTCGGCCCTTTTCTCGCGCAATCGTTGCGCATCCGCCCCTATCCGCAGATCGTCGATCTGGCTGACCTGGAGTGGGCCCGGATGGCGTGTTACTTTGCTGCCGATGCGCGACCGGTGACGGTGGCCGATCTCCAGGGCATCGAGCCGAGCCGGTACCCTGCGCTTGGTTTCGTCCAGAATCCGGCTGTGCGTCTGCTGCGATCACGCCACGGTGCCTGGTCAGTGTGGCATCATGTCGCGGAACTGCCGGATGAACCCGGACCGCAGGACGTGCCCCGACCCGGCGCAGCGGAAGCAATTCTGATTTTCCGGACTGCAGGAACCGTGCGTATGGATCGATTGACCGACGCCGACATGGTGCTGACCGAACAGCTTTTCGTCGGTGCACGACTGGGGGATGCCGCCGCCGCTGCCTTCGCGACGGATCCGGCCTTCGACCTGCAGCAAGCACTGTTTGCCCATCTGAACCGCGGGACGTTTGCCCGTGTCCTTCCGCCTTCGCCCGGTGCCATGGTGTGATGGGAGCCAGGCCTGAGTGACTCCGCGCTGTTGCAGTGCATCACAAGCCTTGCCCCGGGTATGGCCATCTCCTATAGCGTCGACGTGCGTTTGCATGGGCCGTGCCGCTCGGATGGGCGGTTCCCCCGCAGGTGTCGTCCCTTCCTGATCTGATCGGGTGCAGTGGTTCTTGTGATCGGACGTGTGCCGCACTGCGATCGGGCCGGGGCGATTTGGGGACTGCATCGGCATACAGTGTGGATATCCGACCAGATGAGGTTTCAGACATGACGGACACTTCAGACTCTCTAGACCAACCAAGTGGCTTTACGGCTTTTGTGACCTGGCTCATGAGCCGCGGGATGTTTGACTATGGCTTTTTCTCGGCCTGGGGCGCTTCATTAACGCTTCTTGCTGCTCGGGTCTGGTTGGCGTTGCCGTTTTACAATGCCGGCATGGCCCGCGTGAACGATTGGCCTAGCCAACCGTTTTACTTTGCGGATATTCACCCGGTACCGTATTTACCGCCCGACATCGCGGCACTGGTCACAACCATTGGGGAGCTGGGCCTTGCCGGGTTGCTGGTATTGGGCCTGTTCGGCCGTTTCGCCGGTCTGGGCCTCGGCGTCATGGCGGCCGTGATTTACTTCGTAGTGGGTCAGACAGAGACCGGCCTTGCCAATGGGATTGCTAATCTCGAAGAGCAACTTCCGTGGATGGTGGTCGGTGCCCACTTGTTCTTCACCGGACCGGGTCGCCTGTCTCTGGATTACATCCTGCGTCGTACCCTGATCAAAGCGTAGCGGTTTCGGATTTCGACCGGTTGTTCACGCGCAGCGGCTTCGGTCGCTGCGCATTTCTTTTGTGCGCCCAGCATGGGCGCATTCTTGTGGGTGAGAGTCCCACCATAAGCTGGTCACGGCGACAACACGGTGACCCGAAACCAGATGCTGCCAAAGCGCGCCGCCCGACGCGTAGGTCGGTGCTCTGCGCCGACAACGGCCTGGGCTCTGTCGTCCAGACCAAGGGGAGATGAAAGGCCTTCTGGTCGTCGATCTGTCGGGTCGAGAGATGTCGGCGCAGAGCACCGACCTACAATAGGGGCGTGCCCCCGGCGTCGGGGACGGGGCCACGGTTGGCAGAGCAACGGCGTGGTGCTGATCTGGCCGTCCTAGAGTCAGATCACCTTCCAGACAGCGGTATCGCGTTCGTCGCGGTCCTCCAGTTCCCGGCTCACCGGCACGCGGCAGCGAAACACCTCAGACAGCCCGTCGGTTGGGGCGAACTGGCGGCCTGGATCGGCGAGCAACACGGTTCGCCCCTCAGCGGCGCAGCGTCGAAGCCAAACCGTGATCCGGTCAGCGGCGGCACGCTCATAGCAAACATCGGCGGCCAGGATGACAGTAATGCCGTCCAGGACGGAGTCGCGATCGTCGGAGGCAAGAACATCCCGACACATCGGGGTCAGTGGTAGCCGGTTCAACGCGGCGTTTTCGGCTGCAGCGGCCGTGGCCCACGGATCGATGTCGAGGGCGATGGCGCGGGTGGCGCCGGCGTATGCCGCCGCCAAGGCGACCAGACCGCCGCCGGTGCCGAAGTCCAAGACCGCATGATCACGCACCCAGTGTGGCTGGTCCAGCAGCAGGCGTGCCAAGGCCTGCCCACCCGCCCAGGCGAACGCCCAGAATGGCGGCTCCAAGCCGCTCTGGCCAAGCCAGGTTTCCGTCGCATGCCAGAGCGGCGTCAGCTTCGTGGCAAGACGCAGTTGCAGTTCAGGGATCAGGGGGGGCGGTGCAACGGCCGTGTTAGCGCGGATGAACGAGCGGAAATCGCGATGCTCACGTGACGGCTGCTCAAGCGGCATGCAGGGAGGGTCCATTGATCACCATGCTGCAACGTTAGATAGTTCTCACTGATCTGAATATCGGCGTCCGAAAACTGGCGAAAATAGGGCAATACCATGCCCAGATCATGGGGTTTGTGGTGGACTTGCGCCACAGTCCATGGTAATGCGCAATCCTAGAAGTCAGAGGAGCGGGGGACATGGCAGAATTTTGCAGACTGTGGCTGCGTACGGTGCTGCTGGTGGCTGCCTTTTCGGCCTTGTTCATTGTCGATGCTCAGGCGCGGATGTGCGTTTACTATGCACGCATGTTGACGGATTTTGACATTCGCGGCAATGCTTGGACCTGGTGGCATCAGGCAGCAGGTCGATACGATCGCGGCATTCGGCCGGACGTCGGTTCGGTTCTCGTCTTCCGCAAGACCACACACAACCCATACGGGCATGTCTCGACGGTCAGCCGCGTCATTGACCGTCGCACCATCCTTGTCGACCATAGTTGGCTGCGCGGCAGGGGGTTGCGCCGCAACATGCGCGTGGTGGACACCTCGCAGCGCAATGACTGGTCGCGTGTGCGCGTATGGTACGAGCCTGGCAATGGGTTGGGCGTACGCCACTACCCAACTTATGGCTTTATTCATCCGCGTGCGCCAGGGCATCAGGCGTCGCCATCCTCGGCATTGCTCCAACTGGCATCGATCCCCGTGCCGCGTGGCCGACCGTGGGTGCAAGCCGGTCCAATCCCTCCATTGGATGTTGCTGCCCTGCCGGTGCATCCGTCAGTCAAACCAGCAATGACAACGATGGACGATGGCACCCTTGTCAAACAGTCGGTGGCCGATGACGAGCGTTTTGCAATGGTATCCTTCACGGCAGCGCCACGCGGACGTGGGAGACCGTCGGTGATGTCGGAAGCGATCGCGGTTGTCGCTGCGGTTTCCGAGCGAAATGTGTCGGCCAATCTGTCGGTCCGTCCAACACCCAAGCCTGTGGAGGTCCATCGCGCCACCAATGAGCCGATACAGGCGTTGTCGGCCGCCAATTGGGTTCTGCCGGAACGCAAACCACGTCACGCGCGGTTGGACCAGCCTCGACCTAGGACAAAGCCGGTTCCTTCACCCGCCCACGTCGATGGTCTGGTGGCGCAACCGTCAATTGATGTCCCGTATCGGCCGGGGATGCAGGTCGCCGCAGCTCCTTTTGACGTGAGCCAGTTTGGGAGCGAGTAGGTGGTTGGGACGTGCGGCAGGAAGCAGATCAGGTGTGGTCGTCCCTGACCGAGGCGGCGGTGGCGGTTTTGACCGAGGCCGATCCGGCACGAAAATGTGCGATGACCCGATTGGCCGCCGATCGTCGCAAGGCTGGCGAGCTGCCGACGATTGGTAGGGTACAGCCGCCGATCCGGCCGGGACGACCGGCCTCACCACAGTTGTTGGCGCCTAAGCACATGCCGAAGCGGCGTAGCGTCCAATCGAAGATGGGTCGGATCGCCCTGTTCCATGCCCTGGCGCATATCGAACTGAATGCGGTTGACCTGGCTTGGGACATCATCGCCCGCTTTCCGACTGAGCCACTTCCGGCACAGTTCTTCGACGACTGGTTGCAGGTTGCCGATGACGAGGCGCGACATTTCGGTATTTTGGCAGATTTGCTGGCACGGGATGGGGCTTTATATGGCGACCTGCCGGCTCACGACGGGTTGTGGCAGGCCAGCCAGGCCACGGCTGGAGATTTGGCCGCCCGGCTCGCTGTGGTGCCGATGGTTTTGGAGGCGCGTGGTCTCGATGTGACGCCGAGCATGATCGCTGGTCTGAAGGCTGCGGGAGATGTGGCCGGGGCCGCCGCGCTGCAAACGATCCACGATGATGAAATTACCCATGTGGCAGCGGGACGGCGTTGGTTTCAGGCGATCTGCACCCGCCGCGGCTGTGATCCGGTTGCGACGTGGCAAACCCTCGTGCGACGATATTTCAAAGGCGAACTCAAGCCACCATTTAACATTGACAGTCGAAACCGTGCTCAGTTGACATGGGATTTCTATGGGCCTTTGGCGTTGGAGGTAGCCAGAAATGCCGGCGCCGCCGAGGCATCTGTAGCGGATCGGTAACAGAGTCAAGGGAAGCAACCCAATCGGTGCCTCACCGGATACCGGCCAGCCGTTGCCGATTGATGGCTGCGAGTCACCTAAGGTATAGAATTTACCGTCATACCCTATGAATGGTTGCAGCCGGATAGGTGCCGAGTCGTCGCACCGTGCGACGGCGCAAGGGTGACGAAGAGGGGGCGTGCATGGTCGCGACCACGGTTCGTTTGCTGAAGGGGGCGGTTCTGATCCTGGCCCTTCTGCAAGCCGGGATGTTGCAGGCCACAGCTCAGCAGATGCAATCCGCTGCAGTGCCGGCTCAAGGTCCGTCCGTTCTCGAAACGCGGGTTGGTATCCATCCGGACAAGACGCGCTTTGTCGTCGAAATGACAGAAGCCGCAGCATACCGTGTCGTTCTTCGCACGCTGCCGGACCGTGTCGAGGTGACGTTTCCCAGGTTGCAAGCGACAATCCCCGCATCGCACCGGCGTGGCTCTGGGATGGTGACGTCGGTGGTGTCACAGCGGATTGGATCCACTGGCGTCCTTTTTCGAGTGACGCTGAACCGACCTGCGGCTGTTCGAGAAGCCTTTGTCATTCCGCCGCGCGACGGGCGCATGACCCGCTTCGTCTTGGATTTGGTGCCCACATCGTTGGCCATGTTTCGGTCCAAGGCAAATCAGGTGGTGGCGGCGTGGCCCGGTCAGAGTGCGCTGGCCACGGCTGCCGATCCGGCTGTTGGCGATCGACCGGTGGTGGTGGCGGTTCCGACCCCAGCGCCCCGTCCGGCAGTTCGGCCGGGTCGGGTTCTCGCGCGGCCGATGTTTCCGTTGCCGCGCCGGCGCCCGACGCCGCCGACGCAGCGGTTGATCGTCCTTGATCCTGGACATGGTGGGGTCGATCCCGGTGCAATCAGTGTAAACGGCGTCTATGAGAAACACGTGGTGCTGGCCATGGCGCGGCAGCTCCGCGATGCCCTGCTGGCCACCGGCCGCTACCGTGTTCGACTGACTCGAACGCGTGACGTTTTCCTGCGCTTGCGGGAGCGTGTCGCCATTGCGCGTGAGGCTGAAGCAGACCTGTTCGTGTCACTACATGCGGACAGCATTGGAAGTGATGATGTCCGCGGTGTCTCCGTCTACACACTGTCCGACAGAGCATCGGACCGTGAGGCTGAGATGTTGGCAGCAAAGGAAAACCGCGCAGACGTGCTTGGCGGTTTGGATCTCAGTGCCGAGACCGATATCGTGGCGTCGATCTTGATCGATCTGGCTCAGCGAGACACGATGAACCAGTCGCGGCGCTTTGCCAGTCTGGCGGTTCGCGAGTTTGGTCGGGTCGTCACACTGTTGCCGAGGCCACAACGCGCCGCCGGATTTGCGGTGTTGACAGCGCCGGATGTGCCGTCGGTGTTGATCGAACTTGGCTACCTGTCCAGTCCGCAGGAGGCCAATTTGCTGACCACACCTGGGCACCGGCAGAAGCTGGCCGGTGCTTTGGTAAGGAGCATCGACACCTATTTCCAGTGGTTGATCGCCAGCCGGCCGACTTGAAGCGGCCATACCCGACCCGATCGCTCATGTCGTCGGTGGGACCGGCTCGGCAAACTGCACCAAATCGGCGCGTAGGTCGGCGATCCCGTCGCCGGTCTCGGCACTGGTGGCAATGGGTGTCGGGAACGCGGCCGGATGTGGACGCAGTGTGGAGACGGTCCGATCGGTCACGGCGGCCAGATCCGCGGGCGCAATCTTGTCTATCTTGGTCAATACGATGCGGTAGGACACGGCTGCCTGATCGAGCAATGTCATCACCGCCTCGTCATTGGGTTTCGGCCCGTGCCGACCATCCATGAGCAGGCAGACACGGCGGAGTGGGACGCGTCCCCTGAGATATCGCTTGACCAGGTCGGTCCAAGCGGCAATGCGCTGTTTCGAGGCGACCGCATGGCCGTAGCCCGGTAGATCCACGAGCATCAGCCGGCTGGCGAGGTCGAAGAAATTGATCTGCTGCGTCCGCCCTGGTGTGTTGGAGGTATGGGCGAGGGTTCGCCGGCCGGTGAGGGCGTTGACCAGGCTGGATTTACCGACGTTGGATCGGCCCGCGAAAGCGACTTCCGACCAAACAGACGGGGGCAGACTGTCGACACCGGCCGCCCCGGTAACAAAGTGACAGGGGCCAGCGAACAGAAGACGTCCGGCCTCACGTGCATCGGGAGGGCTGCCATCGACGGCATGCCGTCTCGTTGGCATGGTTGCCCGCCCGTCAGGTGATCTTCACGCCCATGCGGCGCATGATCACCCATTGTTGCAGCATGGATAGCAGATTGTTCCAGGTCCAGTAGATCACCAGCCCTGCCGGGAAGGTGGCGAGCAAAAAGGTGAACAGGATCGGCAAGAACATGAAGATTTTAGCCTGCACAGGATCCGGAGGTGCCGGATTCATCTTTTGTTGCAGCCACATGGAGCCGCCCATGATCAATGGCCAGACACCGATCATGAGGAACTCCGGTGGTTGGAACGGTAGAAGACCGAACAGGTTGAACAGACTGGTCGGGTCTGGTGCCGACAAATCTTGGATCCAGCCGAAGAATGGTGCATGCCGCATCTCAATGGTGACAAAGAGAACCTTGTAAAGGGCAAAGAACACCGGAATCTGGATCAAGATGGGGAGACAGCCACTGACGGGATTGGCTTTTTCCCGTTTGTAGAGCGCCATCATCTCTTCGTTCATGCGCATCTTGTCGTTTTGGTAGCGCTCCCGGATCTTCATCATCTCCGGTTGTAGTTTCTTCATCTTACTCATGGCCTGGTAAGACTTATCGGCCAGAGGGTAAAACAAGAGCTTCACGAAAACCGTGAAGATGAGGATGGCAACGCCGAAGTTACCAAAAACGCTGTTCAGGTAATACAGCGCATAAAAGAACGGTTTGGTGAGGAAGTAAAACCAACCGAAATCGACTGCCAAGTCGAAGTGAATGATGCCGTAGGTATCGGCATAGGAATCCAACAGAGTCACTTCCTTGGCACCGGCGAACAGTTGACTCGTTTCAGTGACGGATGCACCGGGGGTGACCACGACACCCGATCCAAGCGCATCCACCTGATAGCGATCGAGGCCTTGCCGCACCGTATGCACGAAACGGGTCGCTACGGTCTGTCGCTGGTCCGGAATCAGCGATACCAACCAGTACTTGTCGGTGATGCCGATCCATCCGCCGGTGGTCGTCCGTTCGACCCGGCCTTCGTCCTGCAGGCTGGCATAGTCCCACTCGGCCAATTCACCATCGAAGACGCCAAGCGGTCCCTCGTGCAAAATATAGAAGCCAGTCGTCTGTGGTGTGCCTTGGCGCAGGACCAAACCGTACGGAAAAAGAGTGACCGAGGTATCGCTGGAATTGCGTACGGTTTGCTCGACGGTGAACATGTAGTTCTCGTCCACGGCGATCGTACGCTCAAAGATCAGTCCGGCGCCATTATCCCAGCGCAAGGTGACGGGGGATTCAGGCGTCAACTGGGTTTGGCTGGTCTGCCAGACTGCATCGGAGCCAGGCGTTGGAATGGAGTCGTCCTCCGGTACCCAGCCAAACTCGGCGTAATAGGCATGCCGTGAACCCGACGGAGCAAGCAGCACGATCTCTGCGCTGTCCGGATCGATGGTCGCCTGGTAGTCGGCCAGCGTGAGATCGTCCAAACGGGCGCCACGGAGCGCAAGGCTACCGTGGAGGCGCGGTGTGATGATCTCCAGTCGTCCGCCGTCGGTCAATTCGGTGGCCACCTGAGTCGCCATTCCCGCATCGGCACCGGTGCCCATACCGGGAATACCTCCAGGCCGCGTGGGCGCGGTGGGTGTGCCCACGCCGGGCTCCGGTAGCAGGCGGTCCGGCGCAACCGCGGCGCCGGTTTCGTCATGCGACTGTTCGGTGAGGGCTTGCTGACGTTCCCATTCCGCTTGTTGCTGACGCATGCGTGGGATTTCGTAGAAGACCTGAAACAGGACGAGAATGGCGACCGAAATCACGATCGCAATAAGAAGATTCTTTTGTTCGCTCATCTCAAGCCACAGTCGGCGTCCGTCGGGCAGGGAGGGGGGCGCTTCCAACACCGCTGCCTACCTAAGGCCTCGCAGGGGAAAGGGCAAGGTGTGAAACCGAACCTCTAAGGATCGGTGGCCTTTGCGGCCTCGGAGCCGGCATGGCGATCCAGGCAGGCCGGCGGCACCGGGTCGAAACCCGAGCCGCCAAGGGGGTGGCAGCGGGCCAGCCGTCGCAGTGTCAGCCAACTGCCACGCCCTGCGCCATGGCGATCCAACGCCTCCAGCGCGTACTCGGAGCAGGTCGGCAGAAACCGACAGTGTCGACCAATGAAAGGCGACAAGGTGTAGCGGTAGATTAAAATCACTCCCTGCAACACGCGTGTCAGCGGTCGCACCGCTTACGACTCCAGCTTCCAAAGACCAAGTCGGCGCAACCCGGTCTCCAGATCCTGCCGCAGCGAGGCAAAGGGTCGTGTCGTTGTGTCCGCGCGAGCGATCAGGACGACATCACATCCGGGGATGGCATGATTCGCCAAGACTTGTCGAGCCAGCGCGCGCAATCGGCGTCGGGCCCGGTTGCGCACAACGGCGGAGCCCACCTTTTTGCTCGCCGTGAGGCCGACCCGAATCAAACCGCCGTTCATGCCGGCATCCCCGTCTGCAAAATGCCGGCGCACCTGCAGGACAAGACCGGGCGCCGCCCATTTCTTGCGCGTCGACGCCACAGCTAGAAACTCGCGGCGCTTTTTGAGCGGAGTGACGGTGACCATGGTGGTCAAGCACCTGCGACGGATTTCTGCCTGCCGGTCCGTCGGTGTGTCGGCCAGCGGCAAAGCGCTAGGCCGAGAGCTTCTTGCGCCCTTTGGCACGCCGGTTGGCAATCACTCTGCGGCCACCGACAGTGGCCATGCGGGCCCGAAAACCATGCCGGCGTTTGCGCACAACTTTGCTGGGCTGGAATGTCCGTTTCATCGTTCGGCTGGTCCTGCTGGTCTATTGTCCGGATCGGATCAAGCAACGTCCGCTGTCAAAAGCACACTGTTTACAAGCACAGCCTGGTACCGTCAAAGCTTTTCCGTTCCGAACTTGGGCCTATGGTAGACATGTCGCCCGAAAGCACAATGGCCGAAACGCTTGACAGCGCACTGGCGGAGTCCTATGTCACTGGCCTTGATTGGGGCGGAGTAGCTCAGTTGGTTAGAGCAGCGGAATCATAATCCGCGTGTCGGGGGTTCAAGTCCCTCCTCCGCTACCATCTTGAGTACACCCAGGTCGTATCCGTTGGAGACCCTGCGTTTTTCGTCGTTTGTGGCGACTGACAGGAGTGCTGTCGGGCCGCTGTGCATGTGAACGGTCAGGGCCATCCCCGCTGCGCCGGTTCCAAACAAGGACGTCGACATCGTTCCCATTGTTCAATCCCCGGCACCGCGCCGCCGATTGCCATATGATGGCATTCGATGCCTATCTGTCTCTGTCAGCATTGAAAACACATTCTTCGCCGATCTGTCGTTTGTGGTGATCTTCGTCCAATGTATTTGCGAGAGGTACGGCGAACGATCTCGACCCATTCAGGTGCAGTTTGGCGCGCCCACCTCTGACGGGCTGGCCGTTGGCATCATGTTTCCAGAGCAGTTCCTAACCTTATGCCAACCGCCGGATTTGGGGTTATCGGTTCTCGACCTTATGCAGGAGCAGCGCGCCCGCATCCGACGACGGTTGGCAACCTTTAAACCGGGCGTCGATCCACTTTTCGCAGGGGGATGATAGACTTGGGAGCGCGGGTATAACTTCACCCCGGGCGGGACTCCTCGAAAACCGCAATATCTTGTCCAGAACCAAAATACCTATATTTTTGACTGATTGCGTTACACTACGGCAGCCTTCAACCTAAAACCGGCAGTTGGTGGCTGGTAGAGCAGCCTATGTTATTGTAAAGACTCGGCATGCAGAACAGCGAACATGGCGAACTGGCTCACCCTGCGGATGAACCACCGGTGGTTGAAGGCTGTTCAGCCGGAACCCCCGTGACCGTCGAGACGTTCGATGGACGTCTTCCTGTTGAATGGGAACCAGGAGCAGCGGTAACGCCTCTGGCGCACTTTGCGTTCTTCGCGGATTTCCACGAAGCCGGCGGTCCAGCCGGCAAGGATGTCGGCGCTCCGAAACAGGGCGACCCGAGGACCGGTCTTTGTTTCGGGCCGTTGGTATTACCCTAAAACCGGCAGTTGGTGGCTGGTAGAGCCGCCTATGTTGTTGTAAAGACTCGGCATGCAGAACAGCGAACTTGGCGAACTGGCTCACCCTGCGGATGAACCACCGGAGGTTGAAGGCTCTTCAGCCGGAGCCCCCGTTACCGTCGAGACGTTCGATGGACGTCTTCATGTTGAATGGGAACC